>CAYZZJ010000106.1:0-6731 GCA_964482885.1 uncultured Ruminococcus sp. | reverse complement strand
CTCGCAGGGAGTGCAGTACCAGCCCTCGTAGAAGCCCTTGTATATATCGCCCTGATCGTAGAATTTCTTGAATATCTTGCGTACGGCGGCGGTATGATAGTCGTCGGTGGTACGAATGAAATGATCGTACTCAACGCCCATAAGATCCCATATTCCGCGGATCTCGGCGGCGACCTTATCAACGTACTCCTTCGGGGATATGCCTGCCTCGTTTGCAAGGTTCTCTATCTTCTGTCCATGCTCGTCCGTACCCGTGCAAAGGAATACGTCCTTGCCCATTCTCTTCTGAAATCTGGCAAAGGCGTCGGACATAATGATCTCGTAGGTGTTGCCGAAATGCGGCTTGCGCGAAGCGTATGCTATCGCAGTTGTAAGATAAAACTTTTCCATAAGTCTCCTTTTGTTCCGCGCCCTTACCTGACAGATGGGCCGGGCGGTGCGAGGAACTATATTTATCTAGTATAACATTTTACCACAGCGGAGCGAAAAAAACAACCACTTTTGGCATTTTTTATATTTTTCCACGAACATTCACGCGAGCGCAAGCACAAAATCATTGACTTTTGGTGCGTTCGGTGATAGAATATATGTTGGTGAGATATTCGTCCCGAGCGAAAAAACAGGAGGTGCGCGATATGAGAGATATATTTCCAAGGCTGTTTGGAAACGACGCTACTAAGGCGCGCATTGGCAACGCCATACTGACCTCACACGTTCCTCACGCCTTTCTTATAGACGGCGGAGCCGGCTCGGGAAAAATGACGCTGGCGAAAGAAATCTCGGCAGCCCTCTGCTGTGCGAATAAAAACGACGAGCGTTATCCGCTCCCCTGCGCGGTATGTCCGAGCTGTAAGCGCATACTCGGTGACGGGCACGTTGACGTACATACGCTTGTGCGCGAGGCAGGACGTGCAACGATAGGCGTTGAGCCTATCAGGGAGCTGAGACGCGATATGTTTCTCTCTGCGACCGAGGCGGAATACAAGGTTTACATCATTTCAGACGCAGAGGCGCTGACCCCTGCGGCGCAAAACGCGCTTCTCATAGCTCTCGAGGAGCCGCCGAAGAACGTCGTTATCATGCTGCTTGCAAGCGGCACGGACAAGATACTTACCACCGTTAAAAGCCGAGCGCAGTATATCGCTATGTCGCGCTTCAAGCCCGATGAGATAAGAGAGTATCTTATAACCACCGACAGAGATGCCGAGCGTGTATCGCGCGTCGACCCCGACGGCTTTGAAATAGCGACGGCGAGCGCGGACGGGCGCATAGGCATGGCTATGGATATGCTGAAGCCCGACAGGCGCGAGTCGCTCGCAGAGGAAAGAAGCGAGACGATAGGTATACTCCGCGCTGTTTGCCGCTCGGGCAGCTATGCCGATATTTACTCTGCTCTGTCCGCTATGCCCTCAAAATCCACCGACAGGCAGGAGCTGTCGCTCTCGCTTGAAAGAATTATGCTGGCTATAAGCGACCTCATCAAGCACAAGGAGGGGTCGGTGTGTGATATGCTTTTCTTCCGAAGCGAGGAGGAGGCGGAGGACACCGCAGGCACGGCAAATCTTAAAAAGCTGTTTAAGCTGTACGATATTGTAAGCAGAGCTTACAACGATAACACAAAAAATGCAAATATATCCGCGCTGCTTGCATCTCTCGGAGCAGAGCTGCGAATGGCGTAGGAGCAAAGGATTTAACAATGACAGAAAAGGAAAACAAGAAAAGAAGACACAGGCATTTCAGCCGCCACAAGCGCGCGGAAAAGCCCGAAAACAAGGATACAGTCACAACCACCGAGGAGGCTGCAAGGGAGGATGCCGCTCCTCCCGCGAACGTAATCGACGAGATAGCTGCAGAGCCTAAGGCGGATGGAATACCTTCCGACGTGCCTGCGGTTGAAATAGTTGGAATTAATTTCCGCGAGGCTGGAAAGATCTACTACTTCTCCCCCGGCAGCTTCAAATGCTCGCTCGGAGACAGGGTCATAGTAGACACGGCTCGCGGCGTTGAAATGGGAACGGTCAAGATCGCCAACAAAATGGTTCCCGAAAGCGAGGTCGTACCCCCTCTCAAGGCTATCACCAGAATAGCGACGGACGAGGACCTTGAGAGAGCCGAGAGAAATCACGAGCTTGAGATGGACGCGGCAATAATCTGCAAGAAGAAGATTGCAAAGCACGGGCTTGAGATGAGCCTCGTGGCGGTCGAATACACCTTCGATAACTCCAAGCTGATATTCTACTTCACCTGCGAGTCGAGAGTTGATTTCCGCGAGCTGGTAAAGGATCTTGCATCTACCTTCCACACAAGAATCGAGCTTCGTCAGATAGGAATAAGAGACGAGGCAAAGATGATGGGCGGGCTCGGTGTATGCGGCAGAAAATACTGCTGTGCGGGCTTCCTCACCGATTTCGTTCAGGTATCGATAAAGATGGCGAAGGAGCAGAACTTCTCGCTTAACTCTGCCAAGGTCTCAGGCGCGTGCGGCAGGCTTATGTGCTGCCTTAAGTACGAGCATGAGGTCTACGAGGAGGCTATCAGGAGCATGCCTACGACAGGCTCGCTCGTCAGCACCGTTGACGGTGAGGGCACAGTTGTCGAGATAAAGCCGCTCTCGGGAGAGGTGCGCGTGAAGCTCAATGACAACGAAAAGGATCAGCCAAAGCTCTACAAGCATAAGGAGATCCGCGTAATCAGATTCGGCAAAAGGCAGCAGGATAAGCCCGATGGCGACGAGGGCGGCGGAGCAGACGAATAAGCGGCGTTATCCTAAGCAAAAGTCACGCTTTTTTGACTTTTTTTCAAAAGACTCTTGATTTTTGTATTTAATATGTTAGAATAGAATTGTCGAGGCACAGCCTCGATCTAAGTTACATTTTTATATGGAGGTATCTGTAATGGCATACAAGATTTCTGATGATTGCATCTCTTGCGGCGCTTGTGCTGATGCTTGCCCCACCGGCTGCATCACCGAGGGCGATGACAAGTACGTTATCGACGCTGACGCTTGCGTAAGCTGCGGTAGCTGTGCTGACGCTTGCCCCGTAGGCGCACCCGCTGAGGAGTAATTCCAAAGGGGATACTTATTAACCGCATTTTCGTACTTCCCGTCGACAGTCTGCTGTCTTGAACGGAGGAATCGGGAATGCGGTTATTCTTTAACTTGTGAGGTGCGGCACAGCCGCTTTATCGTATATGGAGCTAAAGGAAAACGAAAGACTGGATTACGTCAACGATTCGCTCTCGCTTATCCAGGATACCGAGGGACTTACCTTTGGTACCGACGCGCTCCTGCTCGCGGGATATATCAGCAGCGGGTATAAATCGGGCATCGAGCTTGGTGGCGGAACGGGAATAATATCAATGCTTCTCGCCACGCGTGGCAAGGTTGATAAAATAACCTGCGCCGAGATACAGCCCGAATTTGCGGAGCTTATCGGACGTAACATAGAATACAACGGGCTTGGAGAGAGAATTACGGCAATATGTGCCGACGTAAGAGAGCTGCGCTCTCCGGAGTGCGAGGTGGTATTTACCAACCCACCTTATATGAAAACAAGCTCGGGGTATAGAAACAGAATAAATAAGAAGAACATAGCAAGACACGAGGTACACGGGTCTATCGCCGACTTTCTTACGGCGGCAAAGAGGCTACTGAAATTCGGAGGCGCGTTCTATGCGGTCTACCGCCCCGACAGGCTGACGGATATTGTCGCGGCGATGCGCGAATGCGGAATAGAGCCGAAGCGAATGACGGCGGTAATGGCGGACACCATCTCCGAGCCGTCTATGGTTCTGATAGAAGGAAAACGCGGGGGTAAGAGCGGTATGAGAATGACACGCCCCCTGATAATGTACAAGGATAAGGAGCATCGCGAGTACGGCGAGGATATGGAATACATAATGGAGCATGGCTCCTTCCCCGACGGATTTTCGGTGAAATAATTAAATTGGACGGTGAGTATGGCACAGACGGAAAAGAATAAGACCGAGGACGGGGTACTGTACCTCGTTGCCACGCCCATAGGAAATCTCGCGGATATTTCCGAGAGAGCTAAAAAGGTGCTGTCCGAGGTGAGCTTCGTTGCCGCCGAGGATACTCGTAATACGGCGAAGCTGCTCTCCTGCTACGGCATACGCGCCGAGCTTGTAAGCTATCACGAGCATAACAGGCGCGAGAGCGGCGAACGGATAGTATCGAGACTGCTTGGGGGCGAGAGCTGTGCTCTGGTTACCGATGCGGGAATGCCAGCGATAAGCGACCCCGGAGAGGATCTGGTAAGGGATTGTGCCGAGGCGGGTATTACGGTAAGAATTATCCCCGGAGCCTGTGCTGCGGTGAGCGCGCTGGCACTGTCGGGGCTTGGTACGTCGAGATTTGCCTTTGAGGGCTTTTTACCGCCTAAGGCAGGCGAGCGCCGCACAAGACTTGAGGCTGTCGCGGCTGACGACAGAACGCTGATATTCTACGAGGCGCCGCACAAGCTGAAGGCTACGCTTTTGGATATGGCGGATATATTCGGCGAGGAGAGAAAAATCTCGCTTTGCCGCGAGCTGACGAAGCTCAACGAGGAGGTAGTACGTACCACGCTGGGCGCGGCTACCAAATACTATGCCGAGCATGAGCCGAGGGGCGAGTACGTACTTATTGTCGAGGGCGGCGACGGAAATAAGAGAGGCTCTGACAAGAGCGCGCTTCTCACTATGACACCTGCCATGCACGTACGTCATTACGAGGCCGAGGGAATGCCGAAAATGGCGGCGATAAAGGCGGCGGCGAAGGACAGAGGAATGTCAAAGTCCGAGCTGTACAATGTTCTTTTAGAAGATAATTAAGCGCAAAATGGCGCAAGGAGGACAACTATGATTTACAATATCAAGGATTTTGGTGCTGTAGCAGACGGCGTAACGCTCAATACTGCCGCAGTACAGGCTGCAGTTGATGCGTGCTATAAGGCGGGAGGCGGAACCGTTCTTTTCCCTGAGGGAGAGTACGTCCTTTCTACCGTCTTCTTAAAGAGCAACGTCACAATTGAAATACCTCGCGGCACTAAGGTTTTAGGCTCGCTCAACTTCTATGATTTCGCGCCCGAGGAGGATATAAACTATCCCCTTTATCAGGACGTGTCGCACAGCCATTTCAACTGCTCGCTCTTTGTCGGTAGGCTTTGCGATAACATAGCGATACGGGGCGGCGGCGTAATCGATATGCGCTCGGTATGGGACGAGGACAACGTACGCAAAATCGTTAACCGCGGACCGAGATGTATAGCCCTCGTCGGCTGTCACGGCGTTACCGTAGCTAACCTTGAAATATACAACGCGACAGACCTTGCCGTATACTTCACCGCCTGCGAGGAGGTAGATATTTACGGTCTTAAAATGAGAGTTTATATCGACGGCGTCAGCCCCGACAACTCGAAGAACGTCCGTATACACGACTGCGAGATCGAGGCGGGCGACGATGCTATCGTATTCAAGTCCTCCTGGAACCTCAACGTTGCCGACGTATGCCGCAATATTCACGTATGGGATTGTAAGCTTCGCAGCCGCTGCTCCTCTATAAAGTTCGGCACGGAGACGAATGGCGGATTTGAGAATATTCTCATAGAGAATATTGAAATCACCGACACACGTATAACGGGTATCGCAATCGAGAGCGTTGACGGTGCGATTATCGACGGCGTCACGATAAGAAACGTTACTATGGAAAACGTTAATGCTCCCCTCTTTATACATATCGGAAGAAGAATGCGCGGACCTAAGAGACGCGAGATCGGACGCATCAGAAACGTTACTATTGAAAATCTGAGAGCTACGGGTCCGTACCATGAATACGAGATTATCGAGACCTATTACAGATCCTACAAAATGAATGATCCCATACAGTATCCCTGGGTATTCCTCGGCAAGATGAATCCGAGCAATCAGTTCGAGCTGAACCCCGATTTCGATACTCTCAAGCTCAACAGATACGTCGATTGGCAGATGACCTCTAACTGCTGCGGTCTGCCCGGTATTCCGCTCGAGAACATCACTCTTCGCAACATTCACCTCTCGCTTGACGGCGGCTGCCAGTCCTTCAACCCCGACGTTCCCGACGATAACGGCGAATACCCCGAGGTCAACGCCTATGGAAATATCCTGCCCGCAAAGGGAATATACTTCCGCCATATAGACGGACTTACTATAGAGAACCTCACCGTTGAAACCGAGCGCCCCGACGTGCGCGAGCCGCTTGTGTTCGATGATATAAACAATCTTACCTTGATCTAAAAAACAAAAGGAGCGGCTACCCGTCTTTGTCGGGTAGCCGCTCACTTTTCAGCAAAACCGAACACTCTTACTTGAGAATGAAGCAGTCGATCTTAGCGAAGAAAGCGGAGGCATCGTCGGTATGTGCGATAACCTCAATGGGAGAGAGCGTGTCGAGCGCAAAGATACCCATAATGGACTTAGCGTCAACGATATATCTGCCCTGAACAAGGTCTACCTCATAATCAAGAAGTATAACCTGCTGTACGAAATCTCTGACGGACTGAACGCTGCCGAGAGTGATCATAGTCTTCTGCATTTTTATTTCCTCCAAATCTAGAAATATTTTCCTTACGAGTAGATTATACCAAAACGAAGCGGCTTTGTCAATAGCCGAGGCTAATGGGTGATGTTCTTAGCGGAAAATTTACACTTTTACAAAAGTGCAAGCATCGCATTTGACCAGTCAAATGCATTAT
>CAYZZJ010000105.1:0-6776 GCA_964482885.1 uncultured Ruminococcus sp. | reverse complement strand
ATCGTGTGTAATGTTATCCTCGTACATAGCGTAGAGGAGACGCCTCTGTCCGGTCTTTATACCGTCCCTGACGTCGGGCAGGGCACGCGAGGTGATAACGCTCATCGAATACTCGATAAACGAGGTCTTTATCTCGCGCTCCATATCCCTATATTCTATTCGCTGATTTGGAAATTCAATATCAGTACTTTTATAATTGTGTTCCATACGTTGTGAATACAGCCTCCCTTAGCCTTATATATCGAGGTTCTGTACGAATTTAGCGTTCTTCGCTATAAACTCGCGCCTCGGCTCAACCATATCGCCCATAAGCACCGAGAATATCTCGTCGCAGGCGATAGCGTCCTCTACGGTTACCTTAAGAAGCGTTCTCGTCTCGGGGTTCATCGTCGTATCCCAGAGCTGCTCTGGGTCCATCTCACCAAGACCCTTATATCTCTCGGATTCAACGCCCTTTACACCAAGCTCCTCAACGTACTGATCCTTTTCCTCCTCGGAGAAGGCGTAGCGCATCTGCTTACCCTTATGCACCTTGTAGAGCGGGGGCTGAGCTAAAAATACGTTCCCGTTCTCAATAAGTCCGCGCATGTGGCGGAAGAAGAAGGTGAGAAGAAGAACTCTGATGTGCGAGCCGTCAACGTCGGCATCGGCCATGATGATTATCTTTCCGTACCTGAGCTTCTCGATATTGAAGTCCTCTCCGATACCGCAGCCGAGCGCCTGGATAATAGGAATAAGCGAGGTGTTAGCATAGACCTTATCGAGCCTTGCCTTCTCTACGTTAAGCACCTTACCGCGAAGAGGAAGTATAGCCTGGAAGCGGCTGTCGCGGCAGTTCTTCGCAGAGCCGCCTGCCGAATCTCCCTCTACGAGATAAACCTCGGTGAGGCGTGCGTCCCTCTCGTTACAGTCGGCGAGCTTGCCGGGAAGGGTGGATACCTCAAGGACGTTCTTACGTCTTGTAAGCTCGCGCGCCTTTCTCGCTGCCTCTCTTGCGCGGTTAGCCGCCATAGCCTTCTCAATGATTATCTTACCGACGGCGGGGTTCTCGTCAAGGAACTCCTCGAGCTTCTTTGAAACTATCTTATCGGTAAGGCGGCGCATCTCGGAGTTACCGAGCTTAGCCTTAGTCTGGCTCTCGAACTGTGCGTCGGTGAGCTTGACCGAGATGATAGCCACAAGGCCCTCTCTTACGTCGTCACCCGACAGTCCCTTATCGTCGCCCTTTATCGCGCCTATCTTCTTTGCGTAGTCGTTGATAGCCTTGGTAAGAGCGTTCTTGAAGCCGGTCTCGTGCGTACCGCCCTCAATGGTAGCCATATTGTTAGCGAAGGAGATTATCGTTTCATTGTAGCTGTCGTTATACTGCATAGCGACCTCTGCAATAGAGCCGTCCTCCTCGCCCTTCATGTATATAACCTGAGGGTGAATGGGAGTGCCGCGCTTCTCGTTGTTGAGATACTCGACGAAGGAAACGATACCGCCCTCATAGTGGAGTATCTCCTCTCTCTCCTGACCCTCTCTCTTATCGATCATCACGATCTTGACGCCTGCGTTAAGGAAGGACTGCTCACGCATACGGGTAAGAAGGATATCAAAGTCGAATACCGTCTCCTCGAATATCGTGGAGTCGGGCTTGAAGCGCACGTACAGACCGTGCTTACCCTCGGACGAGCCCTCGTGGCAGAACGGACGTGCAACGGCACCCTTCTCAAATCTCTCGGTATATCTCTCACCGTCGCGGCAGTTCTCGACCTCGACCCACTCGGAGAGCGCGTTAACGACCGACGCACCTACACCGTGCAGACCTCCCGCGATCTTATATCCGCCGCCGCCGAACTTTCCGCCCGCGTGCAGAACGGTGTAAACGACCTCAAGGGTGGGAAGCCCGAGCTTCTCGTTCATACCCGAGGGGATACCGCGTCCGTCGTCCTGTACCGAAACGCTGTTGTCCGGCCATATCGTAACGGTGATACAGTCGCACTCGCCCGCAAGAGCCTCGTCTATCGAGTTATCTACAATCTCGTAAACAAGGTGATGAAGGCCGCGCAGCGACGTAGTACCGATATACATACCCGGTCTTTTTCTTACAGCCTCAAGACCCTCAAGGACCTGTATTTGGCTGTCGTCGTAGTTCTTTACTTCGTTTGACATGTTTATCTTTCCTTAAAGCTTAAATTTCTGTTTTTTCACTGAAATCTCCCTCAGCCCTTACGCAAAGACCCGAGGTTGATATGCGGGACAGTCTTACCATAGAGCCCCTGTTCCCGTCCTCGAGAATGAAGGAGCGCGGCAGGTCGCTGTCGTTATACTCGACCCTGCCCCTTTGCTGATTTGAGTTTATGAATTTCTTGGTTATGCCCGAGACCGTAGCGGTATCCAAGTCGAATATTCCTATGATATCACGCTTGCGTATGCTCTTGCCGTTACCGATGTGAAGGTACATATCTGCCCTCCTTAACCTCTATTATAAGATCGGCGCACGCGGCAAGCTCTGCCGACTCACAGGAGGTTATGATTATTTGTCTGTCCTTCAGTCCCTCTATTATGTATCTGCGCCTCGCCTCGTCAAGCTCGGAGAGCACGTCGTCAAAGAGAAACACGGGATATTCTCCGAATATTTCTCTTATGACCTCACCCTCGGCGAGCTTAAGCGCAAGCACCACAGAGCGCTTCTGACCCTGAGAGGCAAAGCTGCGTGCGAGAATACCGTTTATTCTTATAACAACGTCATCGCGCTGAATACCCCACAGCGACGAGCCGACCGCGCACTCGCGCGCGACCTCTGCCGTAAGTATTCTGTAATACTCACGCTTGACCGCCTCACGGTCTATATCCGTCAGCACGCCGCCTATCATATACGGCGCGCATCTCATATCCTCGGTAAGGGTGACGTCACTTTTATAGGAGAGGCTAAGCTCCTCCTTGCCGCCCGATAGCTCGAGGGCGCATTTTTTAGCATAGACCTCAAGCTTTTTTAGGTATTCCGTCCTCATTATATAAATGTAGGAGGCGTACTCAGCCATAGAGAGCGACCACGCGTCTATCTCCGAGGGGTCGATATAATGCTCGCGCGAGAGCTTTAAGAGCTTGTTCCTTGCGTCGAGCGATTCCTTGTAGCGTGAATAAAGACCGATATAAGAGGGGTAGACCTGCGATACGGCTACGTTCAAGAAGGAGCGACGCTCGTCCGGCCCGTCCTTAACTATCTCCATATTGTCAGGGTAGAAGAGAACCGAGCGGAAGCTGCCGACCATTTCTGCGGCGCGGCTTATCTTATAGCCGTTCTTCTTCCTCACCCTCTCGCGCCCGAAGCAGGCGTATTCAAGCACCTCGTCACCCTCAAGGCTCTCGTACTCGATCTTAAGCCTGAAGCCCTCGGTGCCGAAGCGTATCATATCCCTGTCGTCGCCCGTTCTGTGCGAGCGGCCGCGCGAGAAGAGGTATATTCCCTCAACGGCATTCGTCTTTCCCTCGGCGTTATTGCCGAAGAGAAGATTTACCCCCCGAGAGAAGGATATATCGCAGCTCTCTATATTTCTGAAGTTCTCGGCGTAAAGCCGTTTTATTTTCATTATTTAATAAATTCCGATTAATCGTTCATTCTTACGGGAAGAATCATATAGAAGTAGGAGAAGCTCTCGTCCTTTTCCGCAGGCTCGATGGTGATAGCCTGATTAGGGCTCTTGAGGGTAATGAGAATGTTCTCGCCCTCAGCAACTCTGACGCTGTTGATAAGGTAACGGCAGTTGAAGCCTATAACGATGCTGCCGCCCTCGTGTACGCAATCCATCTCGTCGGAAACGCCGCCGTTGACCGAGGTGGAGGTAAGGTTGAGGTAGTGGTGGTCTATCGCGAGCTTAACGTAGCTTCTGCCCGCGCCCTGTATCTTTTCCTCCGCGATGATGTTGGCTCTCTCAAGACCCGATAGGAATCTCTCACGGTCCACGGTTACCTTAATATCATTATCGCGCGGAATAATTCTGTTGTAATCTATATACTCGCTGTCTATGGTTCTCGTGAAGAAGGTAACGTCAGCCTTCTTGATTATCGCGTGCTTACGAGAGAGATAAAACTTAACCGTCTCGTCCTTGCCCTCAGAGAGCATCTTTGAAAGCTCGCCGAGCGCGTGACCGGGAATAATGAAGGAATAGCCTACCTCGCCGTCCATGGCAAGCGAGCCGATGGAGCAGAGCATGGTGGACTTCGAGAGAGTGTAGGAGTCGCAGGAAACGACCTCAAGCCCGTCGCTCTTAACCTTGAAGTACGCGCCGCAGAGCATAGGTCTTGTATCCTGCTCGGCTATGGAGTGCGCAACCTTGGATATCATATTGCGAAGTATCTCTGAGGAAACCGTGAAGCCGCGCTCGGTGGTAAGCTCGGGAAGGTTGGGGAACTCCTCACCCTTAAGCGCGAACATCGAGAACGAGGACTTACCCGAGGTGATCTCGCAGTTGAGCCTGTCGTTTATATCAAAGGTGATCTCGTCGTCCGAAAGCACGCGCACAGTCTGATAAAGACGCTGTGCGTTTATGATAAATCTGCCCTGGCGCTCGATCTCGATAGCCTCAATGGTGGCTCTGTAGCCCTTGTTCATATCGTAGGTGGAGATCTGAATAAGACCCGAGTCAAGCGTTTCTATAAGCACGCCCTCAATGGCGGTGATGGTATTTTTATTTGAAACCGAGCCCATGGCGGGAGCAAGCTTTGCGATGAGCGCGGACCTTTGTACGGTGAATTTCATTTGTTCTCCTCTCGTCTCCTTTTTTGCAAAAGAGAAATACATTGTATGAATGATTAATTTGTTAGTGATTATAATTGTAGTGGTGTCGATTGTGTTGAAAAGTCGGAGAAGCCTTGTGCAGTAAGGGTTTATCCGCATTTGTTTTCGACAAATAAAATGTTGAATTCGGGAAAATTTCTGTCGGGGATTTTTGACCGAAAATCAAACGCGTTTTCGACAGCTTTCCGACAGGTTATTTCAGGGTTTTCAACACGAAAATGTTGAGAAAATTATCCCTTGATTTCCTTCTTAAGCCTTTTTATCTCCCTCTCGTAGCCGTTGACCGTCTTCATATTAAGCTCAACGTACTGAATAGAGGATATGACCGTCGAATGGTTACGGTCGAATATGCCGCCGATCTCCTTAAGGGTCAGGCTGGTCATATTCTTGATAAGGTAGATGGCAACGTGTCTTGCCTTAGCTATCGTGTCGGTCTTTTTCTTCGACTTTAAGCTCTCGACGTCGACGCCGTACTGCTTACATACCGCGTTGAGTATGCGCTCTATCATAGCGTCGGTGGGAATGTTTCCGGGGTCGATAATAGAAACGACCTCGTCGATCTTATCCTTCGTGACGGGAGCGCCCGAGAAGGACGAGAAGGCGTAAAGACGCTTGAGTGCGCCCTCGATCTGTCTGATGTTGTTCTGCAGCCTCTCAGCCATGTATTCGACCATCTCGTTCGAGATAGCAAGGCCGATGTCGTCAGCTTTCTTGCGTATAATAGCGATACGCAATTCAAAGTTGGGGGGCTGAACGTCTGCGAGAAGTCCGCCCTCGAATCTCGTCTTAAGTCTGTCGGAGAGGGGCTTTATATCCTTCGGCGGACGGTCGGAGGTGAGGATAATCTGCTTATCCGACTCGTAAAGAGCCGAGAAGGTGTGGAAGAACTCCTCCTGTGTCGTTTCCTTACCTGCCAGGAACTGAATATCGTCGATAAGAAGCACGTCGCACCTGCGGTATTTTTCCTTGAAGGAAACCACCCAGCCCGATTGCAGAGCCTCGATAAGCTCGGCAAGGAAGGTCTCGCACTTCTTGTAGACTATCTTCAGGTTCGGGTGGTTGTGCTTCATATAATTAATGATAGCGTAGAGCAGATGCGTCTTACCGAGACCCGAGTTACCGTAGATAAACAGCGGGTTATATACCGTCGGGTCCTTCGCAACAGCCATGCACGCCGCCTTCGCGAAGGTGTTCGACGAGCCGACAACGAAGTTATCAAAGGTGTAGTTGTCGAGGACCGAGGGCTTATCAGATGAGCCTGAGATAAACTCGGTTATCATCTCCTCGCGTCCGTCGTCCTCCTCGGCGGGGTCGGGGGTCGGGATCTCATCATCGTCGTCGAGGTCCTCGTCGTCCTCAAATGCAGGCTCGGCGTTCAGCTCGTCCTGCGAGATGATCTTAACCTCGAGAGGGAAGGTCATAACCTCCTCGACGGCTCTCTCGATCTGAGCGAGATATTTGGTTATAAGTATCTTCTTTTTAAGCGGGGTAGCCGCCGCAAAGACGATCTCTTTATCGGTAAAGGAGACAAGCTCGATACCGCCGAACCAGAGATTGAATATGGCGGGTGCTGCACCTACCTTCTTCTCAAGCTCGGGAAGCAGCGCCTCCATAATGCTTTTATACTCGTCCATAATGCGTCCTTTCGAGAGAAATGTATGATCTGTGATCCTTAAAAGTCGTGTAAGGTACGGCATTCTCGCGCGTTTGTAGCACGCACACACGCACCGCTCGCGCATAAAATATACCGAGCTATCAACATTATAACATAGTTATAATGAAAAATCAAGATGAAAACGAAAATTTACAATAGGTAAAGTAAACAAAAATTTATGTTAAATTCAGAATTAAGAATTAAGAATTCAAAATTAAAGGTTGCGGTGAAATGTGAAAAGCAAAAAACAGATATGCGAGCTGTTACGCCGCATATCTGCTTTGTCTAGTGCGCTCGGCACGCGTTACAACTTGGCGGTGAAAGTCCGCTACAGACTTG
>CAYZZJ010000104.1:0-6801 GCA_964482885.1 uncultured Ruminococcus sp. | reverse complement strand
TTATACCTCAGCATTGAAAGATTTGCCGCACATATAAGGAAAACCTCATCCACCAACCTCATCCACCACTGCGTGGTCCCCCTTCCCCAAAGGGGAAGGTCAAGTATGCATTTACTTATGATATTTCTTCCCCGCAATTATCGTAAACGACCTGTACACAGCCTCATAGAGATTAACCCGTATCAGCTGATGGGGGAACGTAAGCCTCGAAAATGACAACTTAAGATCACAATTCGCCTTAACTCTCGGCGAAAGCCCGTGAGACGAGCCGATTATTAACGCCAGCTTTCCCGACGTATCCATAGCGCGCCTTACAACCTCTGCCAGCTCCTCCGAGCTTTGCATCTTGCCCTCGACACACAGCGCGATCCTATACGCACCCTGCGGTATAGCGGCGAGTATCTTATCTGCCTCGGCATCGAGCGCGCGCTCTATCTCACTTTTATCAAGCTCGTTTGCTATGCGCTCCTCGCGTAATTCGACGTCCTCGACTCTCGCATACTGCGAGAGCCTTTTTTTATACTCCGCGACAGCCTCCTTGAGATACGCCTCCTTAAGAGTGCCGACGGATATTACCGTAACCGTCATTATTTCAGTCTGACAAGCTTCAAAAGACCGCACCCAAGCGCGCGGAGCAGCTCGTCAATATCCTCCTCGGTATTCGTGTGCGATAGACTAACCCTTATTGTGTAATCCGCCTCAGCCTCGCTGCGACCGTATGCAATCAGTGCCTCGCTCTTATGTTCCGAGTTCGACGAGCAAGCCGATCCCGAGGAAACGTAAATCCCCTCGCTCGAAAGATAGTGCAGCATCGTTTCGCTCTTGATAGAGGGCAGAGTAATGCTGACTATATGCGGCGCGTGCATGGGCGGCTCGGCTATACTTAATTCTGAGAGTGCGGGTGCCTTCTTTATTCCGCCGACAAGCCTCTCGCGCAGCTTGCTTATCCTCGCGTTATTTTCCCGAAGCGCCTCGAAGCCAACTTGCACAGCCGCTCCAAATGCCGCGATAGCCGCCACGTTCTCAGTACCCGAGCGAATGCCCGACTCCTGACCGCCGCCGTATATCACGGGTGCAATTCCGCGCTCGGTCCTGACCCTCTCGGAAACGTAAAGCGCACCGATACCCTTAGGTCCGTGTACCTTATGTGCCGATACCGTAATCATATCAGCTCCAAGCCCTGCGGGAGAGAATGGAAATTTCAGATACCCCTGCGTTGCATCTACGTGCAGATACGCGTCGGGAGCTTTCTTTTTTATAAGCTTAGCGACCTCGGGGATGTTATATACCGCACCGGTCTCGTTATTTACCAGCATAATACTGACGAGAACGGTGTCACGGCTGAGCGCTGCCTCAAGCTCGGAGAGGCTAAGCACGCCGCCTGCGGTGGATATCCTCGTGACCGAGTATCCCTCACTCTCAAGCAGCTTGGCAGGCTCGCCGACCGACGGATGCTCTCCGGCGGATATGATTATCCGCGCCCCATTGCGAAATCTCTCCTTTGCTCTCGCTCTGCCGAGTATCGCAAGATTGTTCGCCTCAGTACCCGATGCTGTGAAAATTATATGACCGCCCGTCGCATACAGTGAACGCATGATCTCACGCCTTGCGCTATCCATTATATGCTCGGCATCAACTCCTATGCCGTGGAGCGAGGAGGGATTGCCGTAATGCTTCGTGGCAGCATCAACGTATGCCCTTACCGCCTCGTCGCACATTTGCGTCGTCGCACTGTTGTCAAGATAAATAGGTCTGTTTTTCATATCAGAACTTCATTTTGTAAAGAATTGTTCTCACCTCGGGCAAAAGCTCGCCATAGCTGCCACTCTCGGCGGTAAAGGTGAATACGTATCCGCTCATACCCTTGACTATCAGCACCTGATAGCAGGAGTAGCTCTTGCCGAGCAGGGAATAGGTGTACTCAAGCGCAACAGCCTGAATGCCATCGCCAAGCTCAACACGCACCTGCGCGTCCTTGATATTGTCAACGTCGCGGCGGAGTATCTTAACCTCGCCGTCGGCAATAACCCCGAGCTGCTCAAACCTAGTTTCCCAATAGCTCACGGAGTCCGTATTCGTGCCGGTTGCCTCGGTTACGTTGACGTTTGCGCCGTCCTCGCGGCTGACGCTGACGATAGCTGCGGAATAATCGAGTGTATAGCCCTCGGGCACGTAGAGGTCAAAGCCGCAAAGCGCCCTGTCAGAAACAAGCAGATATCCGTCCTCGTCGCGCTCATATTCGGGCTTCTCAGCCTCGCCCCCGGGGGTCTTGGTTACGAACTTCACGTTCTCGATGATCGAATTGACCTTCTCGAGGTAGTTGTCGTAATAGGTAAGCTCCTCGGTGTACTGATTCATCGACGCGGTGTACGTGAATATATAGAAGCGCGATTCGAAGAATGCAAATATCTGAAGCGAGCGGTGCTTGTATTCGCCGTACTTGTAGGTGTATGAGGTCTTGTACGCCTTTTCTGCGTTGCCGAAGTCACATTCCTCGAGCGCGAGCGTTACCTCAACGCCGAAATCCTCGGGGAACTTCAGAAGCTCCGCGGCAAAATACTGATTTATATCAACTCCCTCGGGCAGCTTCGCCTCAACCAGCGTTACCGACGTGTTGTTCAGCTTTGATACGTACGAGCAGGCAATACCCTGGCTCTCGGAATTTGCAACTATCCACTCCTCGGGGCCGTAGAGGTAATATCCTATATCATCTCCTCCGCGTATGAGCTGCATTCCGTACGGAACGTCGCTACTGCCTCCGCATGAGACGAGCGCTGCCGCCGCCGAAAATATAACTATGATAGCAAGTACCAGGCTGATTGTTTTTTTCATATCCTATCCTTTCGCGCACTCACGTGCGTAGGTATTTTTTTCTTAAGTATTCCTTGAAATGTATTCCGCGCTCGGCAAAGCTCGAGAATTCTCCGTATCCCGTTGCCATAGGGGAGAGAAGAACTGTATCTCCCTGACGCACCCCCTCGCACGCATGCTCAACCGCATCGTCAAAGCGGGCAAAAAGCTCGCACTCAACCGACTGAGCAATACCGGCTCTTTGCAATGCGGGCAGATATTCCTCGCCCGCCTCGCCGTAGAGTGATATCCTCGCGGCGTATTTTGTAAGCGTAGGTATACATTCCTCGACCGACAGCCCCTTGCCGCGCCCGCCGATTATAATCCTGACGGGGCGGCAGAGTGCATCAAGCGTCGCGCACGTGCGTGCGGGCGAGGTGTCGATAGACGAATTTATAAAGTCAACGCCGCCCACGCTGAGAAATCTTTCGCACCTATGCTCAAGCCCCGAGAAGCTCTCTGCAACCTTCATAAGCTGCTCCGACGAAAATTTCCCCCACGTGAGCGCCACAGCGCCCATGAGGTTGTGCAGATTATACCGCTCTCGCCTATTGCACAGGGCGGTATCGAGTATTCGCTCGCCGTCCTTCGCTATGCACCCGTCATCGAGGTAAAAATATTCCTCCGCGGGATAGGTTGCCCTAAGCTCGCTCTGTGAATATAATACTGAATAGACGGCGCTATGCCTGCCACTCGCGGCTACGCCTGCCGCATATTTCGTATCCGGAGATATAACTGTGCGCTCGGCATCGGTAAAAACGTTGAGCTTTGCCGCAATATATTCATCTATTGACGTGTGCCAGTTGAGGTGGTTCGGCGTAATGCCCGTGATAAGCGCGCCGTTTACCCTCGGCGCAAGGTAGGAAAGCTGAAAGCTCGACAGCTCAGCAACCGCGCACCTCGCTCTCGCCACGGCAAACGGAACGCCTATGTTGCCTATAGCCTCGGCGTCCGCGTGGCTTTCCTTAAGCAGCATAGCCGCAAGAGTAGAGGTGGTGCTTTTACCGTCAGAGCCTGTCACTGCGTATATTTCGCTGCTGTTATTCTTAAAAAACAGCTCGGCATCGGAGCATAGCCACACCCCGCCGCGCTCTGCCGCGAGCAGCTCGGGCTTATCCCGCCTTACCGACGGAGAAAGAAATAGAATATCCTCGTATATTCCACCAAGGTATCCGCTCCCCTCGCGCACGTCGTATTCGCTCCTCGCTCTCGGTAAATCGGCGGTTATCGCCACCTCAGAGCGCAAGGATACCCGCATATTCCCAAGCTCGCACAGTAGGGCGATATTGGAGTCCCCGATACCGACAAAGCCTATTTTGGGTATTCTTCGCTTCTCGTTTATGAAGCTGTATACGTATTCTGTGATTCTCATTATCCTCCGCATAGCGGAGATAATACTCCACTATATAATTATAATTATTATGAAAGCTTTTGCAAGAGCGAGGGCTTAAAATTTACAAAAACAAAATAAAAGTCTTGTTATTCTCGCTCCTTTGTGATACTATAAATGACAGGTAGCTCCTATAACAATTTATGAGAGGTGCGCAGTGAATATAATAACAGTTACCGTAAATCCCGCCCTGGATTTACATATATCCTCGCCCGATTTCGAGCGCGGAGGATATAACAGCGCTACGGTTATAAGCCGCGATTCCGCGGGGAAGGGCGTTAACGTCAGCCGCGCGCTCACCGAAAACGGGATAGATAATCTTTGCTATATGGTCCTCGGCAGGGAAGGGTATGAGGAGTTCGTCGCACCGCTTGCGGCACGCGGAATGAAGCTCTTATATACGCTTACCGACGGCAGAGTGAGAGAAAATATAAATATACATCACACAGGCGAGGAAACCGTGATAGCCACCCGTGGCCCCGCCGTCTGCGCGCGCGAGGTGGGGGATATGGAGGGGCAGCTTCTGCCACTTGTATCACGGGATAGCATTATAGTGTTCTCGGGCAGTATATCGGAAGGCTCTGATAAGCAGGCTATTCTCGGCGCTCTCCACGGATTTAAGAGCGCGGGTGCCGGGCTTGTGATAGATTCAAAATCTCTCGAGTTAGAGGAGATCATATCCCTGAAGCCATATCTCATCAAGCCCAACGAGAGGGAGGCGGAGGCGCTTACCGGACTTTCCATAACCGACCTTGCTTCTGCCGAGAGTGCAGCCGCCGCTATGCACGATATGGGCTGTGAGAACGTCTTACTCACCTTGGGCGAGCTTGGCGGAGTATTGGCGTCGGATGAGGGAACATTCACCGCATCCGTCCCCGAGGTAAAGGTTATGTCGAGCGTTGGCGCGGGCGACAGCACGATAGCAGGCTTCCTCACGGCAAAGATGACGAGGCAGGGAGGCAGAGAGGCGCTCGCTACCGCGCTTGCATACGGCACGGCAGCCTGCATGGAGGAGGGAAGTCTTCCCCCAAGGCGCGAGAATATAGAGAAGCTGATTCCGTTTATCAAAATCAACTGTATGCAGGATATGTAAATTACGGTTGTCATTTCTGCGGAATATAACGAAACTATAAAGAAAAACCGAGCGCAGCTGATTGTCGCGCTCGGTTTTATGATGAAGCACCGCTTGCCTTCGCAATCGGTGGTTTTTTCTTAGGGGTGACTGAGCTTGTAAGCCGGGTTCTGTACGCATCTCTGCGCAGCAATCATCTATCTTCACTGCGCGTCACCGCGCAGTTCAAGCCCGAAGGCTCTGCCACCATGGATAATGCGGGCAGCATTCGGTATTTCTACCGTATTCCAAGGTGTTGCATCGGATAGGGTTTACAGCGGACTCCCGTTACCGGAAGAACTGGTGAGCTCTTACCTCGCCTTTCCATCCTTACCGTCAAAAGACGGCGGTTTATTTCTGTTGCACTTTCCCGGAGGTCACCCTCGGCGGACGTTATCCGTTATCCTGCCCTGCGATGCCCGGACTTTCCTCACGATAACACCTTTCGGCAACATATCGCGCGATTGCCCCGCTCAGTCGGGTAAATTATACCCCAGACGAGAGAAAAAGTCAAGCAAATGCTCAAAAATGCCACATATACATCTCATATTTTCCGAAAAACTGAACAAATTGATAAAATTTCGTCAATTCTATTGTATATTTCGAAATCTTATGCTATAATTTTTAGGGTGTGAAAGTACGCACCCTTGATATGATTTTAATAAATTTTTATATTTTGGAGGAATTTCAAAAATGGCAAATGTAAGAGTTGCTATTAACGGCTTCGGCCGTATCGGTCGTCTTGCTTTCAGACAGATGTTCGGCGCTAAGGGTTATCAGATCGTTGCTATCAACGACCTCACCAGCCCCGAGATGCTCGCTCATCTTCTTAAGTACGATACCGCACAGGGCCCCTATGCTGGCCACACCGTAACCTTCAAGAACCCTGTTGTTGACGAGAATGGCAAGGTTGTTGAGACCGGCTCCATCACCGTTGACGGCAAGGAGATCAAGATCTACGCTGAGAAGGACGCTGCTAAGTGCCCTTGGAAGAAGAATCGTGTTGACGTTGTTCTTGAGTGTACCGGCTTCTACTGCTCTAAGGAGAAGTCCATGGCTCACATCAAGGCAGGCGCTAAGAAGGTTGTTATCTCTGCTCCCGCAGGCAACGATCTTAAGACCATCGTATTCGGCGTAAACAACGAGACCCTCACCGCAGACGATCAGATCATCTCCGCTGCATCCTGCACCACCAACTGCCTCGCTCCTATGGCTAAGGCTCTTAACGACTACGCTCCCATCCAGTCCGGTATCATGACCACCGTTCATGCATACACCGGTGACCAGATGATCCTTGACGGTCCTCACAGAAAGGGTGATCTCAGACGTGCTCGTGCAGGCGCACAGAACATCGTTCCCAACTCTACCGGCGCTGCTAAGGCTATCGGCCTTGTTATCCCCGAGCTGAACGGCAAGCTGATCGGCGCTGCTCAGCGTGTTCCCACCCCCA
>CAYZZJ010000103.1:0-6824 GCA_964482885.1 uncultured Ruminococcus sp. | reverse complement strand
GTTTTTATTGAATTCTTAATGAGACAGCCCCTTTGGTATTTTTTCGTTGATTTTTGCGAAAAATATCGGAAAAAGTGTGATAAATCAAAGATTGTTACCGTGATGTGCCAATCCTGGTGCGCATCGAATTGAGTATAGCGAGAACAGCCACGCCAACGTCTGCGAACACCGCCGCCCACATACCGACGACGTTAAGCGAGACGAGAAGCAGCACCAAAGCCTTGACGCCTATGGCAAAGACTATATTTTGCTTTGCTACACCTACGGTCTTGCGCGCAATTTTCACAGCGCTGACAACTCTGTCGAGTCTATCCGACATTATGACAACGTCGCCCGATTCTATCGCGCTGTCCGAGCCACGCTCACCCATAGCTATACCGACATCCGCGCGTGCAAGGCAAGGAGCGTCGTTGATGCCGTCACCAACGTACACCGCACCGCTCTCGACCTCGTCGGTGATTTCAGCACCGACGTGCTGCATCAGCTTCTCGTTACCGACGGCAACCATTTTGCCCTCGATTTCGGCAATTATTCCCCTGCCCGCAAGCTCCTCGAGCGAGTCGGTGGGAAGAATACCGTCCGCTGCACGGCAGATGCCGCGCGCAATCGGGTGATTGGAGTTATGCTCGGCAGATGCGAGCAGACGAATAAAGTCCGCGCCACTCAAGGAGGCTGAATATGGGCGGAATTATTGCCATTATCAGAGCAAGCGCCATTACGATAGGCGTGTAATAACGCGAGAAGGCGGTAATGAAGTTCTCCTCGCGCGACTTGCGGTCGGACGCCTCTTCAACGAGCTCTAGTATACGCGAGGCACGCGACTCATCGCATGAGCGAACGGTACGTGCGGTAACTGCCGCACCAAGAAGAACGCTGCCGCTGTCGAGGCTGTCGCCGACGCCTACCGGTCGGGGTACCGACTCACCCGTGAGCGCCGAGGTATCCACCTCTGCAAGCCCCTCGAGGACGGTGCAGTCGATAGGTACACGCTCGCCGGGGCGAATGAGTATCACAGAGCCTACCTCGACGTCCTCGGCATCTACTATGCTCTCTTCATCTCCCTCTATTACACGTGCCGTATCGGGGCGTATTTCCATGAGTGATCTTATCGAGCTGCGCGCCGCGCGCGTTGCCCTATGCTCGAAGTACTCACCGATAAGGAAGAACAGCATTACCGCCACTCCCTCGGTCAGCTCTCCGATTATAACAGCGCCAACCGACGCTACGCACATAAGCAGCTTTTCATCGAGAAAATCTCGCCGCAAAATTCCGCGTATCGCATCGACAAATATCGGCGCTCCTGTCAAAACGAGTGCCATAATGTATAGTATTGTTGGCAAAACCTCAATATTCAGCGCTTCGATAATAAGGGCGGGGACAAAAGCGATATGCCAACTATTATCCTGGGAAGCTCACTTCCGAAAAACCTTTTAATCGCGCCAAGCATTATTTTCCTATTACTACGCCGCTCTCAAACGCGGTTGCGGTCTTCTGCAAAAGCTCTACGAGAGCCGACTCGTCAAGTTCGGATTCTACGGTTAGCTTCTCGGTTAGGAAGTTGATTTTAGCAGAGCTGACGCCATCCTTAGACTCCATGATGCCTGCGAGCTTTGCCGCGCAGTTGGGGCAATCAAGACCCGTGATGTTAAACTTGAATTTCACAATAATCTCCTTATGTTATATAATTTATTATTCTCTGATATGGCCTATGGCGCAGTCAATTATGGCGCGCACGTGGTCGTCGGAAAGATAGTATATAACGTTCTTCCCCTCCTTCTTCGAGCGCACAAGATCGTGGGCACGAAGCATTTTGAGCTGATAGGATACCGCCGCCTTGGTAACCCCAAGCGCCGCCGCAAGGTCACATCCGCACATCGGACTTGCCTCAAGGGCGAACAGAATTTTTATACGCGTGGCATCGCCGAATATCTTGAATAAATCGGACAGCCCGTACGCCGTCTCATCATCGGGCAGTACACCCTTCTCTATATCCACGATATGCTTATGAAGCTCCTCGCACTCGCAGCTATGTACTCGGTCACAGTAATTTTCCTTCACCTTGGCGCCTCACTTTCCGTCAAACGATTAAACAACCGTTTAACTGTTCGTTGTCATTATATCAATTAATAAGCTATTTGTCAATACGTTTTCCTCTTTTTTCAAAAAAAGCTCCGCAGATAGAGCGCGGCATAATTGTGCCTTCTCTGCGGAGCTTTGTCTTTTGCTATTTAATTTATCACGACGTTGTAGTAGGTCAAAAATTCAAAGACGCGGCTGAGCTGGATAAACGCACCGTTGACGAAGCTGCCGTCACTTCCCTTTGCTGCGGCAAAATTAATTCCAACAATCTGCATATTGGTATTGAATACTGCACCGCCCGATGAGCCTTGGTCAAGGGGTGCATCATGCCAGCCCACCTTGAAGCTGACCTCACCGCCACTAACCGATGCCTCGTGATACCTTACCACCTCGCCGTAGGTTACGGCGTTGCTAAGCCCGTCCGGGTTGCCTACGGATATCAGAAGATCGCCCACAACGGGATCCTCCTTTGCAAATTCCGCAACCGGGAGGTCTGCTCCCGCAGCATCAAAGCGTATTACCGCGAGGTCATACTCAGCAGATTTTGCAACGCAGACTCCGCGATACTCGATGCCATAGGCATCGGTGACGGTATACTGCGAGGATATATAATCTACGTCGGGGTCGACCACGTGCTCGTTGGTAAGGGCGTAGTAACGCCCTGCAAGCTTGCCGTATATAACTCCGCTGCCCGTCGATACGTGACTGCCCGCAAGGTTAGTCAGCACCGCCTTGATTTTAACCGAGGTTGGCAGAGCCTCGGTTGCAACTCTGTTTCCTACAGCGTTAAGGTCTATGCCCCAGCCGGCATAGATATCGGTATCCTTGGTTAATGGCTTAGTAAAGTCGAAGGGTGTTTTACACTCCGCATCGGCGTACCACCCGAGAAAATCATAATTCGATGATGACGGCGTCGCAGGCTCGCTCGGCGTAACGGCGTACTCAAGCTGAAGGATACTATCGCTCTCGCCGTTGTTCGGGTGTATTGTGAGCGCAACACCCTCGCTGACAGGCCGCCAATTAGCCTTTAAGACGGTGTGAGGCGCCTCCGGTGTGGTGTTGAAGGAGTACTTCGTGCCCGTCGAGCAATCTATCCAACCGTCGAATACGTAGCCCGCCCTCACGGGATCCGCAGGCTGAGTCAGCGTACCGCTCATAACAAGCGTGGTATCAGGCATACCGTTATCGTAGATAAAGGTGATAACAACCTCACCGCGCTTGACAAATCTTGCGTAAAGCGTTGTATCCTCGGTTATTTTGCCCGAAAGATGCGGTCTTGTGCGCTCGGCATCAAGAAACCAGCCGCCAAAGACGTAGCCCTCGGGAGGCTCGGGCGAATAAAGCTCGGAGTCCGACGCCACCTCAACAGTCACGGGATCTCTTCCGTCACCGAGAACGAAGGTAACGGTATGGGTAGCGGCGCAGGCAGAGAGTGTGAGTGTAATCAGAAGCGAGATACACAATATAAAAATTCTTTTGTTCATACTAAATCACCTCAAAAGGGTATAGAGCCGTCGGGGGGCGAAGCATCAATTCTCTCCGTCCTTTTTACTAGCGGTGCGCGCGGCACGAAGCTCTCTTCTGAGCCTACCGTCAAAGAGGGCGCGGAATATACGCATGACCCACGCGACGGGAAGCAGAAACGGCAAGGGGCGCAGCCACTTGTAAATTTCCACCATGCTCGAGTATGGGAGGAAGAAGCGCGACATATAGTAGCCGAGCTTAGTCTTTCCGCGCATAGATGTCGCAACCTTATTATCAATATTGCCGTAGGTGCCGCCCGAGGCAACGTAAGCCTCAAGCTCTAAGATAGCATCGGTACAGCCCGTCTTGCCACCGAACCAAAGCCCGGCAAGAGCGAGAGTATCGCGATAAAAATAGAGGATACCGCGCTTATCAAGCTCGCACTCGATATACTCGCTGTCAAGCACGTCGCCCTTTGCAACAAGGTACAGATAAACGTCGAAGAGAGAACGCATACCGAAGCCGCCGCTGCCGTGATGCTTATGCATATGAGAGAGCGTATAAACGAGGAAGTCCTCGTCGCTCATAACATACCAATACGGGTTATCTTTCTTAGTCCCCCACGCAGAAAAGTCGCCCGTATCCTTGCCAACAAGTGATTTATGCAACTCTATGTTTACATAAGGTGGCTTAACGTAGCAATCATGCACGCTTCCGCCGTGGTCAAACTTATATCCAAGAGAGCAAAGCACCTCTGCCGCGCGGCTTGCACCGTCCGCAGAAACGTATATATCCATATCCGCCATTGTACGCCATTCGGGCCTGCCCCAAAGAGCCTTGAAGAGAAAGCCCTTCATAGGTAGGAAGCGTATCTCGGCGGCGGTAAAGGCTTCTGTAATACGTCCGAATTCCACAGTCTGCACGAGATTCTTTGCTAAGGCAATCTCTCGTTCCTTCGAAAAGCGCGCTATAAGCTCGCTATCCTCCGAGGACGTAACCGCGTCCTCGATAGCCGAAAGCACAGCACCCGCAACCGAGTGCTTCTTCGAGAATAGGTATACGTCGCGAAGTGAGATTCCCTCGGGCAGCCCAGGTACAGCCTCTCCGAGATTGAGCGCGACCAAAAGGTGCGCCACGTAACGCGCTGTAATTATCAGCGTTTCCTTATTCTGCATCGCTCTCTCCTCTCCGTAGCGCTTTCCTACGCTTGAATATTGCCCTGTAAACATGGGCGAGCGCCAAGCGCAGCTTATAAATAAACAGGCGCAGCGGGTATATTGCGCACCATACGCGCGAGTACACGCGGTAGCCGAACTCCTCGCAGGTATGCCTCTTGCCGCCGCGGTTAAACGACATGAGAACTGCCATTATCTCAGCCTTATCAACCAATTCCCTAACATAGGTATTATCGCCTCTGATAACAAGTGTATCTCCCTTGAAGCCTATCACTCTGTGCAAAATATACTTACCGCTTTTGCCAGGGTAAAGCACGACGTCGTATTTTCTTATCTCACCCCTAGGCACAGAGAGGATAACAACGTCGCGGTGATGGCGCAAAAGAGGGCGCATGCTGGTGCCGCTGGTGTTAGATGCGTACACACCGTTTTCACGAAGCTCGTCGGTAAGCGTTGTGTATGAGGCGTCAATCATCTAAAAGGCCCGCCTCGGCAAGCTTTGTTAAGAATGCATCGGTATCCGCCTCTGCTCTCTCTGCCTCGACCTCATACTCCGCAAGCATACGGCCGACAAGCTCGTCACGGTTGAGATCCTCTCCCGAAAGCTGCTTCCAAAGAAAAGCTCCCGTGGAATTCATGCGGATAAGAGCGCTAAACTCGTCCGCACTTTTGCCAACGGCGACGGCGAGATATTTACCGCCTACCTTCTCTACAACAAATCCGTCCTTTATCTTCATCGGAACACCTCCAAAAAACGTCTTACTCATTTATTTTAGCACACATACGCGCGCTTTTCAAGTTTTCGTGCAAAATATTTACCCCGCGGCATCGGATATCAATAGCACGGCTTGCTGCATATTATGAGCTAGAGAGGTGATACGAATGATTATACATAGCGTTAAGGAAGGCGAAACTGTCAGGGAGATAGCACAAAAATACGGGATTTCACCAATAAAGCTCGCGGAATGCAACGGCATCTCACACGGCGGCGGTCTTATCCCCGGCGAGGAGCTTCTCGTCCTCATACCCACGAGAAGCACGAACGCAAGGCGGAAAGAGACGCTCTCCGACGTTGCACGGCGCTTTTCGGTCAACGAAAGCTCGCTTATAGCTATCAATCCCGAGCTTTGCGGTGGGGCTTCGATATACGAGGGGCAGCCGCTTGCCGTAAGATACGGTGTGCCGGAGCATGGCATGGGAATTGGCAACGGATACTTTTACCGCGGTACAACCAAGACACAGCTTATGAGAGCCTTGCCATACCTCAGTTATCTTACCATATCGGCGGCTGTAGGGAGAAAGGGCGGTGTCGGGGTTCTCTTTGACGGAAGAGAGGCGGTTATGCTGGCACGGGCGGCAGGCAAGCTGCCTATACTACGCCTGTGGCTCGACGGAAAAGAGGGGGCGAAGGAGGCGATAAAGGGCGCCGCTCTTATGGCAAGTGCCGAGGGCTATCACGGGCTGTGCGTAGCGGGGCTTAACCGATATGAAGGCTGCTCGGAAATTGCAAAATCAGCCCGTAAACTTCTACACGGGTGCGGTCTTAAGCTGATTTTGGAGATTGATGCCGAGGGAAAGAGCGAGTGGGCAAGCGAGGCGGATTTCACTGTTTTGTACTTTGACAAAATACATAAAGAAAGCATACCTTGCTTCAAGGACGCGGAGGAGCAAGTCTTTTCCTCCTATGCCGACAGACTGGATTCGAGCCGAGCCTTTATAGACCTCTCTCCCTTTGCCGTAGTCGGTGAGAAATACGTTACAAAGCCCCAGGCGAGGGAGGCAATACTGAGAGCATCGGGGAAAATAGCGGATATGGGCTGCGGCTGCTTGCGCGGCGAATGCGGTCGGGGCGGCAGGCGGCGCGCGTACACCTGGGAAAGCCTCGAAAATACCAAGAAAAAATTAGAGCTGCTCTCAAGGCTCGGCTACTACGGCATAGCCTTCGACGTAGCGAGGACGCCTATATATGAGCTTATGATGTGGAGAGTTATGTTCTCCGAATGTATAGGCATGGCGTAACAAAAAAACGGCAGGCAATACAGGGTGATGTTCTTAGCGGAGAATTTGAAAATCTCACTAAGTGCGAGCATCGCATTTGACTAGTCA
>CAYZZJ010000102.1:0-6900 GCA_964482885.1 uncultured Ruminococcus sp. | reverse complement strand
GCCGTCCCGAGGAGTCGCCCGTTTGGTTCAACAAGCTCTGGCAGAATACCGTAGATATGTTCCGCACCCTCGATATACCCGTAAGAACTCTCGAGTGCTGCTCGGGTGACCTCGCTGACCTTAAGGTCAAGTCTATTGACGTTGAGGCATGGTCGCCGAGACAGAAGAAGTACTTTGAGGTCGGCTCCTGTTCCAACCTCGGTGATGCACAGGCTCGTCGCCTCCGCATCAGAGTCAAGGGTGAGGACGGAAAGATCTACCTTGCACACACTCTTAACAACACCGTTGTCGCTCCCCCCAGAATGCTTATTGCATTCCTCGAGAATAACCTCTCTGCCGACGGCAGCGTAAATATCCCCGTAGCTCTCCGTCCCTACATGGGTGGCAAGGAGAGGCTTATTCCCAAGGAGAACTAAGCTATGGAGAAGTATTCGGTACTGATAGTTGCAGGCCCCTCGGGAGTTGGAAAGACCGCGGTTGCCAAGGCGGTTATAGACCACGATCCGAGATTTACCTTCCTTCGCTCCGCAACCACGCGTCCCATGCGTAAGGACGGAAACACCGACGAGTATCTCCACATCACCGAGGAGGAGTTTCGCGGCCTTATAGAGCGCGGCGAGATGCTTGAGCATATGGTCTACGACGGCTGCATGTACGGCACTCCCAAGTCCGAGGTTGAGCGCGCACACAGCGAGGGCAAGATCCCCCTTCTGGTTCTCGACCTTAAAGGTGTGGAATCGCTCTATAACAGCCCCGTTTGCCACACCTGCGCGGTGTTTATCTACGCCGATGAGGATACCGTAAACGACCGTCTTACCACAAGAGAGGGCGCAACCGCGGATAAGGTTGCATCGAGAAAGCTTCGCAACAGAGAGGACTATGACCGTCTGCCGAGCCTCGGCTACGCCTTCTATTCGCTTATCCCGAACGTAGCCGCGCTTGCGGATTGCCGCGATGCCGTTATCGACACCTTCCGCGCATTCACGGAGGGCGCACCGAGACAGTCGGGAATCGCCGAGCTTATTGAAAAAATAGCAAAATAAACCGATAAAAGACAATTAAGGTTGTCAAATATGATAGGAAAGCGCCACCGTTTTGCGGTGGCGCTTTATTGTTGACGAAATATAATCCTTATTCAAAGCTTTGCTCCTCGTCGGAGTATTTCATTTTTATCTCGGACTTAACCTCTGTGAGGAAATAGTAGCAGAAGAATACGTATGCCGCACATACTCCGATTATCAAGAAGCCGAACCAGGGCATAACCGAAACGGCTACCAGCCCCGATTCTATATCCGTGGTGAGGTACCTTACCTCAGCCTTAATGAATACCTCGGCGCATTTGAGCAGCGAGATAAGTGCGGGCGCGAGCGACAGCACAAGACCTGCTGCCGTCATTTTCTTAGATAACTCCCTGTCGGGCAGGCTTTCGCTGTCCTCGGCCATGCCGAGCAGAGTATGTCTTCTGAGAAAGGCGATAAAGCCGAGTGCAAACGCACAGCAAAGCAACGCCATAAGCATCGTCTCAGCCACCGTCATGATCTCGAAGAATTTATACGCGTCCTTTGCCGCATCGAGGTGATCGATATCGGTATACCTGTAACGCGACAGGAATTCCGAGCCGAGGTAGTGCGTGTACACGGATACTACCGAGTAGACGGCACCCGTGATAAATACGGACAGCCTGTCGCGCCTTCCCTCGAAGTGCCGCCCGGCGAACCATATAAGGACGAGCGCAAACAGAAAATGAGGCAAGAGATTAACTCCGCCGAAAAGATCTGCAAAGCTTACGTCGAAGCATAAAAGCGAGCCGAAGAAAAGCACGGTAAGCGAGGTTATCATAGAGCGTACGCTACGCTCCTTATCTATCCTTGCGAGCTTTTCCTCACCCGCGATACCCATGATCGCGGAGTGAAGCTTGCCCTCCTTGGCTACCGTTATAACGTAGCGCCTCATGAGCAGCAGCCATACTATACCCAGCAGAAACACAAGCGTCATAAGAGTGACCGTTGCTACGGGAAACATCGCTCGCATCTCCAATTCGGCATCGGTCGTGTTCTGCGACATAAGGAAGGTGTCGGGAATAAAGTTGAATACGCCCTTAACCGCGAAGAAGAGAAGGGTAAGTCGCTCGAGTGTTTCGGGTCTCACGCTTCTTTTCGCAAAGGTAAAGGGGGTAATAAGCGACGGGCAATCTCCTCTCTCCCCGACGTAATAAAGTGCGAGGAAGGAATTTTTGATAGCGGGGAAGAGCAGTATAAGCTCAAGCGAAACGAACACGAGAGTAAACAGCGGGACGATATCCTTGCCCGTGTACATATTTGCGAGCATAACGAAGGAGGCGGGGATCTTTATAAGTGTCACTGCTGCCAGCTTCACGAAGGCGTCGCGTGCCTCGGCAAAGTAGGGTACGTGCTGAGTGTATTTGCCGAATTTTCTTGCTAAAACGATATAAGCGACAAAATCCGGAAGAATATCAAATACGTTGAAGTTGGGAACGATGAGAAATATAATACAAAGCATCGCTAGGCGAGAGGTTCGCCCGACGCTCTTTTTGCGCGTTGCGCTCTCGCTCATTTTTTGCCCCTCCTTCTTCTTTTCTCTTCGAGTCTGTGCCGCTCTGCCTCGGCTTCCTCTGCGCGCCTTTCATCTCTGCGTTGCCTGTATTCGTTGATAAACTTAAAGCGCGAGGGCTTCTCGGGCTTAGGCTCGAGGTCCTCAGGCATGCATATACGCATATAGCAGGAGTAGATTATCGTGAGGTTTGCTATTACAACCACGACAAGCCCGATGAAGGTGACAAGGTATAGTGCCGCGCTTACGGGTGCGGGGAGCAGGCTCGTGAGAAGCGGCGTCTCAAGAAGTATGTAAGCACCGTAAACCACGAAGGTCCATATGATCATAAGCTTCGACTTAAGCGGAACCTTCTCTACGTCAAGCTCCTTTGCAATATCGTGCATAGCGCGCAGTAGTACGACGGTGAAGGCGCACAGCACGACGGCTCTGCCGATAGCGATATAGGTTATCCATTCGTCAAGTCCTGTGCCGACGAACAGCTTTACCGTACCGAAGACCAATTCCCCGAGAGCCACGGCGGAAAATACCGCCGCAGCGTAGGTAGCCACCTTGAAATGCCTGCTGACCGAGGAGAGCTTATACAGTCCTAGCAGCATCACAAGAGCGGCGATTATATCGGTGAAATGGTAGTACGAGATATTAAGCATCAGAAAATATCCGAAGAACAGTGTACCAAAGCCCATTTTTTTACTTCCTTCAAGCGAAGTGCCTTAATTTGCCGAATTAGCTCCGCAGCACTTCTTGTATTTTTTTCCGCTGCCGCAGGGGCATGGATCGTTACGGCCAACCTTCGGCGCTTTCTTTACTGGAGACACAGAGGGGCGGCTCTTTGAGTTAGCGCCAACACCCGTGACGGTAGCAACCTGCTTGCGCTCCTCTGCCTGAGGCGTGGGCATAACGGCAAGTATCTGCCTTACGGTATCCTCTTTTATCTCCTCGATCATAGCGTCGAACATATCTCCGCCCTCGAGGCGGTACATAGCAACGGGATCTCTCTGAGCGTATGCGTTAAGACCGATGTATTCCTTAAGCGAGTCCATAGCCTCGAGGTGGTCCATCCACTTGCGGTCAACGTTCTCGAGCAGTATGCGCTTTTCTATCTCGCGCATAGCCGGTGTAGCGCTCGCACCGACGGTAACGCCCTCGAAGAGTCTGTCCTTAGAGAAGTATATCTCAAGTGCCTTATTGACAAGCTCCTCGCGGAGTGTATCAAGGTCGATTTCAGAAAGCTCCTCCTCGGTGTACCTGAAGCCGCGTGAGTCTGTGAGCAGACCGCGGTAATGATTGATAAAATCAGAGATTTTCCACTCAGCCGCGTTCTCGCCGCCGAAGCAGAAGTCGAAGGTGGACTCTACCGAGGAGCGTATCATATTCTGTATTTTCTCGCTGATGCTGTTGCTCGTCAGCACCTCGTGTCGCTGAGCGTAGATTATCTGCCTCTGCTGATTCATAACGTCGTCGTAGGTGAGGACGTTCTTTCTGCGCTCGAAGTTATTTGTCTCTATGCGCTTTTGCGCCGACTCGATAGAGCCTGAGAGAATTCTCGCATCTATCGCGGTATCCTCGTCAAGTCCGAGGGCTGATACCATGCCGATTATTCTGTCAGAGCCGAACAGTCGCATAAGATCGTCCTCAAGAGAGAGGAAGAAGCGCGACTCGCCGGGATCGCCCTGACGTCCGCTGCGTCCGCGCAGCTGGTTGTCTATACGGCGGCTCTCGTGCCTTTCCGTACCGAGAATGTAAAGTCCGCCTGCCTCGCGCACCTTTTCTGCAAGGGGAGCGATCTCCTCCTTGTGCCCAAGATAAAGCTCGCGGTATTTTGCTCTTGCCTCGATAAGCTCCTCATTGTCGGTATCTGCGGTTCCGTTAGCCTCCGCGATAAGCTCCTCGGCATATCCAAGGCGGCGCATATCTCGCTTAGCAAGAAATTCGGGGTTGCCTCCGAGCATAATATCGGTACCGCGTCCCGCCATGTTGGTGGATATGGTAACCGCACCGAGGCTGCCCGCCTGTGCTACTATCTCAGCCTCGCGCTCGTGCTGCTTTGCATTAAGCACGTTATGGGGAATGCCCACGCGCTTGAGTATAGCCGACAGCTCCTCCGAGCGCTCTATGGATACAGTACCCACAAGGACAGGCTGCCCCTTTTCACGGCAGAGCTTTATCTGCTCAACTATCGCACGTAGCTTTCCCGCACGCGAACGGTATACCGCGTCGTTCTGATCCTTTCTAATCATCGGGCGGTTGGTGGGAACCTCGACTACGTCGAGAGAGTATATCTGCCTGAACTCGTTTTCCTCGGTAAGGGCAGTACCCGTCATGCCCGAGAGCTTCTTGTACATTCTGAAGTAGTTCTGGAAGGTGATAGTCGCTATGGTGCGGCTCTCCTTCTGAACCTCAACGTGCTCCTTTGCCTCTATCGCCTGGTGCAAGCCGTCGTTGTACCTACGTCCCGGCATAAGTCTACCGGTAAACGCATCGACGATTATAACCGCGCCATCCTTGACGATGTAGTCAATATCCGCGCGCATAACTCCGTGCGCTCTGATTGCGGTGTTTACGTGGTGATAAATAGTGGCGTTCTCGGGGTCGGAAAGGTTGTCGACGCCGAAGAACTCCTCAGCCTTTTTGATACCGTGTGCCGTAAGCACCGCGGTACGCGCCTTTTCATCTACGATGAAGTCCTCCTCGTAGGTGTCGAGGTCCTCCTTTTTGTCCATCTCCTTTATGACGTGGCGCGAGAGCCTTCTTACAAGGGTATCCGCCCTTTCGTAAAGCTCGGTGGACTTCGAGCTCATGCCCGAAATTATAAGGGGAGTTCTCGCCTCGTCTATAAGTATCGAGTCAACCTCGTCCACGATGGCAAACGCGTGGCCGCGCTGAACCATTCTCTCCTTGTAGACCACCATATTGTCACGCAGATAATCGAAGCCAAGCTCGTTGTTAGTGCAATAGGTGATATCCGCGGCGTATGCCGCGCGCTTTTCGTCGGGCGACTGACCGTGAACGATAAGCCCCGTGGTAAGACCAAGATAGCCGTAAACTCTGCCCATCTCCTCGCTGTCACGCCTTGCGAGATAGTCGTTTACGGTTACTATATGAACTCCACCGCCCGCAAGAGCGTTAAGGTACGCGGGCAGAGTAGCGACGAGCGTCTTACCCTCGCCCGTCTTCATCTCGGCTATACGTCCCTGGTGGAGAAGTATACCTCCGATGAGCTGAACGCGGAAGGGCCTTTTGCCAAGCACTCTGTCGTCAGCCTCGCGTACTAGCGCGAAAGCCTCGGGCAGAATATCGTCGAGCGTGCTGCCCTCGGCGAGAGCCTTACGTAAAACGTCGGTATATCCGCGCATCTGCTCGTCGGTGAAGGCGTTGAATTTATCTGCAAGAGCCTCAATTCTGTCAACCAGGGGAGTTATCTTTTTTATCTGCTTTTCGCTGTACGTACCGAACAGCTTGCTGAATAAGCCCATTATCTGTATCCTTTCCTTGTGAGGGGCTGTGCCGCGGCACAGCGTATAATTAACCAAGTATAATTATATCACGCCCGCCTAAAAATGTAAAGTAATAATAAAAAATTAAGAATTAGTTAAAAAACGCGCACTCCTTGAACAGGGGGCGTCTTTGTGCTATAATATACGGGAAATAAAAGCATTCCGAGGAGAAGCCGTGAAAAAGCTCAATATAGTTTTATACAACCCCGAAATACCGCAGAATACAGGCAATATATCGCGCACCTGCGCCGTAACGGGAGCCGCACTACACATAATAAGACCTACGGGCTTCGAGATATCCGACCGTACGCTAAAGCGTGCGGGACTTGACTATTGGGATAAGCTCGATATAACCTATTACGACAGCTACGACGATTTTCTTGAAAAGCACCCCGGTGCCGCCTGCTTCTATTTTTCTGCACACGCTAAGAAGTGCTACACCGAGGTGGAATATCCCGACGGCACCTATCTTGTCTTCGGTCGCGAGACCGCAGGACTGCCGCGCGAGCTGATAGAGGCAAACCCCGAGAGTGCCGTCAGAATCCCGATGCTCCTGACTCTTCGCTGCCTTAATCTCTCAAACGCGGTTGCTATCGCCGCCTACGAGGTTCTGAGAGGCTGGGGCTTCGAGGGCCTTGTATGACGTGCGTCATCTACATTTTTCCGTCAAAAATAACGGAATAGTATTGACTTTTCAGTATAAAAGATATAAAATAAAAGTAATAACATGATTTTCATACGGAGGATACAGGTATGACGAAGATAGACATTTTTTCCGGCTTCCTCGGCGCCGGTAAGACAACGCTTATAAAGAAGCTTATCAAGGAGGCTT
>CAYZZJ010000101.1:0-6982 GCA_964482885.1 uncultured Ruminococcus sp. | reverse complement strand
ATTATATATTTTATTATAAATAGTACATAATGCACAACTATTATACCCCCCCCCCCCGCACGATTTGTCAATATTATCCATAGCATTTCTCTTTTATGTACAATCATCTTCGTGCATACTTAACAAGAAAAGCGCAAAATAAGGCGTAAAACGTGCGAACGACCATTCTGACAGGTGCGGTTGCTCATCCACCATACCTCATCCACCGCAAGCGGTCCCCCAGTCTCGCCTGCGGCTCGGTCCACTCGAGGTCTGACAGTCTGCGGGGGCAATCATCACTATGCCGAGCATATCATAACTTGACACGGGTGCAATCATGGTTTAGCGAGATTTGTACGTTAAGGACATCGCGCTTAGATCCGCTTCACTCCGCACCCGTGTCAAAAAAACAACGAAAAAAGGCACGCGCCGCGGCGCGTGCCTTGCTTATATTTACAGATGCGGAACGGATCAATACTCTGCGTTGCCCACCGTACGGGGATAGGGGAGGACGTCGCGGATGTTGGAGACGCCCGTGAGGTACATAATGATACGCTCAAAGCCGAGACCGTAGCCTGCGTGCTTTGTGCCGCCGTACTTACGGAGGTTGAGATACCACCAATAGTCCTCCTCGGAGAGATTAAGCTCCTTCATTCTTGCAGTGAGGATATCAATTCTTTCCTCACGCTGAGAGCCGCCGATGATCTCGCCGACGCCGGGAACGAGAAGGTCCATAGCCGCAACGGTCTTACCGTCATCGTTCAGGCGCATATAGAACGCCTTGATATCCTTGGGATAGTCGATGAGGAATATGGGCTTCTTGTAGATCTGCTCGGTGAGGTACCTCTCATGCTCGGTCTGAAGGTCAACGCCCCAATATACGGGATACTTGAAATCGGCACCCGATTTAAGAAGCACGTCGATAGCCTCGGTGTAGGTAACCTTTGCATAATCGGTATCGCGAAGGGCGCCGAGGCGCTCCATAAGAGTCTTATCAACGAACTTATTGAAGAACTCAAGCTCTGCCGCACAATTATCCATAACGTGGTTGATGATGTACTTGATCATATCCCACGCAAGCTGCATATTATCGTTAAGATCGGCGAAGGCTATCTCAGGCTCGATCATCCAGAACTCAGCCGCGTGACGCGCGGTGTTGGAATTCTCGGCTCTGAAGGTAGGACCGAAGGTGTATATGTTTCCGAACGCCATAGCAAAGGTCTCGCCCTCGAGCTGACCGGACACGGTAAGGTTAGCGCTCTTGCCGAAGAAGTCGGAGGAATAATCGGGCTTGCCGTCCTCGGTAAGGGGCATATTCTCAAGATCGAGCGTGGTAACTCTGAACATTTCGCCCGCGCCCTCTGCATCCGAGCAGGTTATGATAGGCGTATGAACGTATACGAAGCCGCGCTGATTGAAGAAGGAGTGAATAGCGTAAGCAACCTCGCTGCGGACTCTGAATACAGCCGAGAAGAGATTGGTCCTCGGGCGCAGATACGCCTGCTCACGAAGGTACTCCACGGTATGGCGCTTGGGCTGCAGAGGATAATCGGGAGTAGAGGTACCCTCTACCACAACCTTGTCAGCCTTAAGCTCGAAGGGCTGCTTCGCACCGGGGGTAAGAACTATCGTACCCGTAACTACGAGTGCCGCGCCGACATTCTGCGATGCTATCTCGTCATAGTTATCTATCTTTTCCCTCTCGAATACTACCTGAACGCTCTTGAAATAGGAGCCGTCGTTGAGGTCGATAAAGCCGAAGGCCTTGGAATCACGAAGGTTTCTGACCCAGCCGCCAACGGTAACGGTCTTACCGCCGTACTCCTCCATATCGGCATAAATATCTCTGAGCAAATCTCTTTTCATAAGGTTCCCTCCCGAGTTTGGTAATTTAACTACATAATTATAACATACACCGTGGGCTTTTTCAATCCATTTTGGAAAAAAGTTTTTACATCGCGAAGTCCTAAATGCGCACGCACGGCTTGACAAAGCTCGCAGGGCAATATAAAATAGTTACGTAACATCAATTCTACAAGAAGGGGGGATCCGATGCACCCGGTATTTTACGTGCTTATCGTGCTTGGCGTCTTGCTGCTCGCTTTTATCGCGGTAATAGTTATCCGCGCCTTGCGCTTCAATCCTAAAACCGACATAAGAATAGACGGTGCCGAAATTTCATTTGACGAGGGCGAGGCGATAGAGGCTCTCAGGGCGCTGGTGCGCTGCCGTACTATCTCCTACGCCGATCATACGAAGGAGGATAACGCCGAGTTTGAAAAGCTCATAGCTCTCCTTCCCGAGCTTTATCCGAACGTATATAAGACCTGTACCCTCACCACCTTCGACGGTCGCGCTCTTCTATATAAGTGGGAGGGAAAATCCCACGATGCACCCTCGGTATTTATGGCGCACTATGACGTTGTGCCCGTGAGCGAGGAGGGCTGGGAGAAGCCGCCCTTCTCTGCCGAAATTGAGGACGGCTGCATCTGGGGCCGCGGAACGCTCGATACCAAGGTGACCTTCGGCTCTGCACTCTTTGCAGCAAATAAGCTTATCGGCGAAGGATACGTACCCGAAAACGATATTTATCTTGCCTTCTCGGGCAGTGAGGAGGTGGGCGGCAACGGCGCACGCCGTATAGTAGATTACTTTGAGGAAAACGGCATCACTCCCGCGCTCGTCTTAGACGAGGGAGGCGCGGCAGTCGAAAACGTATTCCCCGGCGTCAAGGCACCCTGCGCGCTTATCGGCATCGCGGAAAAGGGCATGATCAACCTTGAATATTCGGTGAAGTCGAAGGGCGGTCACGCATCTGCGCCTAAGAAGCACACGCCCGTCGGCACGCTCTCCAAGGCATGCTGCCGAGTTGAGAATCACCCCTTCAAATCCCATATGACTAAGCCTGTCTGTGATATGTTCGACACCCTCGGCAGAAGCTCGAGCTTCCTCTTCAAGCTCATATTCGCGAACCTCTGGGCGTTCGGCTGGGTTATCGAGCTTATCTGCAATGGCGGCGGCGAGATAAACGCGCTTGTAAGGACCACGGTTGCCTTCACGCAAATGGACGGCAGCCCTGCGCCCAACGTAATTCCCAACACTGCAAGAATGGTATCCAATATGCGCCTTAACCCTATGGATTCGGTTGAATCCGCGGTTAAGTATATCGAGGACGTTATCGACGATCCCGACGTCAAGCTCACGGTGCTTGAATCGAACGAGCCGAGCAGAATCTCCAAGACCGACACCGAGGGATATGCGAGAGTAGCATCTGCGGTTGCTTCGACCTGGCGCGGATCTATCGTATCTCCTTATCTGATGATGCAATGCTCCGACTCAAGACACTGGGGCAGAATATCCGACAGAGTATACCGCTTCTCCGCAATGGACCTCACCTCCGAGGAGCGAGGGACCATTCACGGAGATAACGAGAAAATTCGTACAGACTGTCTTAAGCGCGCAACAGAGTTTTACCTGAGAATACTCGGCAACAGCTGATAAACGAGGTTCTACCTATGATTTTCGAAAATTTCATAACTAGTATTTACAAAAAGCAGCTTTTAGTACGTCACGATCCCGATGGCTCGATATTCTACTACTCGCCTGAGGACTTCGCACTTTCCTATCGCCCGTTTGAGTTTACGGGAGATAAGGGGCAGACGCTGCGCGGCTTCTTCTATACCAAGGGCGAGGCGAAAAAGGAGAAATTGGTCATCTTTGACCACGGCATGGGCTGTGGACACAAGGCGTATATGCGCGAGATCTTTACGCTGTGCGAGGCGGGCTACGAGGTATTTGCCTACGACCATACGGGTACTCTTTCCTCTGACGGCGAGAATATAGGAGGATTTTCTCAGTCGCTCGCAGACCTCGACTGTGCGATAGATGCTCTCAAGGCATCAGGCGAGGTAAAGGGCAGAAGCATGGCGGTGATCGGCCACTCCTGGGGTGCGTTTTCCACCCTCAACATCTCGGCGTTTCACCGCGATATAACGCATATCGTGGCTATGTCGGGCTTTGTTTCGGTAAGGGATATGCTCGAGGACGTGCTTGGCGCAGCTAAGCGTTATGCCCCCTCTATATTCCGCACCGAGGCAGAGAGCTTCCCCGCCTATGCTTATGCCGATGCGAGAGTCAGCCTTAAAATTTCGGACAGCAAGGCTCTTATAATTCATTCGCGCGACGATGCGACCTGTCCCTTCTCTCATTTTGAGAAGCTTCAAACGGCTCTCGCGGATCGCCCGAATACTGTATTCATGGCGCTCGACGGAAAGAGGCATAACCCTAACTTCACAGCCGATGCGGTTGCTTACAAGGACGGCTTCTTTGCAGAGCTTACAAGGAAAGCAAAGAAAAAGCAGCTCACAACGCCCGAGGAGCGCGCGGCATTCGTCGCATCCTACGATTGGGAGCGTATGACAGCACAGGACGCGGAGCTTTGGGATAGGATAATCGAATTTATCGAAGGCTAAGAAAAAGGCAAGAGAATGGAGAAAAGATCCTTCTCTTGCCTCTATTTATTTTTCCGTGCTGTATTCAACAAACCTTTGCGATGCCAGCGACTGATAGTGATTTTTCTTCCTGTAGAAATATATACTGCGCTCGGAGGTTGGGTACGGCAGATTGTAGTAAAGCACCTCGGACGAGGCACCCATATACTTAACGAGGGTATCGCTCACAAAGGATATCCCCATACCCGAGGAGGATATATTATACGCGCTGACCTGCTGGTCGAGCCTGAAAAGCACGCGCGGGGTAATACCCAATGACTTGAACAGAGCATCGGCACGTTCTCCCGTATCATTCTCCTTATTGAGCAGTATAAACGGCTCCTCTCTGAACTCGTAAATGGGCGCAATCGGAGCTGTGAGGTGTTTATCCGCCTTTATGTCAGCGGCGCTTAGCGAAAAGCGGGAAAGCTCCCCGTTTACCGCGAATCCGCGCGGCACGGCAAGTAGAAGGCGCTCGGTCTTGTAGCGCTCAGACACGATGTTTTCATCGGTGACTATAGCGTTGTCTATAACAAGGTCGAGATCTCCCGAGGCGAGCTTAGCCATAAGATTTCTCGTGCTGTCCTCGAATATCTCGAAATCTATCCCTGCATAGCTCTGCTTGAAATCCGAGATTATATGAGGCAGAACAAACGCCGAGAAAAAGCTGCTTCCGCCAATCCGTATCCTTCCCGCCATCATACCCCGTCTTTCTGAAAGGTAATGCTCGAAGTCCTCCTCCATGCGCTCGATCTCCATGGCGCACCTGACGTATTCGCGCCCAACGTCGGTCAGCCCCACGGGGTTGCTCGATCTATCAAATATAGGCAAGCCGAGGCGCTCCTCCACACGCTTAACCGTCGCGGAAAGCGAGGGCTGCGAAACGAACGTCTTTTCCGCCGCACGCGTGAAGCTGCCCTCTCTGTAAACGGCTAGTATATAATCCTTATTCTTAAACATACGCGCTCCTATAACTTTAGAGTTATGTTATTTATGATGTAATATATATTTGATTATAACACACGCGCGTAGTATAATCAAGTTGTAAATAAAAACAAAGGAGCAGATTATGTACGAATACAGAATTGAGTCCGACTCTATAGGCGAAAAGGAGGTTCCCAAGGACGCGTATTACGGCGTTCAGTCCATGCGCGCTATGGAGAATTTCCGCATCAGCGGAACTAAGGTTCACCCCGAATTTATACGCTCTATAATCGAAATTAAGAAGGCGGCGGCAATCACCAACCGTGATGCAGGAGTTATAGAAGAAAAAATTGCGAACGCCATGGTGGCTGCCTGCGACGAAATTCTTTCGGGCAAGCTGCTTGACAGCTTTATAGTCGATGCAATCCAGGGCGGCGCGGGAACCTCGCTCAACATGAATGCGAATGAGGTCGTGTCAAACCGCGCAATAGAGATACTCGGCGGCGAGAAGGGCGACTACTCGATAGTCCACCCCAACGATCACGCCAACTGCGCTCAGTCCACCAACGACGTATTCCCGAGTGCGGGAAAGATTGCCGTGATAAGGCTTCTTGAAAAGGCAATCGACCGTCTTAAGAGCTTCTCTCTCGCCTTAAGAGAAAAGGCGGAGGAGTTCAGCGACGTTATCAAAATGGGCAGAACCGAGATGCAGGACGCAGTGCCGATCAGCTTCGGTCAGTCCTTCTCGGCTTACGCCGCGGCTTCGGACCGTGATATACGCCGCTTCAGACACGCCATTGAGGAGCTTTCGGTCCTCAATATGGGCGGCACGGCAATAGGAACGGGCATCAACGCAGAAAAGGCGTATATTAAAAACATCGTTCCCAATCTCTCGAGGGTAACCGGTCTTGCGCTCACTCAGGCAGAAGACCTTATAGATGCAACACAGAACCTCGATTGCTTCGTATACGTATCGGGTATCGTGAAGTCCTGCGCGGCAAGCCTCTCGAAGATGGCAAACGACCTAAGGCTTATGTCCTCGGGACCCCGCACAGGCTTCAATGAGATCAATCTGCCCGCAAAGCAGAACGGCTCGTCGATTATGCCCGGAAAAATCAACCCCGTTATCCCCGAGGTAATGAACCAGATAGCCTTCAACGTGATCGGCAACGACACCACCGTTACTATGGCGGTTGAGGCAGGGCAGCTTGAGCTTAATGCATTCGAGCCTATTATCTTCTACTGTCTGTTTGAAAGCCTTGAAACCCTTTCCAACGGTATACGCGTATTCACCGAGGACTGCATAAGGGGAATAACGGTAAACGAGGACAGCTGCGAGGACGAGGTAGAGCGCAGCATAGGAATTGTCACCGCTATCTGCCCCTACATCGGATACACCAAGGCATCTAAGATCGCGAAGAGGGCGCTACGCGAAAAGAGAAATATCAGAGATATTCTTATAGAGGAGGGCGTAGTAGCCGCCGACAAGATAGACGAGATACTCGATCCTTACAAAATGATTTAAGCAGCAAATACAATCGGGTAGGAGGCGGTGATTAACCGCCGACCTCCCACACCACCGTGCGTAC
>CAYZZJ010000100.1:0-7046 GCA_964482885.1 uncultured Ruminococcus sp. | reverse complement strand
AGCAAAATAATTATATGCACCGATGCCGACGAGGACGGGTTCCAGATCAGAACTCTGCTTCTCACGATGTTCTACCGTCTATTGCCCACGCTTATAGAAAAGGAAAAGATATTTATAGCGGAATCACCGCTGTTTGAGATAACCTCGGGCGGTGAGACGCACTTTGCGTATAACGAGCAGGAAAAGATAGATATTCTCTCGAAGCTTGGATCTAAGAAGTATACCATTCAGCGCTCCAAGGGACTTGGTGAGAACGCCGCTGATATGATGTGGCGCACCACCATGTGCCCTCAGACACGAAGGCTCATCGCGGTAACACCTACCGATGCTGAGGAAACCGCCAGGATGTTCGACGTGCTTCTTGGAGATGCGCTTGCGGAGCGTAAGAGATACATCACCGAAAACGGACATTTGTATCTCGCCGATGCCGATATTTAATTTATTTACACGATATTTAAGGAAGGTAACTCATGGCACAGCTTAAAAAATCTCAGAAATTCGGCGGTATTGAAGGACCGCTTCTTACGATAGTGATGGACGGAGTAGGTATTGCTCCTGATAACGGGGCAAACGCGGTTGCATCTGCGCACACTCCCACCCTCGATATGCTTATGGCTGATTATCCCACCGTTGCTATCAGGGCACACGGTACTGCTGTCGGTCTTCCCAGTGACGATGATATGGGTAACTCCGAGGTAGGACATAACGCCCTTGGCTCGGGTCAGGTATTTGCACAGGGAGCAAAGCTCGTTTCGCAGTCTATAGAAACGGGCAAAATATTCGCATCAGATGCATGGCGTGAAATCGTCGGCGGCGTTATTGCCAACGGCTCAACTCTTCATTTCCTCGGTCTTTTCTCCGACGGTAACGTTCATTCTCACATAGATCACCTTAAGGCGCTTATCGGAAACGCTAAGACCTCCGGGGTAAAGAGAGTAAGAATTCACATTCTTCTCGACGGACGTGACGTTGGTGAGACCAGCGCGCTTGATTACGTACTGCCCTTCGAGGAGTATATTGCGGGGCTGCGCTCCGATGACTTCGACATCGCAATCGCATCGGGCGGCGGTAGAATGCAGATAACTATGGACCGTTACGAGGCTAACTGGGCCATGGTGGAGGCTGGCTGGAAGACTCACGTTCTTGGCGAGGGCAGACAGTTTGCATCGGCCGAGGAGGCAATCTCCACCTACAGAGCCGAGACTAAGGTCATAGACCAGGATCTCCCTCCTTTCGTAATTGCAAAGGACGGTGTTGCCGTTGGAATCGTTAACGACGGCGATAGTGTTGTGTTCTTCAACTTCAGAGGTGACAGATCTATAGAGATCTCCAAAGCCTTTGAATCCGGCGCAGATTTTGATAAGTTTGACAGAAAGAGAGTTCCCGCTGTATGCTATGCAGGTATGCTTGAATACGACGGAGATCTTCATATTCCTTCGAGATATCTCGTCAGCCCCCCTGAAATCACGGGCACTATGACAGAGTATCTTGTTAATGCGGGCATAAGCGAGCTTGCAATATCCGAGACGCAGAAGTACGGGCACGTAACCTATTTCTGGAACGGTAATAAGTCGGGTAAGTTCTCAGAGGAGCTTGAGACCTATATTGAGATTCCCTCCGACGTGGTTCCCTTTGAGCAGAGACCTTGGATGAAGTGTGCAGAGATCACCGATAAGCTGATTGAGTGCCTTCGTTCCGGTGAGTATAAGTGCCTCAGGGTTAATTTCCCCAACGGAGATATGGTTGGACACACAGGCTCCTTCCTCGCTACCGAGTGTTCTATGGAGGCTCTTGATCTCCAGCTTGCGCGTATTCTCGCCGTTGTTGATGAGCTGCGCGGAGTAGCACTTATCACCGCGGATCACGGAAACGCCGATGAAATGTGCGAGATTGATAAGAAGACGGGCGCTCCCAAGCTCGGCAAGGACGGAAAGCCGAAGGCTAAAACCAGCCACACGCTTAATCCCGTTCCCTTTATTGTCTACGATAACTTTTATTCTTCCAATTACGACGTTAAGGTAGGCAGGTGCGACCTTGGACTTTCCTCAGTAGCTGCAACTACGGTAAATCTTCTTGGTTATGAAGCTCCCGAAATCTGGGACGAGTCGCTCATCGAAATCAAGTAATTAAAACCGAGCCACGGCATGACAGCGAGTGGCTCGGCTTTTTTAACAATGTAAAAGTAAGGAGGGTGATGTTTTGCGCGTCGCTCTCCTTTGCTTTATGTAATTTGTAAATTAAAAAGCAAGCTCTTTAAGCAGAAATTCGAGCGAGGAGACAGCGCGCTTAATTTTGCCGAGATATCAGATAAGCTTGCCTTCGATAATCCACAGTATTTTCCCCGAGTATTCAAGCGAATTGTTGGTATTACACCTACTGAGTATAAGCGATCGCAAGAGCGGACATAATAGCTTTTTGAGCTACACAAATTACGCTTAGTCATTGCGGATCTTTCAAGATGAAAGAACCGATTTGTGCATTGTGACATATAATACCTTGTAAATGTGGGTGTTTTTTGCATTATAATCGACAAAAAAATAGGCATAATATAAAAAGTGTAATTTATTCATAGTTTGGACATATTTTTTTGTTATAATGCTACACGCTCTATAGTTCGCATATTGTCTTTATTTGTTTACAAGCATCGACAATTTGCGTAAATCCGGAAGGGGTTTATCATGGTTCTCGAGAATCTATCTGTGTGCCATAAGTCGTTTGGTATCGGCACTGTTGTGTCAACGCAGGGGAAATATATGACGGTCAGATTTGGTTGCGGAGATAAGAGCTTCGTGTATCCCGATTCGTTTGAAAAATTTCTCACATTAAGTGACGGAACGCTTAGCGATGAGATACGTGCGGATCTCGACGCATCCAAGGCGGCAAAGCAGCAGATTATAGACAAAAAGCATGCGGAAAACCTTCGTTCTATGACTCACGGCATCGTAATTCCCGGTAAGGAAATTGTTGACGGTGAGGAAGAAGAGAAGGAGGACAAATCCTCCGCGGATGAGTCCTGAAAAATAACGGCGCCGATTGGCGCCGTTATTTTATTGACATTTGATATCTAATGCTTTATAATGTCAGTGGAGATATTACGAAAAGAGTAGGGAGGTGGTAGTACGGTTGCGATTGGATATATTACAGGAATCGGATACGGTGCGCTGTGTCTTGTTCTTTCCTTAATTTTATATAGGCTCGGTATGCCCAAGCAGTACACGCGCAAGGTCGTGCATATCCTGGTCGGCTTCGAGTGGATATTTCTCTATCATTTTATCGGCTCCGGGGTTCACTTCCTCGCGGTATGCGCCATTTTCCTCCTGCTTTTGATAATAGCCTATAAGGGAAAGCTTATGCCTATGATATCCTCCGACGAGGATAACGCGCCCGGCACGGTTTATTATGCTGTTGCTATGACTGCTGTTGCAGCCGTCGGCTGCTTAATTCCCGATGTAATGCTCCCCTTCGGCGTAGGTATATTCTGTACCTCGATAGGTGACGGTGCTGCAGGGCTTATCGGTCAGCTGGTGACAAAAAACAATCCAAGAATATATGGAAAAAAGACGCTGTTCGGTGCAGTGGCGAACTTCATTTGTTCCTTCTTCAGCGCGTTTATCATGTCTCTAGTATTTGATATGGGTCTTGAGATGTGGCATTGTCTTGCGATCGCTACGCTCTCTACGTCACTTGAACTTATCGTTGGATACGGTCTTGACAACATCGCGGTCACTTGGGCGGTTACGGCTCTTGCCTATGCATTTATGTATGTTCCGGTGATAACGCATTATATTGTTCCCATTATATTGACACCTATTATTGTCATATTCGCGCTTAAGAAGCGCGCGCTTACCCTTTCGGGCGTCCTGGCAGCACTTGCTATAGACCTCGTTATATCTGCATCTTTAGGGAATGCGGGCTTTATTCTGCTGCTGTTGTTTTTCGTTGGCGGCATGCTGTCCGATAAGGTTAAATACAAGCGTAAAAACCGGTCGACCGTCGAGGAGTTAAAGAGCGGAGCCAGGGATCATATGCAGGTCCTGGTCAACGGACTTATTCCGGCACTCGCGGCATTTTTATATATGGTAAGCGAGAACTACGTCTTTGTCATAGCGTTCATTGCTGCATTAAGCGAGGCTCTCGCCGATACCGTTGCATCTGGCATCGGCGCGCTTTCCAAAAATACGTTTGATCTCTTCAGATGGGAGAGCTGTGAAGGAGGCTTGAGCGGCGGTATGTCCGTGTTAGGCACGGCTTCTTCCTTGGCGGGAGCGGCATTAATACCCGCTGTTGCGCTCCTAATGGGGGCTTGCGAAGTATGGGGGATGCTGATAGCTATATGTGCTGCGTTTTGCGGTGCGATTTTTGATAGCTTTTTAGGTTCTGTATTTCAGGTTAAATATCGCTGTACCATATGCGACAAGATTACGGAAAAGCACGACCATTGCGGTGAAAGGACCTCTTATCTATCAGGGCTTACTCTTATCGACAACGACGTGGTTAATTTGTTTTCCACCCTTTTCGCGGCAGGACTATCAATTACTTTAACCACCATTTTTATATAAAGGCTGAGGCTCCGTGCTCGGAGCCAAGAAAAACAAGAGGCTACCCGAAAAGGTAGCCTCTTGCCATCGCTTAGGATGTCAGAATGCGATCTGCTTACGCGTTACCGTTCTCGTAAGACTCGATCATCTTCTTGACCATCTGACCGCCGATGCTGCCTGCCTGACGAGCGGTGATGTCACCGTTGTCGCCCTGCTTGAGATTAACACCAACCTCGTTAGCTGCCTGCATCTTGATGCTCTCAAGCTTTGCCTTAGCCTGGGCGGTATTAGCCTTATTCTTAGCCATAAGAATAATCTCCCGTAATCTATATTTATCGAGCCTAAGGCGCAATTGCCGTTAGGCTCTCACGCTTTCTGCTCTGATATTATTTTGGCACGATAGGGGGGATTTATTATTGGTATTTATTTCTACTTCTCGTTTTAACATAATTGTGTGGTCTAATCATGAGATAACCGTTTCGTAGGCAGCGCTTGACTTATTATTGCTAATTCGATATAATAATATTGAAGAGAAAAATGGCTATATAACGCTGGTTGTAGTCACGGAGGGGGGATATGAGCATTAAAGAGGGGAACGAGAGCATAGCTTATACAAAAAGACTTTATGTAAAGAAAAAGTATGACGTTATCGTTGCAGGGGGTGGAGTTGCGGGCGTAGCTGCTGCTGTCAGCGCTGCTAAAGACGGATGCTCGGTTCTTTTGCTTGAAAAGAGCAATATCCTTGGTGGCCTCGGAACTCTCGGGCTTATAAATATGTTTGTACCGATGTGCAATGGACGCGGAAAGCAGATAATATTCGGCCTTGCAGAGAAGTGGCTGAGAATGAGTGCCGAGGTTGGCTTTAACACCATACCGCCGCAGTGGTCAAACGGTGAGCCGAAGGAGTATACCGAGGTGAGGTATATTCAGCGTTATTCTCCTACTATTTTTGCTTATCAGCTGACCGAAGAAATAACCCGTTCGGGCGTTGATATCCTTTTTGATTGCATAGCTTGTGATCCGATAATGGAAGGAAATGTCTGCCGCGGCGTTGTAACAGAGAGCAAGGGCGGTACCGAGCTTTATTCCTGCCGCATGCTTATTGATACTACGGGAGATTGCGACGTTCTCAGGCGTGGCGGAGTTCCGTACGTAAAGGGTGAAAATTTCTTTACGTTTAGTGCAAAGATGATAACTTTGGACTCTTGCCGAGAGGCCGTGGAGCAGGGTAATATTCAGCGCGCTTATAGACAGATTAACGGCGGTGGGATCAATCTCTTTGGCGATAATCAGCCCGCAGACCTTCCGCGTTGGTCAGGACTCTCTGCGGAAGAAGTTACCGATTACATAGTCAGAAATCATTTGCTTGTGCTCGAGCGCCTGCGCTCGCAGGGCGACGGCTCCTCTCGCGAGGTTGTAACCGCGCCCGGAATGCCGCAGTTTCGCACTACCGCTCATATAAGAGGCGATTATTCTCTTCGCCTATCCGATGCCTATCGGCATTTTGATGATTCGATATGCGCTATAAACGATTTTGAGCATAGAGATCATTTGTTTGAAATTCCGTTAAGGTGCCTCACCCGTTCGGATTATCCAAATATTATAACCGCCGGCAGAAGTGCTGACGGAACAGGCTACGGCTGGGATCTTATCAGAGTCATTCCGCCCGCGATACTGACAGGACAGGCTGCGGGAAATGCGGCAGCGCTCGCGCTCAAAACCGGCAGTGAGGTGGCGCGTGTTGATATCAGTTCTCTACAGTTACGTCTTGAGGCGGAGAACGTTATGATACATTTCCCCGATGAGTACGTTCCTGTCGACAGAACTGTGACTATTCATGGCAAGAATACCGCAGAAATAGAAGGCGGTCATATGTAATTTTACTAAAAGTGACACCCAAAATCGGGCGCCGCACGCGCGTATTGTAAAAAATGAGAAAAAAGCAGAATTTTTTAGCAAAAAACTATTGACAATCTCGGTTTGCTATTGTATAATACATAAGCACACTTGCGAAATGCTGGTTTGCACTTGATCATTGAAAATTGAACAACATTGAATTTCGAGCACTGAAAAGTGCAGAGATCTCGTTAAATTACACTTTGAAAAAACTCAAGAAGTAAGAGAAATGCTAGAATAAAACTCTAGAAAGATTATTGGTTCCGGGGCGAGAGCCCAGGAGTTAATGATATAATTTTTTAGAGAGTTTGATCCTGGCTCAGGATTAACGCTGGCGGCGTGCATAACACATTCAAGTCGAACGAAGATGGTTGCTTCGGTAATTGTCTTAGTGGCGGACGGGTGAGTAACGCGTGAGCAATCTACCCTCAGGTACGGAATAACAACCGGAAACAGTTGCTAATACCGTATGAAATGGCAGTCTCGCATGGGACAACCATCAAAGATTTATTGCCTGAGGATGAGCTTGCGTCCGATTAGATAGTTGGCGGGGTAATGGCCCACCAAGTCGACGATCGGTAGCCGGACTGAGAGGTTGAACGGCCACATTGG
>CAYZZJ010000099.1:0-7100 GCA_964482885.1 uncultured Ruminococcus sp. | reverse complement strand
GCGCAGAGCATCAAGCGCGCGCTTGATATCCTTCTCCTCATAATCATCGGTAACGGGGTAAACGCTGATAAGATCGAGCCCCTCGGCAAGAAGAGCCTCCTCTGCAGCCTTACACTTCCTTACTATGATGTCGATGGGGGTATTAACCTCACCGAAGCCAACGAAAGCGATCTTTCCCATTTTTTTGTGTCCTCCTTTTATTTACGGATTAGTTTTTATTTGTTTTCGGTTAAATTATACATTAATTTCATTTGAATGTCAATACGGTTATAGTCACATCGCAGATAATGCGCTCTTTTTCATTCTATTTTATTGACAACAGGCGGGCGTGATGTTATAATAAGGGCGAAAATAAATACGCGCAAAGCGCGCAAGGAGGACACTATGGCAAAGCTAATTATCGGTTGGGCCGAGGAGAGCATTACGCCGGATAAGCCGGTCAGCCTCGTCGGACAGTTCTACGAGAGAATTTCGCAGTACGTCGAAACGCCTCTTACGGTTACCGCACTCGCTATCGAGGCGGGAGATGACCACGCGGTCATCGTTTCGGGAGACCTTACAAGCGCGAGCCGCAATCTCCTGGGTGAGATAAGAGAGCATCTTACGGATATACCCGGTCTTGACCCCATGAAGGTAACCCTCGGTGCTACTCATACGCACACCTCTATTGCCTACACCGGCAGAAGTGACAAGCGCGGATTTGATATTTTCAAGCAGATGCTCCCCGAGGGGGTTGAATATAAGCAGGTTGTAAACACGTATGCCGAGGGCGTTCAGACCCCGGATGAGGGACGAGAAATGCTCATCGAGCGCGTTGTGAAGGTAATCAAGGCGGCTTGGGCAGACAGAAAGCCCGGATACATAGCACACGGCTTCGGCCGCGCGGCTATTGGCATGAACCGCCGCGTTTGCTACGATGACGGCTCTGCAAAGATGTGGGGCGACACCAACAACGCTTGCTTCACCACTCTTGAGGCAGGCACGGACAGCGGCATTGAGATGCTCTTCACCTACGGTGAGGATAAGAAGATCCGCGGCGCTATGATAAACGTTTCCTGCCCCTCTCAGGTTCTCGAGCATAGGAGCTTTATGTCCTCCGACTATTGGGGTAAGGTAAAGAAGAATCTGCGCGCAGAGCTTGGCGAGGACTTCTTCGTTCTCGGTATGTGCGGTGCGGCGGGAGATCTTTGCCCCCGCGACCTTATCCGTTGGGTAGAGCCTCACGTTCCGATCCTCGACCCCAACATCGAGCGCATCAACCCTCTTCCCAGAACCGCAGACCCCTCTATGTTCGAGATTGAGGGAACTATCAAGATCGGTAAGCGCATCAGCCGCGAGGTTATGGACGCTACCCGAGAGGTTACCGAGCTTATCGGTGACACCGAGCTTGTACATAAGAGCTTCACCATGGATCTTCCCTTCCGTCGCGTTACTATGGGCGAGTACAATGAAGCCAAGGATCGCTTCAATCGCTATATTGCGGGCAAGAAGACCGTGAACTACGCTGATAAGGCGAACACACTCTTTGAGTGTGGTATTATGCAGCGTTACGTTGAGCAGCAGACGAAGGATCTCGTCAACATCGAGGTACACGTAATGAAGCTCGGCAACGTAGCTATAGCAACTAACCCCTTCGAGCTGTTCGTCGACTTCGGTAACCAGATCCGCGCTCGCTCGAAGGCACACCAGACCTTCCTATCTCAGCTCACCTGCGGCTCATACGGATATCTCCCCACCGAGCATGCAGAGAACGGAGGACACTACTCTGCATTCGTCGGTAGCGGCACGGTTGGTCACGCAGGCGGCGAGATGTACGTAAGAAAGGTTCTTACTGTTATCGACGAGCTGTTCTCGGAGTAAGCCCCAAAGCTCGCTTCACTCGCTTCGGGGGTCCCCGAGGAGGCGGAAGTGCAACGTATGCGGCGGGAGCAAGCCCCCGCCCTACGGAAAGGGCGCCTATATCCGACAAAATGCACCGGATGCGGTATTAAATGTAAATATTAGTATGAAAAAGCACGCGATTTCGAGATGAAATCGCGTGCTTTGTTTTGTGAGGTTGAAAGCTTTGCTGCGCTTATATTACAAGGTATGCTTGAAAGCGCACTTACCAATAAGGCTCCCACTCGGGGTCCGACATTCTGTGGAGCGCCTCGAGGTAGAAGTAGTCACCGTAGGGGGTCATTTCCTCGACGCCCTTTTCGGTCTTGCGGTTCTGAGTTGCGCCGATGAGAAGGCCGTTTGCTGTGGAGACGCCAGTTGCCGAGCAATGGTCTATCATAGCCTCGGTCATATTCTTTGCAGCCTCGAGATAGCGAGCCTTATCGGGGTCGCTGTCCTCTAAGTATTTGCAGCCCTCAAGGAGCGCACAAACGGCTATAGCGCCTGCAGATGCGTCACGCGGCTCACCGCTTCCCTCTCCGTAATTGAAATCCCAATAGGGTACGTAATCCGAGGGGAGATTTTCTATAAAGCAGTCTGCCGCGGCCTTGAAATGCGCGAGCGCATCGGCGTTACCGGTATAGGAATAAGCTAACACGGGGCCGTACATCGCCCAGCTCTGACCGCGCGCCCAGGTGGAATCATCGGCATCACCCTGCTTGGTTGCGCCGTGGGAGGGCAGCTTCGTTTCGGGATCAAAGAAATAGGTATGATAGGTGCTACCGTCATCGCGGTAGATCGTTGCAAGCGTAAGCGCAAGATGGCTGTTCGCGGCAGACGAATACTTCTCATCTCCCGTGGTCTCGCTCGCCCAATAGAGGAGCGGCAAATTCATAAGGCAGTCGATGATAAGCCTGTATTCCTCAGCGGCGCCAACCTCTCCCCATGCCTGTATAAATCCGGGATCGGCGTGATATCTTGTGAGAAGGTTATCAGCCGCCATTATAGCCGCCGTCCTTGCAGTCTCGTCGCCCTTCAATTTATATGCAGCGATACAGGAGGGCGTGTAAAGAAATCCCATATCATGGTTATCCACACCGAGCCTCTCGTCTATCCTTTTGTAGAAGGAGTCTACGTGAGTATCGGCGAGAGTCGCGTACTTCTCATCTTCCGTAATCTCGTATGCCTGCCACAGAACGCCCGTCCAAAAGCCCTGTATCCAGCCCGCGGTGTTTCCCGTAGTATTGTAGACGTGATTAGTGCTGTACGCACCCGGAAACTTGCCGTCGTAGCTCTCAATGCAATAGTCTATTTTAGCAAGCACCGCCGTAAGCTCTGCCTCAAGCTTCTCCTCGAAGGTAAGCTCCGGCTCATCGGGCTTGTCGGGCGTTGACGGAATTACAGGGTCGGTAAACCAATTGTCGGGGTTATAGGAGCTGGGCGGTGGAACGTACGGCTCCTTCTTTTCTCCACCGCCCTCGTCCGTCTCAAGGTCGGGTTCCTCGGTATCCGGCTGATTAAGCAGCGCGCAGCCGCTTAACGTAAGGCTCGAAAAAAGAAGGGTGAGTATCAGGAGAAGTGCTGAAAGCTTCCGCTTCATAATATTCCTCCGTTCGTTTTATTGTTTACCAGCTTACGTCGATAAGTCCGTCGGGCGCGGCGGTGAGCTTAACGCCGTAAGGCTCGGACATCTTGCCGAGGTAGCTTACCACACGCTCTGCATCGCAGATGCGGGGCAGACCTATCTCGGACTTGTTGCCGTCCATATTGCCCATAAGGGGCAGAAGACGGAGCGTTTTAAGCTTAGTTCCCTCGGTCTCCCAAAGGGGAATGACGTTTAAGAACATTCGGGGGTCTGTCATAAGACCGCGGGTGAAATCAGCGCTTCTCGTTTTAAGAAGCTCATGCACGGTTGCATCGCCGTCTACGCCGACCTTAGCGTAGAACTCTGCGGGTGCAAGCTCGATATTGTAAAGCTGGAGTATGAAGTCACCGAGAGAATAGAATATCGGACAATCCTTATATACCTCGATAGGACGAAGAAGATGAGGACCGTGACCGACAACCGCATGCGCGCCTGCATCTATGCACTCGTGCGCAAAGTCGATGAGGAACTGCGAGGGGTTCTCCTTAGCATCGCCCGAGAGCTGATGAGAGTGGATAGAAATCATTATGTAATCCGCCTGAAGCTGTGCCTCGTATATCGCCTTCTTCACACGCTCAACGTCGACGCGGTTCAGCTCCATTACGTACTCGCATTTATCTCCGAGAACGAAGCGAAGATCACCAAGTGCAGCCTCGCCCTCCTTGATTCCGGCATTGTAGCCCTCCTTGGCGGTAATGAGCTGCGAAACGTTGATGCCCGTCTTATCGGCAAGCTCCTCGACGAACTTAAGCTCCTCCTCGGTAACGCGCACGTACTTATTGACACGCAGTCCGTTAATGCCGGGTCTGCCGGGTACGCGCGCATTCTGCTCACCCGCAAGCATATCGAGCGAGAAGGTGGTATTCACGCAAATCAGAGCCACTCTGCCCGCGCTTGTATCGAGATATCTCGGAGCAGACGCCTCGGCGAGGTTACGGCCAACACCCGCGTGTACAAAATCCGTCTCCTCAAGAGCCTCGAGGGTCGAGAGAAGACCGCCATAGGAGAAGTCGAGCGCGTGGTTATTATTAAAGCTGGTCATATTGAAGCCGAACTTACGAAGCCCGGGAAGAACACGCGACGAGGTTCTGATATAAGTACCGCCCGAGAGCTGCGATGCACAGCACTCGCCAGGCTCGTTAAGGGTTGTTTCAAGGTTAAAGAAGGACGCGTCTGCCGCCTCAAGATAAGGGCAGATTTCATCATATCCGGCAAAATCATCCTGAATAATTCTGCCTATAATCGCATCTCCTGCTGCTGCTAATTTCATTTCTTTTTCTCCTGTTTCGTCAATATTAGCTTACAAATTACGAATTTACAAGGTTAATCGCGGTGGCGATTCCGACGGCAAGTCCCGGCTCCATAGATGCCTTTACGATCCACTCCTCACGGGTGTGAGTTCCGCCGCCCTCGTATACTCCGCAGGCTATGGCAGGGATACCGAGAGACAGAGGAATATTGCAGTCGGTGGAGCTTGAATGGGTGGTAGCGACAAGTCCGAGAATATCGGACACGGCATCGGAGTAGACCTTCATAACACGCTGCTGCTCGGCGGGATCTACGTCACCCATACAGGGTCTGTCACCAACCTTGGTGACCTTGACTGTAACACCATCTGTCCTTGCCGCCTCGAATATATCGGCAAATCTTCCCTCCATAAATTTGAGCAGCTCAAGATCGTCCGAGCGGTATTCACAAAGCATCTTAGCATATTGCGCTATGGTGTTTACCGAGGTACCGCCCTCGATAGTTCCGACGTTATATGTTACCTTTTTTCCTTCCTTCTTCGGAAGCTCGGTGGAGTATATCTCTCTTGCTATTCCCGCAAGCTCGGCAATAGCGTTTTTCTTTCCGAACGCCCCCCAGGAGTGACCGCCCTCTGTGCTTACCTCAACGTGATATCTGTGCGAGCCGACGCAGCTGGTAGCCATACCCGGCGTCTTTGCATCGAAGGAAACAAACTGTCTTATGCGACCCTCGTAGTCGGCGAATATCCTGCGCGTTCCCTTAAGATTTCCAAGTCCCTCCTCGCAGGAGTTGGCAACAAAGAGAAGTCCGTCATTCGCCGGAACTCTATGCTCCACAAAATACTTCGCTACTATCATAAGAACGGCAAGGCTTGCGGTATCGTCACCTACTCCGGGACAACGGATAAATTCTCCGTCATCAACAAAGGGCATAGGCTCCATATCGGGAAATACGGTGTCGGTATGCGCGCAAAGCACGGACAGCCTGTCACTATTCTCTGCCTGATACGGGAAAACGACGTTAAGCGCCTCGTCAATATACGCGCCCTCGCCGCAGTTCTTATCGAACCACGCCTTACAAAACTCCGCCCTGCGCTCCTCTTTATGTGAGGGTGCAGGAATAAGACAGAGCTCCTTGTGAAGAGCTAGAAGCTCATCTCTGTGCCGGGCGGCGTATGTCTTGATTGTTTCAATATTAAGCATAATAACCTCCGATGCCATATCTTTTCATATTAATTATAGGCGCGCACGCGTTTTTTGTCAAGCACAGAAAATAAAAAACAGTTTTACCCACGGTGCATAAGCAGGCTTGCAGCAGGAAAAAATATTTTTTCGGAAATATCTTATTTTTTCTTTACATCGGTACACATTTATGATATACTAAAGTGTATTTGAAATTGCGATATCCATCCATAAGGAGGAAGTATTATGGGACGTATGGTCGGCACGGTTTCGAGAGGTGTCAGAGCACCTATCATCCGTCAGGGTGACAGCATTGTCGATATAGTAACCGATTCGGTTCTCGAGGCAGCACGCGCTGAGGGATTCGAGATTCGTGACAGAGATATAATTGCTATGACCGAGGCAATAGTAGCGCGCGCACAGGGCAATTACGCATCCGTCGACGATATAGCCGAGGACGTACGCACGAAGTTCGGCGGAGGCACGGTGGGTGTAATCTTCCCCATTCTCAGCCGTAACCGCTTTGCTATTTGTCTTCGCGGAATTGCGAAGGGCGCTAAGAAAATAGTCCTTATGCTCTCCTACCCCTCCGATGAGGTTGGAAACCATCTGATATCCATGGATGCTATGGACGAGAAGGGCGTAGATCCCTATCGCGACGTCCTCACGCTTGAGAAGTACCGCGAGCTGTTCGGCTACGAGAAGCACCGCTTCACGGGTGTTGACTACGTTGAATATTACGAGCAGCTGATACGCGAGAGCGGAGCTGAGGCGGAAATCATCTTTGCGAATGATCCCCGCGCTATCCTTCCCTACACCGATTGCGTGCTTAACTGCGATATTCACACAAGGAAAAGAACAAAGAGACTGCTCCGTGCCGCAGGTGCGAAGACAGTTTACGGACTTGACGAGATACTTTCCTCTCCTGTCGGCGGCTCGGGATACAACGAGGCATACGGACTTCTCGGCTCTAACAAGGCTACCGAGGATACCGTTAAGCTCTTCCCCCGCGAGTGTCAGCCTGTCGTAGACGAGATACAAAAGCGCATCTATGACGCAACGGGCAAGAGGGTTGAGGTAATGGTTTACGGCGACGGTGCGTTCAAGGACCCCGTAGGTAAGATATGGGAGCTTGCAGACCCCGTCGT
>CAYZZJ010000098.1:0-7104 GCA_964482885.1 uncultured Ruminococcus sp. | reverse complement strand
GAGAGATAGACTGAAGACCTGCAAGGAAGATAAGCATCTGTACGCCCGAGTAGTTGATGATATTGTAAATGTTATTTACAAGTCCTACTACGTAGGTTACAAGCTCACCGCCTATTGCCATGGACTGGAACAGAGACTGGACGTCAAGTGCGCTGATAATTCCCGCACCCGCGGTAACACCCGTACCGTCGTCTATACCCGTTTGCGTCTGACCCGTGGCAACGTCTGCGTTGTTGATTGAATCCATAAGACCGGTAGCAATAATAACGGGAACGAAGAAGATCGCTCTGAACGCTGCACGGCCAAGCATCTTCTGATTAAGCACAACTGCTATAAACAGAGAGAAAATGATAATCGCGGGCACCTCGAACAAGAGCTGCTGAATAGATGAGAGCAGCGTCGAAACGAAGGTGGGCGACACCGTAAACGCCTCAATGTAATACTTGAAGGCTACGGGAACGTAAATCTCGGTCTGCACGCCGTCTATCGGCACCATCTTTGAATAGTGGAAGCTCCACCAGATGGAGTCGATAAGTATCGGCAGGTAGATGAGAAGAACGCCGAGAATGAATGGGAGGACGAAGACGTATCCTGCCCTTGCACGCTTCTTTTCAAGCGACGCATTACGGCGACGGCGACGAGGCGCAGGGGTCACGGTGACTGCTGCGGGCTCTTCGACAACCACATCATTAGATATAACGTTTTCCATCTCGCTCCTCCTTATCCTTCGATTTTCTCAAAGCCATACTTAGGCAGCTCATACTCATGGGTTGCGTCAAGTCTGACCTTAACGGTGTACACGTTGTAGTTAAGAATGAATCTGACCTCGTCGCCGGTTTCGGGGTGCTTATAGGTAACTACGGCAACACGCTTGTTATCAGCGGTGTAGTCGGTGTCGTCATAGTCGTCATCGTAAGCATAGGAATCGGTAACAAAATCGTAATTTGTCTTGTAGACAAGCTCATAGCCTGCATCGGTGCTGATCTTTACCACGTATCCGTCAGCCTTGCTGTTGGCTGCAAGATAGGGTGCAATCGCACTCTCGAGCTGCGAGCGGAAGTCGGCAACGCCCTCATCCGCAACGTCAAGCTCACTCTTTGCGATATTAAGCTTGGTAGCGGCAAGATCAACAAGGTAATCAATATCAAGGACGAGATTAATTCCCTTACCGAGTGCAGCAGCATCGTCATACATAGCGTCGTAAGCATCGTCTATTCTATCGCTAATAGCAGACACTACAAGCTCTATAAACTCCTTCTTGAGCAGCTCGTTGTTAGCCGCGATCTCATCGGAGTCGATAACACGCTCTGCCATAATGATGCGGTGATCAACGATCTCATACTCCTGATACTCGCCTATCTCGTTATTCAGCTTATTGTACTGCTGAACGAGCTTGTCATACCAGTTCTGGTAGTCGATACCGTAGTAGTCGCTAAGAAGGGTATCCTCCTTCATAAACTCGGTGTTATCGTAGCAAAGAATGTAATACAGAGATGCACCGTTCTCGATAGCGCGGAGGATATCGTAATCGGGATCGCCCGCATAGTTAAGAGGTGTACCTGCATAATTAACGTAGCTGTGAAGCACCATTCCGACGAACGGAACCGTGTAAGACGAATAGATGAAGTGGCTCGAATCGGTAGTTATACCGAGGATATGGTCCGCATATCCGAGAGTGTAGGAATTACCGAGCGAGAGCATAACCTCATAGCCGTCCTCGTTTGCGATTCTGTCAAGGAGCGCAACGACGTTGGAGGAAGCCTCATCACGGTTAATGGAATTGTCCTTATCGAAGTTAGAGTTAAGATCTGATCCGAGCGATGCTACGGAAAGGTACTTATGATCATACTTCGAATAGCTGCTATTAAACTTGGTGTAGAGTCTGTCAAGAGCATCGGTGGATATAACCATCGAGAAGAAGGACTCATACGCACCGAGAACCGAGTTGTATACCTGCTTAGAAGCATAACGGTTATCAACCATACGAGCAAGGTCGGTTCCCTCGGAAATTCCGTCAAACCAAGCAGAATTGCTCATATAGCTGAAATCAAACTCGGGGAATACGCCGAAGCTGTACTCATCAGCGCTGTCAACAAGGTCGAGGAAGCCGCTCTTGCCACCGCAAGCACTCTCCCAATCAACCTTGGTGGGATAGGAGAAGTACATACCACCGTTAGCAAAGCCCGTGAGCTTGAAGTTAACGTTGGTTATGCTCTTCATCTCGGCATTAAGCTCATCGTATTCTGCAGCACGCTTGAGGTACTTCTCGTAAAGGACGAGGTTAACCTCAGCAACCTCAGCTGCCTTTTCTCTATACTCCTTCGCCTTAGCTGCAAACTTGGTTTGTACATCTGCAAGCTCCTTGTACATAGTAACTATGTCATCGAAGGTAGTAAGAGGCTTGGATACGGTAACGGGGAACGTGAGTATCTTATCCACTACGTCCATAGAGCCGAGCGCCTCAACGTAAAGAGGAAGGTTATCGCCAAGTCCCTCGAGCGAATCAAGCTCGCCGCGAGCCTTGAGATACTCTCTGTAGTATCTCGCCATCTCTACGTAGGTGGGCTTATACGCCTCAGCCTCACCGAGCATTACGTATCTTGTAACGTACGAGCCGGTGTACTTGGAATCGGATACTATTGTGTAGGTGGTATTTCCACCGCCGGTAGCGCTGTTGCTGACATACTGGTCAGAGGGATAGGGTGAATAGGACGCATACGTAGATGCGTATCTGTATTCAAGACCTCCGAACATAACGTTTATAGTAGCGAGCGCTGCGCCCTCCTCGAGTATAGCGAAGAAGCCCTTATTACCCGCATCGCGCTTATCGGTCTGCTTATAAAGATCTGCGTCTGTGTCCTGACCGACTATACCGAATACCGGAATTATAACAGCCTCCCTATGCTTACCCGTAGGATTAGCATAAGCAAAGTCATCTCCGTACACAGGCATATTAAGCGTTACGTTCTGTGCATACGTGGGGCTGTAGAAGTCCTCAAAGTCGATAACAGAGCCTGATCCGTCGGGAACGAATACGTACCCGTCACCGGTAAGGTTTCCTGCTCCGAAATACTGAAGAGGAGTGATAGACTCGATGTTGTACACGTCCTCGTCGAAGCTGATAGAGTTAACGGGCATGCGAACAAGCAGAGCGCCGTCATCAGCGAAGGTATACTCAAGCGAGCACTTGAACACGGGATTCTCTACGATTTCGTACTCGTAAAGACATGCCGCCTCATGCTCGATAAGATCCGAGAGAGTATAGCCGGCATAGGTTGCAAGTGCAGTCTGAAGCTTCTGAAGGTTTGCAACGTCACCGTCCTCAAGCTTCTGCTGACATTCGTAGATAGCCAGAGTGGAATCAGGATTTGCTGCGTAGTAGGGGAACGCCTTCTGAAGATCCTCGAGCTTCTTAGACCAGCTTGCGACACTGGTAAGAGTAAAGGAGTTAGCAATGAGAGTGATTGCGCTGTTCATCGCATCAAGCTCGTTGCGTATTGCCTTAGCCTCGGGATCCTTGACGTCCAGGGGATATACCTCGCTGTACTTAAGCTTAGACCAGCTTGCATAATTGTTAAGCGCAAGAAGGTTTATATCACCCTCAGCGTCATAGGTGTACTTGTAAACGTTCTCGGGCCACTTATCATCAGGGCTTTTCTTCCAAACGGTCTTCTCGAAGAACTTATAGTCCTGCTCGGTGATATCAGTACCGGGATTAGGCTCGATAACCACCTCATAGAAGTAATTCTCATAAGCCTCGAGAACCTTCATGAGGATATCGTTAACGAAGCTCTCCTCCATGATCTGTGCGGGAACATTGTAACGTGTGGTGGTATCACCTATTGTGTAGTTAACACGGATACCGCCGGGAATGTAGGATACGCTGATCTGACCGCGCTCTGCAGCATAGGGAGCACTGTAAAGAAGTCCGTTAGCCGTAGTGGGATCTTCTCCGGAGTCCATGGCATATCTAATCGAGATCTGGCTCATAAGAGCTGCTGCATTCTCGTAAGCACCCGCCTCGCTCTTAATCATGCTTCCGGGGTTACTCGAAAGCACCTGACCGGTGCTATTGTTTCTGTAGTACATTACACCGGTATACTTGTTGACTGCTATGGTGTAGACGCCGCCAACGGAATCAACGGGAACTATGTAGCCCTCACCCTCCTCGTAGGCAAGCCTTTCAGCAGCGTTAGCGAATACAAGTCCGTAATCCTTGTAGGAATTTTTAACTATTTCCTTAATCTCATCTGCCGTCATGGACGACGCGGTATCAGACTCCGAATGAGCTGCGGAAACCCGCATGGGAATGAGTCCTGCAAACGAGGTAAAGAGCATAAGCACTACCAAGGCAGACGATAATATTTTCTTCATATTCATAATAATATTTACCTCCTGCCTTTCTATACTCTGTTTCCGATCTCTGCAAAGAGCGCGATAACGAACTGAACCATCTTAACCACAAGGCTCGAGAACAGGATTGCGATGAACATGATAACAGCCATTGCAACGATAGTTCCGAGAACGGTGATAAAGTTCTTACCAAGCGAGTAATCGTGAGTAACGAGCGTTCCGAAGAACAGAAGGATACCAACCCATACGAAGCCGATGGTGCTGATAAGCGTAACCATGGTGCCCTCGGTGGTGATCATAACGTTGGTAAGTATGGTGGAAATAATTGTGAACAGTGGAAGCGGTGCCAAGGAATAGCAGGTTGCGATATATATATCCTTAAAGCTTCCCTCTCCCTCGAAGAGCGTCGTCAGACACCAGTTAGCAACTACCCAAAGCATAACGGGTACGACAACCGATACGATAGTCATAAAGATATCGGAATATGTGCCTCTGGTATTGAAGAGATAGCCCTTACCAATGGAGTTATAGAAGAACGCAAGCACGGTAATACCGAGAATCGTAGATGCCGCTCTTACAGAGCCGCGCTTCTCGTGCTTAAGATCCCAGAAGCCGTCGAACGGGTGGAACACGAGATGGAAGACGTATATAAGCTCCTCCCAATAGCTCTTTCTGCCGACCTTAAGGGCCGTTATCTTATTCTTCTTCTTAGCATAGCCAAGGAACTTAACGAACAGAACGATAAGAGCTATAAGCACTACGATGATGAGAAGTATCCAATCCTCTATGAAGTCCTTTCTCATCTCGGCAAACGCGTCGGACGCGTAGGTTGTATCATACGCCTTCTGAAGCATTGCATACGCCTCGGCATACTCGCCCTGGCTGTAGAGCGCCTTACCTATACCGATATAGGCAAGGTCAAAGTTGTTGTTACAGGTAAGAAGATCCTGCCAGAAGTCTATAGATGCATCGTAGTTATGCAGGTTCTGGTTACGGAGAGCCTCTATGATGGTATCACAATAATCCGTGGGGTTATATACTGTAATTCTATATCCGCCGGACTGGTTGTTGTCGAGAACGCAAAGACGGTAAACCTGCTCCTCAACGATCTCGATCCCCTTCTCACCGGTTATCTCGTCGGTAACCTCGACCTTCTTCTCCTCTGTGACAACCTGATAGGTCACAGCAACGAGGGACTCGGCGTTACCAAGCTGATCACCCTTATCACCGAATGCAAACAAAAGGTTTCCCTCTGCGTCGTAGGTGAAGAGCCTCGAACGGCTGGAGTCGAGAATTGTCCAGGATCCCTCCGGACCGAGTGTGATGTCTGTAATACTGGATACCTTATTCTGGTTGTAGGAGTCAACTACCTCGCCCGCAGGATCGAAGAAGCCGTTACGCTTCATGATCTCCTTACCAGTGGAGTTAAGCTTCTTGACAGGAGAATAGGTAGCAGCCTTAGATCTGAGCGCAGCATATCGCTTAGAAGCGTCGATCTGGTTGTTGGTGATGTAAATAAATCCGTCCGAATCAACGGCGATGTTGTTATAAGAAACCGATACGTTCTTGACGCTCGCCTTACGCTGCTCCTCGGTCTGGAATCTTCTCCAGATCTGGTCAAGCACGCTGTAGGTAACCTTCTGCGCACCGATAAAGCCGGTGAACTCACCCGAGCTTGAAAGAACTACAACGCCCTCGTAGATGTACTCGGAGATAACGAATATTCTACCGTACTTATCTACTGCAACCGCGATAGGTCTGAACTTTCCGTCGTCGATAAGAGGAGTATTGGGCTGGCCCACGGTTCTCTCATACTCAAAGGAGCGGTTGAATACTACTATCCTCTCGTTGGCGGTATCACATATGTAGATGCGGCTCTCCTGGTCGGGATCATCTTCTACGTCAACGGTGATATCTCTTGCGCTGACGAATACCGCCTTGGGAGCGTTGAAGGTCTGCTTCCTTCCGTACTCGTCAACGTAGCTGTCGAGAATGTGTGCAACCTCGTAATACTTGTTAAGAACTACGATTCTGTTGTTAGCCGTATCGGCAATATAGAGGTTACCGTCCTCGTCCGCCGAAAGGTCCGAGGCCTCGCTGAGCGACTTGCCGGTCTTGGCAACGAGTCCGATATCGTAGGAGGTGAAGCTCTCGTCTGCCGAATAAGCCATGGGAGAATAGAGCGGAAGACCGTCTATCGAATAGGTGTAGGTCTCGTAGGACTCATACGCGAAGCCGCTTACCGTGCCGAAAAGAAGCACGAAGGCGAGGGCGAGAACTATAATTTTTGAAATCTTATTTCTCATTTTCCCTCCTTAATCCTTCATACCGGACGATCCCATCGTCTCGACGATCTTACTCTGGTTAAATACGAATACCATAATGGGCACCATCATCATAAGAACCGTCGATGCAGCGCCAGCACCCGAACGCGCAACACCACCGGAAAGAATCTGCTGTATCGCATAGTTGAAGGTCTTGAGCTCCTCGGAGTGAATATAAACCGATGCGCCTGCATTCCAAAGGCTCTTGAAGCACTCAACCATAAGGGTAAGCCAAGCGGGCTTAACCATCGGCATCGCGATAATAAGGTAGGTTCTGAACTCGCTCGCACCGTCAAGACGCGCCGACTCGAGAACCGTATCGGGAACCGAGGACTCCATGAACTGCTTCATAAGGTAAAGGCCCATCGTGGAAGCAAGGGACGGAACTATAATAGATAAGTAGGTATCAATCCATCCAAAGGAGGAC
>CAYZZJ010000097.1:0-7115 GCA_964482885.1 uncultured Ruminococcus sp. | reverse complement strand
TTATAATGTCTCCACTCATTTTTTATTCGGTTATCCCTAAATGCGACAGCCCCTTCTTGCTTTTAAGCTTTAATTATTCCTGGTCGAGCCAGTTCTTTCCTACGCTGACGTCAACCGTAAGCGGTACGGATAACTTTACAGCGCCCTCCATTTCGCGCTTCACAAGTGCCTTTACTGCCTCTACGCACTCGTCCTTAGCTTCAACTATCAGCTCGTCGTGTACCTGCATAACAAGCCTTGCGTCAAGCCCCTCGCGCTTGATAGCGCCCGCGACACCGATCATGGCAAGCTTCATTACGTCTGCTGCAGCGCCCTGAATAGGCGCGTTCATGGCAACGCGCTTGCCGAATGCTCTGAGGGGTGCCTTTGCTGCTCTCAGCTCGGGGATATATCTTCTCCTGCCCATGGGCGTTTTCGTATATCCAAGCTCGGTAGCCTCTCTTACTACGTCCTCGAGATACGCATCTATAAAGGGGTAGTTGAGTAGGTAGCTCTTGATATACCTGGTTGCCTCGGGTACTGTCGTGCCGATATCCTTCGCAAGAGAATATCCGCCTATGCCGTATATGATACCGAAGTTTACAGCCTTTGCTCTTTTTCTCATATCCTCTGTGACGAATTCCTCGGGGATACCAAATACCGCCGCCGCAGTCTTTCTGTGTATGTCCTCGCCCGTGCGGAACGCCTCGCACATATTGTAATCGTCCGATATGTGCGCGAGCAGTCTAAGCTCTATCTGCGAGTAGTCTGCGTCAACGAGAGAGTAACCCTCCTCAGCGATAAAGAAGCGCCTCATCTGACTTCCCATTTTTGTTCTTATGGGTATGTTCTGAAGGTTAGGCTCTGCAGAGGATAGTCTGCCGGTAGCAGTGAGCGCCTGCTTGAAGTCGGTGTGGATACGCTCGTTTTCGTCTGCAACCTCGGTGAGCGCGGTGGTATACGTGCCGCGCAGCTTGGTTACGTGTCGGTATTCGAGAATATCATCAATTATAGGTGACTGATTGCGCATCTCCTCAAGCGTCTGTGCATCGGTGGAGCGCGCCGCCTTGCCGCTTCGCTGCCCGTTTGAAAGCCCGAGCTTGTCATAGAGAACCTCGCCTAATTGCTTTGGAGAGTTGAGATTGAATTCCTCGCCCGCTGCGGCATAAATCTTTCCTGCCAGCTCGCCTGCAAGCTCCTCGAGCGCCTCACCAAACTCTGTAATGCCCCTAGAATCAATCTTGAATCCAGTCTTCTCACACTCGGCGAGAATGGGTATAAGAGGTAGCTCAAGCTCGCAGAGGACCTTCTCAAGACCGTCCTCCTTTACGCGCTCGATAAGCACGCCCTCAAGCTCGTACAAGAGGTGCGCGGCAGGCTCGGTGCGCGATACGGTTTTGTGCAAGAACATTGACGCGAGTGATGCAACACCTGCGTTGCCACTTCCGGGATTTATGACGTATTCATACATCATTATGTCAATATATGTTGTCAAATTAGCCGAAATTCCTGCTTTATCGAGCTTGTGCCACAGGGATTTTCCGTCATAGCATATAACGCTGCTATTTGCGAATGCGCCTGCAATTTCGGCTATATATCCGCTAAACGCGAGGTTGGTTTCACCTGTGGAAACGTATATCTTATCCTCGGAAAAATCTATGGCGAAGCGGCTGCCTGCGAGGCTTGTTATCTCGTCGGTGGAGCATTCCTTGTACTCGATTGCTGCGTTTTCCGCTACCTCTTGCTCAGAGGTCAGATCAGGCTCGTCAAGACGGAACTTCGATATAAATGCATGGAATTCAAGCTCGGAGAATTTGCGGTACAGTCCCGCCTTGTCAAAGCCGCGGTAGGCTATGTCATCGAGCGTGATTCCAATGGGAGCGCTTGTGTCTATCTTTGCGAGCGTTCTCGAAAGGAATGCGTTGTCGCGGTCGCGTAACAGCTTCTCGCGAACGCCGCGGCTTATGCGCTTGTCGTCGATGTTTTTGTAGATAGCCTCGAGCGTACCGAAGTTCTGTATAAGACCCGCGGCTGTCTTCTCGCCTACTCCTGCGACACCGGGAATGTTATCCGAGCTGTCACCCATAAGTGCCTTCATATCGACGAACAGCTCCGGCTCGATAGAGTATTTCTCGACGAATTGCTCGCGCTTCATCGTAAGAGTATCGCTGTTGGTTGCCAAAAGCACAGTTACCTTATCGTCGATAAGCTGTAAAAGGTCACGGTCACCCGAAAAGACGTAGCTTACAAGATCGTCCTCCAAGTGAGCCATTTTGGCTATCGTGCCTTGTATGTCGTCTGCCTCCCAGCCGGGCAGCTCAAGCACCTTCAGTCCCATAAGAGTGAGGCATTCCTTCGCATCGTCAAACTGCGAGAGCAACTCGGGCGGAGTAGGATGCCTGCCCGCCTTGTACTCCGAGTACATCTCGTGGCGGAAGGTAGGGTGCTTGATATCAAATGCAACGGCTGCGTAATCCGGCTTCTCGGCATCGAGCTGCCTTGATATCATATTCACCATGCCGTATATGGCGTTGGTGTGCTTGCCGCTTTTTGTGGTGAGCGGTCTTATGCCGTAAAAGGCTCTGTTGATTATGCTGTTTCCGTCTATTACTAATATTTTTCTCATTATTATGCATCCTCGGTGAATTCCGGTGTGGGGATCATTTCTCCGATTTCGTTATCTTCGCTCTCGGGCTTATCATCCTCCACGGCTTCTGCGGGCTTCTCGGAAGTAATATCTATAAGCTCTTCAATGCTGATCTGCGTCCCGTCCTCAATAGCGGGTCGGTCGAGGGCGTCCTGACGTCTTGCTGCGAAATCGGCAAGAACTGCCATTTCCTTTGAGATTCCGTCGTAGGGCGCAGAAACCAGGGTGAGTAGTCTTGCCGAAATGAATATGGCAAGCGAGAGGAGAAATACCGCCGACTCGAAGGTTGAAGAAAGAAGTTCGCCGCGTACGAGATAGGTGATGATCGCGGGCAGTGATGCGTAGGCGGTCAGGAGCATCGCAAGCATGCCGAAGGCGATATAGGGCCTCCACATCTCGCGCCCGAGCGAGATTCTCGACTCATAGAGGAAGAAAATCGCGGCGAACAGATACGCCATTTCTTCTATTATTTTATTATGGGAATTAAGCGGCGTTGAGGTGTTGAAGTATAAGAATGCCGCATATACCGCGAGAAACGCCACGGTCGCAAGCGAAAACCATGCGCGCACTCCCGTGTGCCTTTCGGTCAGAAATGCGGTTAAGAACAGGTGTGCGATGGAAAGGGGAGCGAGCAGCGATGCGGCGAGCGCGAGATTTGCGGCAACCTCCACTCTTGGGTCCGCCCCTGCTTTTGCGGAGAGCGCGCCGTAGGTGGCGATAAGCACCAACGTAAGAAGCGCAAGAGCCGCCGCCGTGATTCCCGTGGGGATGTACGTTGCGGGGGTAGAGAAGGAGGCGCGCAGGCTTTCCTTATGCATCGCTATGCTCAGCGCTATTGCAAGTACTGCGCCGGCAACGACTATTACGTTTGCCGAAATGATAAGGGCGTTGCTCTCAAAGTATATCAGATTATCCTCGAGATCCTTGATGCATGCGGTGGTTCTGAGCACCGTTGCCGCGACTATAAAAATCCCCAGGGCGAGCAGCGCAAGGAGCAATCTACGTGAGTTTTTGTTCATAGGAAACCTTCCTTAAAGACTGAAAACGCGCGTGCGTTACGCGTAAGGCTTATATCTTACTCCACTATTTTACACCATAAATGTTAACAATATGTAAACAAATGCGCTTTGCATGAAAATATATTCACCGCATTTTTGTTCGATTTGACCACAACCGTACCTCCGACGCGGACGGCGCGTATCGTGACACTTGATACGTCTGGAAGGGTGTGAAATATATAATCGGAAACGCATTTTGTAAAAGTTGCACAAAAATCCGCTCCGTTTTTCTACTTTTTTCTAATGTTTTCGGGCGAAGTATTTTTGAAAATCTATTGACTTTTAACGCCTATTATATTATAATTATTGAGCTTGATATGCGATGAAGCGGGAGGTGGCTACCCATCGAGGTAGGGAATTTCCGTGGAGTATGTCCGATATTTAACCGGGCGAAGCAAGAGTGTTGCCTGTATGGCAATTCCGTGTCTGTTCGGTTCGTTTATGTCAACTGCGGTGACCTATGCGAACTGATTTTATAAGGGCGTGATTGATACGCCCGGCACGGTGTGAAACCTCGTCGCCCTTCTTAAAACGGTATTGAGCAGTACTAACAAGGAGGACAAAAAGAAAATGGCAAAAGGAAAGATCAGAGTTAGACTCAAGAGCTACGATGCTACGATCATCGATGCCGCAGCACAGAAGGTTGTTGAAGTAGCTAAGAGAAACGGAAGCAAGGTCAGCGGTCCTATCCCGCTTCCTACCGACAGAGAGATCATCACGATCCTGAGAGCGGTACACAAGTACAAGGACAGCCGTGAGCAGTTTGAGATGCGCACGCACAAGAGATTGATCGACATCCTCGACCCCCAGCCTAAGGTTGTAGAGGCTCTTATGAGCATCGAGCTTCCCGCTGGAGTTGAGATTGAGATTAAGGCGTAAGCCAAGAGTTGCATCCCGAAGCTTGCGATTCGGGAGAGGGGTACAAGCCCCGGGGACAAGGTCCCAAACCACGGCCTCGTGGTCACGTTGGCAGATCGCTTCGGCGAAAATCAAAGCTGTCAACCAATAACCTATCAGGAGGAAAAATGAAAAAAGGCATTATCGGCAAGAAGATCGGTATGACGCAGATCTTCGATGTAGATGGCAAGGTGATACCCGTAACCCTTATTGAAGCAGGGCCCTGCGCGGTAGCACAGATCAAGACCGTTGAGAACGACGGTTACGCAGCAGTACAGCTTGCATACGACGACGTATCCGCAAAGCAGCTTACCAAGGCTGAGCTCGGACACCTCGCAAAGGCCGGCGTATCCCCCAAGAGACATCTCAAGGAGTTCAGGCTTGAGGATTGCACCGCTTATGAAGTCGGTTCGGTAGTTACCGTCGATACCTTCGCCCAGGGCGACAAGGTCGACATCACTGGTACCACCAAGGGACGCGGCTTCACCGGTTGCGTAAAGAGATGGGGACACCACATACTCAGAATGACTCACGGCACCGGTCCTATCCACCGCCAGTGCGGTTCGATGGGTGTTATCGATCCCGCGAGAGTCTTCAAGAACAAGAAGATGGCAGGTCAGTACGGTAACGAGCAGGTTACCATTCTCAATCTTGCCGTTGTCAAAATTGACGCAGCAAAGAACCTTATCGCAGTTAAGGGTGCGGTTCCCGGCTCCAAGGGTGGCATCGTATTCATTCGCGATTCGGTTAAAGCATAACGGAAGGAGGAACACAAGATGCCTAACATGAAAGTTGTTGATATGGCCGGCAAGGTAGTCGGCGAGATCGCTCTCTCGGACAAGGTTTTTGGCGCTCCCGTTAAGGAAGCAGTCCTCCACTCCGCAGTAAGAGCTTATCTTATGAATCAGAGACAGGGCACTCAGTCCGCGCTTACCCGCTCCGAGGTTTCGGGCGGCGGTAAGAAGCCCTGGAGACAGAAGGGTACCGGTCATGCAAGACAGGGTAGCACCCGTTCTCCTCAGTGGACTCACGGTGGTATCGTATTCGCACCCAAGCCTCGTAGCTACCGCATCTCCCTTAACAAGAGCACTAAGAGAGCAGCACTCTTTGGCGCACTCTCCTCGAAGGTTGCAGGCGGTGAGATGATCGTTGTAGATTCTATCGTTGCTAACGAGTACAAGACCAAGGATATGGTTGCAATGCTCTCCGCTATCGGCGCAGGCAAGAAGGTTCTTATCGTTCTTCCCGCGGTTGACGAGAAGGTTATCAAGAGCTGTGCAAACATCGAGGGTGTTAAGACCACTCAGTGGAACACCATCAACGTTTACGACATTCTTAACTGCACCACTATGGTTGTTGCTAAGGATGCGGTAGCAAAGATTGAGGAGGTATATGCAAGATGAAATCTTATGCAGATATCATTGTAAGACCTCTTATCACCGAAAAGAGCATGGACGGCACTTCCTCCAAGCGTTACAGCTTTGAGGTAGCGAAGGACGCAACCAAGGCTGAGATCGCAAAGGCTGTTGAGGTTATGTTCAAGAAGACCAAGGTTGTAAAGGTCAACACTATAATAATGAAGAAGAAGCCCAAGAGATACGGTGTTCACTTCGGTTACACCGGCGAATGGAAAAAGGCTGTCGTAACTCTTTCCGAGGATTCGGCTCCCATCGCTTTCTTCGATAGCATGAACTGAGGCAGGAGGTAAGATATAATGGCAGTTAAACAGTATAAGCCGACCACACCGTCGCGCAGAAATATGTCGAGCCCTTCTTTCGCAGAGATCACTAAGTTTTCTCCCGAGAAGAGCCTCGTAGTAACCAAGAAGAAGAATGCCGGCAGAAATAGCTACGGCAAGATCACCGTTCGTCATCACGGCGGCGGAAACAAGCAGAAGTACAGACTTATCGACTTCAAGAGAAGCGCTGAGGAGACCGCAAAGGTTATCGGCGTTGAGTACGACCCCAACAGAACCTCTTACATCGCTCTTATTGAGAACGAAGAGGGCAAGAAGAGCTACATCATCGCTCCCGTAGGACTCACCGATGGCGACATCGTTGCATCCGGCGAGAACGCTGATATCAAGCCCGGTAACGTACTCCCCATCTCCGCGATTCCCGTCGGTACTATTATCCACAACATTGAACTCTACCCCGGTAAGGGTGCTCAGCTCGTTCGTTCTGCCGGCGCATTCGCTCAGCTTATGGCTAAGGAGAACGGCGTAGCTCAGGTAAGACTTCCCTCCGGTGAGGTTCGCATCGTTCGCCTTGACTGTAAGGCGACTGTTGGTCAGGTAGGTAACATCGAGCACGAGACTGTTAAGCTTGGTAAGGCCGGTAAGACCCGCCACCTCGGCATCCGTCCCACTGTTCGCGGTTCTGTAATGAACCCCTGCGACCACCCCCACGGTGGTGGTGAGGGTAAGTCCCCTGTGGGCAGACCCGGTCCTGTTACTCCTTGGGGCAAGCCCGCTCTCGGATACAAGACGAGAAACAAGAAGGCAAGAACCAACAAATTCATTATTAAGCGTAGAA
>CAYZZJ010000096.1:0-7115 GCA_964482885.1 uncultured Ruminococcus sp. | reverse complement strand
ATCGACCATAGCCTATATTCAACCACGCGACTATCGCGTGGTTTTCTTTATACAATAAGAACGCCACCCGCTTGGGTGGCGTTCTTGTGACAATGCTCGTAAAAAATATCAATACGCTTGTCAGTTATGCTTTGGGCTCGCTATGATTGCTATGCTCGTCCCCTTTTCCCTCTCGGTCATGACGTATCATTCCAATAATAATAGATACAAGGCTGATAGCCTCGCAGATTATAGCGCCTGCGGAGAGGTGGTATATGTTATAGATAAGCCACGCGGGCGAGGAAACAAGCCCGAGGCGGCGTACCGCCGCGGAATCGTCGCGCATAAAGGCGACCGACAGCGCTGTCATTCCCACGACGGGCAACAGTTCGAACACGAGGGAAAGAGGCGTCGGCTCGACGCCAAAGACCGTAAAGGTCAGAACGTAGAAGGCGATATAGCAAGCGACAAACCCGTATAGCCAGGCGGGGTGCCCTGCATTAAATTTATCTCTGAAAATAAATATCACCGCGCGTATCACCGCAACGATATTCATAAGTCCGCCAACCATAGCACCGAGCATAAAATAGCTCGTCGCGAACAGCGCTCCGCCGAGCAGCTGATATGCTATCAGTATGCGTTGATTTTTCTGCTGGTAGGACAGTATATTGCACGCCATAGCGGCTATGCTGATTATCTGCCCCGCAATCTCAAGTGGTGTCATTTTTTATTTCCTGTTTATCAGTATATAAATTCGCGGATCACTCGTTTTCCTCCGAGGCTGTATCCTCTACAGCTGCCGAAGCGTCCTTCTTTACGAGAGTGAGTATTATAAACGTTGCAAAAACAACGATCCTTGCAATACTTACGATGTTGGTGCAAACCGAATAGACCTCATAGGCGGTGGATAAATAGTAAGAATCGGTGAGGTTACCTATGTAATTGTAGATAGAGAAGAATGCGTTGATCGCGGAAAAAATAAGAGTTGTGAGAAACGCGTGCTTCGTTGCGCTCTGAACCTTCTCATCTTCCTTTTTGATATGAAAGTATCCGCCAACGATCACGAAAGCGATGAAGTTAAGGTACGCGCTTAACCAAACCAAAACGCTTTTCCATTTGCTATTCCAATTAATATTCATACAAACCTCCATTCTGTCGCCTATGGCGACCGCACAAATCATTAATTAATTTTCGGTATCGTTATGCGACGATTTGGGATTGGGTCCCAAATCGCGAAAATTATTGGCGTGAACGCTAAAAGCCGGGGGCGATATAGGTTTTTTCACGCTATACCTCCTTAAAGATGCTACTATAATTATACACTACTTATATGCGCCTTGTCAATCTTCCGAGCTACCTCCGAGAAGATAAAAGCCCCCGAATACGAGTAGCTCATATGCTACTCAGGCGCAACGGACTAAGCAAGAAAGAGGCGGCACGCGCCACCTCTTTATACCATATAGCCATATTAAGCCGCCGCTTCCTCGGCTGCCTTTTTATCGAGCATGCGGTTTCTGAAATACAGAACCATATCAATGCAAACCATAACGAGGTTGATGCAATAGAATACAAGCACGTACCACTTGCTTGCGAAGTCTGCCATATAAGCCTCGTTTATAAACTTCGAGATAATTCCCGCAACGTAACCTATGGATATCATAATAAGGAAGGCAACGCTCTTGCCCTTTGCGGTTCTCGCCTTATACGAGCGCATTATGTTCATCGGCCAGGAAGCGCCGAAGCAAAGCACCATAATGATTTCAAAAATTTCTGCCATAATTAAGCTCCTTAAGATTTATTGCTCAACCATTATAGCAAATTATGGGGGAAATGTAAAGGGGATTTTCACTTTTTCGGCTTAAAACAACACTTATACCGTATACAAGTTTTACCCCGTAAAACTAAGCATTTTATAAACTTGTCAAAAAAGCATGCAATCTGCGCCCTAATTTATTATTAGTTCACACTTTATTAACACATTGTTAACTTATATCTGCTAAAATATATTAGCATTCTTCGCATATGCGAAGTTTAGCGCTTACGCCGAAAAAGAAGTATAACCGGTCGCCGGTTCAATCCTTCATCTAAAAAACAAAATAATTTGGACCAATAGCTCAGTTGGTTAGAGCTACCGGCTCATAACCGGTCGGTCCTAGGTTCGAGTCCTAGTTGGTCCACCAACAAAAAGAGGTCAGCCCTTGCGGTTGACCTCTTTTTGTTGCCGAGCCGTTAAGGCTTGGATTAAGACAGACCGGTTGAGCCGTAGGCTACATAATCAAGCGAAGACAAGTCGGAATGCTCGCATTCCAGCGAGACGAGCGCAAGCGTTGACACCCTAGCGTAGCGGGTGTCTCGCATTTGCTCCTCGGCGGCTTGGCATAGCCAAGCGGAGGGCGACTGCACTAAAGGCGAGTGCCTTTACGCCGAAAAAGAGTATAACCGGTCGGTCCTAGGTTCGCATTCCCCCAAACGGAGATGTGCAAGCCGGCTTGCAAGGCGGATAGAGTGAGAATATTGTGAGCGAAGTGAGCAACGACCTAGTTGGAGAGATAGCCCTTGCGGTTATCTCTCTTTTGTTTATGAAACACCGAGGCTTATATTATCTCTATTTTCATTCTAAATCAACGCTTGCGCCACTTTTAGGTAAAAGTCACCCTACCCCAACTTCCTCGGAGCTTCAATAAGCCCCGCAAGATAATCAAGGGAAACGTTATAGTATTTTGCCAAGGTGACAAAAGATGCATCGGCATCTCACGCTTTCCGCTCTCGTAAAGCTGATATTGCTGTCTGGTTATGCCCAGCACGCGAGCTATATCATCTTGCTTTTTATCCGCATCCTCTCTTGTATCCTTCAATCTGTGATAAACGAACATATATTACCTCCGATCTAAAATATCGCACTACAAGGCTATTATATCACTGCATTCAAAAAAATGCTATACTTATCACACGCACTTTCCCCTTCCCTCTTGAATTATCGGAAAAAGATGCTATAATATTAATGGAGCTACTCACCGAGCAAGCACCGGAAGCACAAGGAGAAGATTATGGAAAACAAAGTATATAAGCCCTTATTTGATAAAATGTATTGGATAATCCTCATCGCGACGGGCACGCTTTTGCTGATAGGCACTGTGCTTGCGGCGTTTGCACCGCTGATGCTGCTTCTTATGCTGCCGCTCGACCTCTTTACGGTATATTTCCTCGTAACGCCGCTGTTCGGCTACGTCGAGCTTCGCGAGAGCGCACTGTATATAAGGTTCGGTCTTATCCTTAAAAAGGAGATTCCCTACGAGAATATCAGGGGTGTATCGAAGGAGAACAAATCCTACTCGGATTCCATGATATCCTTGAAGAACTCGCTCGAGCATCTGAACGTCAAGTACAACAGCTTCGACGTTGTTACACTCAGCGTCGTCGGCAACGACGAGCTTATGAGGGAAATCGAAGCAAGGATAGGAAGGTAACCGACAAGCTTAACCTCACTGCGAGCCACAGCGAGCAACTTCACTGTGCTTAGCACAACTTCACTGCAGAGGGTTGCATAACAACTCGCGCAACTTCACTTTTGCGAAAAAGTTGCTTGCAGCTTGCGCAAAAACTTCACATACAAAAAAGAGAGCAAATCGGTTCTTCAGCCGAAATGTTCTCTCTTTTTTTGCGGTTTTCAGTTTAAGGTTTAAGGATAGATTCTTCACAAAATCTCTTGAATAAACAGCGTCTTATCCCCGTCCTCGCCGACAGCGCGCATCAGCTTGCTTGTCATTTTTATCGACGACATATTTTCCTTCATAACCTCGGTACGTACGCGCTTGAGCCCAATCTCCCCGGCAAGCTCTATAAGGGTGCCGAAGGCACGCGTGCCAAGCCCTCTGCCCTGCACCTCGGGTAGAAGCCTTACCGCAACCTTCGCCCCGCCGCGATAGTCAAAGTCGAAGATAACCGCCTCGCCGACAAGGCTGCCGCCCTTTTCTTCCCTTACCGCGAGAGAAAGCGCAACGCCGCGCGAAAGCTCGCCGCAGGCAACGCGAAGGAAGTACTCATCGGTAGCATCGGCAGCATCTGCGGCGTAATCGTAGCCCCAGTATTTATTGACTTTCTCGGAGCGACAAAGTGCGGCATACTCGGGAATATCCGCCTCGGTTATCTCATCGAGATATACTTCCTCGCGACCTATGGAGGGCACACCGTCGAGCATATCGCACTCGGAATATATAAGCGCAACGAAGGAGTCCACGTCATCGTCATACGCCCTGGCGTCTACGTGAGAAAACAGGCGCCCGAGCCTTTCAAGCTCCTCGCGCGGTGTGTCCGTAAGATAGAAGGGTATCAGCTCTCTTACCGAATACTCCGAGAGTGCGAGCAGCGCAGCATCGACGTCATAGCCGTCGCCGACCTCGATAGGATAGACGAAGGAATATCTCCCCTCGTCGAATATACGCACGAGCAGCATGCCCGAATCAGCGCTGACACCCACCTCAGCCCCCTCCTCGGAAATCTCGAGGAAGGACGCAAGGATATCCTCTAATATCTCGTCCTCTCCGAGAGCTTTTGTCAGCTTATTCAGCGTATTCGCAAAGCTTTCTTTACAAAGAATGTCAAACGACAGCATTTTATCTCCTTAAAATCATAGCCCGAGTGCAAAGAACTTTCTCACTCGGGCATAGTTTATGTTTCTTCATTTTCCGCCTTCGGGAAGGTGATAACGGTGGTATAGGTGTCGCCCTCCTCGCCATGCTCGAAGCCGAGCCCGAGCGTATCCGCAATCTTGCGGCAGCTCTTAAGACCGATGCCGTTGGTCTCAACCTTGTGGCCACTGCGGTCAATCGTGTTGGTGAAGGTCAGCGTAGCAACGCCCTCGCTTACCTCAGCCCTTATCCGAATATCAAAGGCGCGGTCAGCATACTTGAACATATTTGAAAACAGGTTTTCGATAATACGCATAAGCATATCGGGGTCTGTGAGTATCTCGCAGGAATTTGCCTCGACCGATACGTCGACCGTGACACTGTATTCCCTCTCCCACGCGAGAAGCACGTACTCCGCAAGCATCTGGTCTGCAAGGAATCCGAAGTTGTACACCGAGAGATTGACGTTCTGCGCCCCGTTTCCAAAGAGAAGGAAGTAGTTGAACAGCTCGTCCGAGAGCCTCTTTAAGCGCATCGCCGTCTTCTCGGAGGCAAGAACGTATTCCTTCATAGCGGGGTCGCCGTCCACCCTCTCCTTCATCATCTCGATATAGCCGAGAAGGACGGTAAGGGGAGTTCTTATATCATGCGACATCGAGGTTATAAGCTCGGAGTTCGCCTCTATCGCGGCGCGCTCCGCCTCAATTTTAGTGAGTATCGACACGCGCATCTGCTCGACGCTCTCAGCAAGATAGGCTATCTCGTCGCGGCCCGACATTCGTATCTCTCGCGTAGTATCACCGCCGGATACGGCACCTACCTCCTGCGCAAGGCGGCTTATCCTCGCCGTAATTCTCTGCACGTAGACTATCATTATCGCGAACAGAATAACCACCGCAGAGGCGAGCTTTATAAGATCGAATATTCCATAGTAAAAATCATTCGTGTAATCAATAAGCTCAACGGTGAGAACCTCTCCGTCCGCCGCGGTAATAGAGTAGACGTAATGCCCCTCGTCCTCATACTCGCCGGTATCCTCATTCTGCCCGTAGACAGTCAGATATACGTACTTCGCCTCCTCCATCCAGGTGGTGAACGCCGCGCTGTCCTGCGAGGTTATCTCGTTTTGCGTGACGTATTTCTGCAGCTCATCCGCATACTCGTCGCATCTCTCCCGCTGCCTCTCGGGCGCCATATAGACCGTGTCTATCATAACGCGCGCAACGACATCAATAGCCAGGTACGCAGCGAATGCAATGGAAATACCGAGGGTCAGCGTGGCAATAAGAGCGACGTTAAGCGAACCAATCTTGCGCCTCGCCGTGTCTATCAAGGCGCGCAGCTCGTCAAACAGCTTCTTAATCAACCTGATATCCCTTTCCCCAAACGGTGCGTATCACCTTCGGTGAGGAAGGGTTATCCTCGAGGCGTCTGCGCAGATTAAGGATATGCACCGTAACGTTGTTGCCCGAGGAGGGCAGCGGCATCTCGCCCCATACAGCCTCGTAAAGCTCGTCCGAGCCGACCGTCCTGCCTCTGTTATTCACAAGATATGCAAGCACCTCGAACTCCTTATCGCGCAGCTCCACGAGAGTACCGTTCTTGATAACCGTACGGGTATCGAGATTTACGAGAACTCCGCCTGCAAGGCGCGCACCCGCAGATGCGCCCGAGCCCTTAGCTCCGTAGGAATTATATCTTCTCGTGAGAGCCTCAACCTTCATGAGAAGCTCGCGTGTCGAGAAGGGCTTAACGAGATAATCGTCACCGCCGCTGGCATACGCCGTCTCCTTATCGGTATCAAAGGAGCGCGCGGTGAGGAAAAGAACGGGAACGGAGGAGAACTCTCTTATCGCTCTCGCCGCCTCAATACCGGTCATAACGGGCATCATTATATCCATAATACAAAGGTCTACCGATGCGTCCTCCTTGAGATGCTCAACAGCCTCTCTGCCATCAGCCTTCTCCACAACCTCATAGCCCTCGTTCTCAAGGACAAGGCGCAGAACCCGTCTGATATCATATTCGTCGTCAACTATAAGTACACGCATAACTGCCTCCGATGCTGGTTTGTTCAGTATAAGTAAGGTTATTTTACCACAATACGCTCAAAAATGCAATACTCACGCGCCCTCGCGTTTATTAAAGATTATTAAATGAGCGCGATGTCCGTGGCGAACAATCGCGCAACTAAGTTTGCCCCTCGCGAATCCCCAAAACTCGACTACGCTCGTTTCGGGGGACCCCGATGCGGGCAAGTGAAGTTTATTTCATAAGTGAAGTTATCCTGCGGATAGTTAAGTTTTGCCTGCGGCAAAGTGGGCAAACTTAACTTCACTTGGGCACAGCCCAAACTTCACTGCTTGCAACTTCACTTTTGCGAAAAAGCTGCTTGCAGCTTGCGCGAAAACTTCACTTTTACGCAGTCCTCTGCCCTCCCTCAAATCCTCCATCGATGGATGAAATCCTCGGCATAGCCGTGGGTTATCGTAGGGCGGGGGCTTGCTC
>CAYZZJ010000095.1:0-7118 GCA_964482885.1 uncultured Ruminococcus sp. | reverse complement strand
GGGTGAGGCTCTTTGGAACTTCGAGACCGACAAGGTAACCGCGAACACGGTTATCGTCGCGAAGTGGCAGCTCAACGTATATAACGTAACCTACGAGCTTGACGGCGGTGCAAACTACGAGGGCAAGCCCGATACCTTTGATGCGGAGAGCGGCGAGATTACCCTCGGCACGCCCACGAAGCCGGGATATCTCTTCTCCGGCTGGTACACCGATCCCGAATTTGAAAACGAGATCAAGGTGCTTAATATCGACGTATACGGAGATATCACCATCTACGCGAAGTGGACGTTAAACGTCTTTAATATCAAATACGAGCTTGGCGGCGAGGGCGTCACCAACACCAACCCCGGCACCTACGATGTCGAAACGGGTGACATCACACTCGGAGAGCCTGTGCGCGAGGGCTATAAGTTCCTCGGCTGGTACACCGATCCCGAGTTCAAAAATCCCATTAAGGTAATAAACGTAAATCTCTTTGCCAACATCACCCTTTATGCAGAGTGGGAAATCAAGGTCTACAATATTACCTATGAGCTTTACGGCGGAGTGAACGCTGCGGTCAACCCCGGCACATTTGATGCGGAGACGGGCACTCTCGAGCTTGGCAGCGCGACACGACCCGGCTACAGCTTTGACGGCTGGTACGCCGATCCCGACTATAAGACGCCCATAACACACATCAACGTCCTCGGTGACGTCAAGGTATATGCAAAGTGGAAGGTCAAGGTATACAATATAACCTACAACCTCAACGGCGGCGTCAACTCCCCCGACAACCCCACAGAGTTTGATATAACCACGGGTGTCATAACGCTCGGCACACCGAAGCGCGACGGCTTTGCATTTAAGGGATGGTACACCAGCACAAGCTTCGAGGAGGACTCGAGAATAACCGTCATCGACACCAACGTCCTTGATAATATCACGGTATACGCAAGCTGGGTGGACGTATCCGAGTTCTTCACCTACGAGCCGTACAACAACCGTGCTACCATAACCGCGTACAACGGCACGCTCGAGGAGCTTGAGATACCCGCCATTCTCGACGGCTTCAACGTAACCGCGATAGACGAAGGCGCCTTCGCAGGCAACGCTTATCTCAAAAAGCTCATTATTCCCTCCACCGTAGAGACAATAGCAGCCTCCGCCTTTGAGGGCTGTACCGCTCTTGAGGAGCTTGTGGTAGATTCTCCCACAATAGGCGCGGACGCCTTTAAGGACTGCGTTTCCCTTAAAAAGCTGACCATAGGCGAGAGCGTAACCAAGATAAACAACGGAGCATTCAGCAACACTATATCGCTTGAGGACGTTAATTTTAACGCCTATAGAGTGACAGGCATCAGTAAGGAGAACATGATATTCGCGAGCGCGGGCGCAAGCTCTGACGGAATAAAGGTTATGATAGGATGCGAGGTCACGTTCATCCCTACATATATGTTCTCTCCCAAAAGCGACTATTCCGTATCCCCCAACGTTGCCTCGCTCGACTTCGAGGAGAACAGCCAATGCGTTACTATCGGAAGCTATGCTTTTGCGGGATGCTACGCGCTAAAGACCGTTGTTATACCCACCTACGTAACCTCGATGGACTACGCCTTCAACGACTGTGCCGCTCTTGAAACAGTATATCTGTACGCAACCGCACTCAGAAACGAAGCGTATTCAAGATGTCCCTTCGTCGGCTCAGGAGATCCCGAAAAGGGCTTCACCCTCGTAATCGGCGAGAACGTCAGAATAATACCCTCTTACTTTGCTTGCGACTCGGATTATAAGAGTCAGGCATATATAGGAGATGTCGTATTTGAGGGCAAATCCGGAATTACGTTCGTCGGCGCCTACGCATTCTATAAGTCTATGATCAAATCGATCGATCTGCCCGGGGTCACTCAAATCTCCGGATACGCCTTCGGCGGATGCACAAATCTCGAATCTGTATGCATCGGATCGCGCGATAACCCTAATGCAAGCATAACGGTCATAAGCAGAGCCTTCTCCGGCTGCGCCGGCCTCAAAAAGCTTGAGATAAACGGTTCTTACGGCGCTGACACGGAGTGGAGCGCCTTCGACGGGCTTACCGGCCTTGAGGAGCTTTATTTCAACGCACGCACCTTCCTCAGCGGCAGTGGCGGCAGCTCCTATTTCAAGGATCTTGCCAGCAAGTCCAAGTGCCTTTCCGTAACGATAGGAAAGGACGCGGGCTACGTTCCCGACTATCTCTTCCGCGGATGCGGATCGAATATAACCTCCCTCGTCTTCGAGGAGGGCAGCACCTGTACCAGCATAGGTCAATGGGCGTTTGGCAACGTTGCCATCTCATCCGTTGTAATCCCCGATACAGTAACCAACATCGGCAGCTACGCCTTTGCCGAGGCTTACAGCCTTAAGCAGATCACCTTCGGAAAAGCGCTCAGCTCGATTGGCGGATATGCCTTCAGAGGCTGTAGCAACGTCGTAGAGCTTTACAACCGCTCGGAGCTTGTAATCGAGCCCGGCAAAACTACCTACGGCGACATGACCAAATATCTTCTTTACACCTACTCCGACGCCACGGGCACAAGCAGAGTTCATAAGTCAGGAGACTTCAGCTTCTACGTTGACGGGGAGACCATATATCTGATCTCATATTCCGGAAAGGATGCCGACATAGTACTTCCCGCGAGCTACGAGGGCAAGGATTATATAGTCTATAAGTATGCTCTCTACGGAGGCAATCCCGCGAAGACTCTGACTATTTCGAACGGAGTAGCCAACATAATGTCTAACGCATTCTGCGGACTCTATAACCTCGAAACTCTGTACTTCAACGCAACAAAACTCCCGCTTGACCAGGCGGGCAGATATAATGTGTTCGACAACGTGGGCGTAAACGTCACCGCGGGAACAAAGGTGATCTTCTCCAAGGATATCGCAGAGCTTCCCAAGTACATTCTGGCAGGCAGCGGTAACATAACCTCGGTTGAATTCGAGAAGGACAGCATCTGCACTACCATATCCGATTACAGCCTCAGCCTGAAGGCACTCAAGACTGTCGTTCTCCCCGACAGCGTGACCGCTATTTCAGCGAATGCATTTGTGAACTCCACCGCGATCGAAAACCGTTACGGCAATATCATTTACATTGCAAACGAATCCAACAATTACTTCTACGCGCTCATAGCTATCAACAAGTCCGTCGCGGAGGTAACGATCCACGAGGATACCGAGCTTATGTCAACCAACGCATTTCAGAACTGCACTCTGCTTGAGTCGGTAAGGCTTGATGCAATATCTCTCGGGGATAAAACCTTGAGTGACAAAGCCTTCTCCAATGCAGGAAAGGATACGGGCGGAATAACGCTCACCGTAGGTAAAAGGGTTGAAAGAATTCCCGCCTTCTTCATGGCGTCAAGCAACCTCAAGAGCATCGTGTTCGAGGATGACGGAGTATGCAAGGAGATTGGAGAGAGAGCCTTCTACAACACCGCCTCTCTCACATCGATCAATATACCCGACAGCGTGACCACACTCGGAAATCTTTCGTTCGCATCCACGGGTGCGCGCACCATAACCATAGGCAACGGAATAACCGGCATAGGCGCTTCGATCTTTAGCGGTAACAAGAGCGCTCACACCCTTATTATAGGCGATTCGGTAAAGACAATAGGCGAGAAGGCGTTCTACGCCTGCACCCACCTGCTTCACGTAACGCTTGGAAGCGGTGTCGAGGAAATTGCGGCAGATGCCTTTGCAACCTTCACTTCGAGCGATACGTCGATTACCGCGAAATCCAAGATCGTCGAAATATGCAATAGGTCCTCGCTCACCCTCGAGATGGGAAGCACCGACTACGGCTATCTTGCTCATTCAGCACTCAACATCTATACACCCGAGTCCGGAGCATCCCTTATCGATATAACTGCAGATGGCTTCGCATTCTACACAGCCTCCTCTCCCATAATTCTCGTCGGATACTTCGGATACGATACGGAAATCACACTTCCCGACAGCTATAATGGCGATAGCTACGTTATCAGCGACTACATGATGATGTCTAATACATACGTCACCACGGTGGTTATACCCGACGGCATCACAAATATAGGAAAATGTGCGTTCCGTTCTATGGATAAGCTTAACGAAGTCGTAATCGGAAAGGACGTTAAGACTATAGGAAAGCACGCGTTTGCGTACGTATCCTACCTTACCTCTATCATCTATAACGCAGAAAATGCAAATGACCTTACTTATGATGCAGAGGTATTCATAAGAGCAGGCTCCAGCAACTACTACAACGTAGTTTTCACGCTCACGATAGGTGCGGGAGTCAAGCATATCCCGGCGTGCCTATTCTACGGTTCATCGTCAAACAATCTTTATAATACTCCGAAGATTACAAACGTTATATTTGAGAATGGATCAACGCTTGAATCCATTGGAGACAATGCGTTTGACAGCAACCGTTATATCGTCAGCATATCTCTGCCCGAAGGACTTAAGACCATTGGTAACAAGGCATTCCGTGACTGCGAAAAGCTCGCGGAAATCATTATTCCCGGCTCTGTAGAGTCCATAGGCGATAATGCTTTCTTCCAGTGTGATGCTCTTACCGCAGTCACTATTCTCGACGCCGACAGTACAATGACTATCGGATTTAAGGCATTCTACTATACACCTAATCTTAAGTCGGTGACAATCGGCTCGGGCGTGAGCCGCATAGGAGACCAGGCATTCGGCTATGCAAACAAGCTCGATACGGTTATACTCGGTAAGGACGTCACAAGTATGGGATCCGAGGCAATTAATACTATGGGGCATGCGGTAGCTATTCTATACGCGGAAACGTCCGAGGAATTTGCCGCTATCGTCACCGAGTCCGACTCGATATGCAACGCTGCAACAATCTACTTCTACAGCGCCGACGAGCCCACCACCGAGGGCAACTTCTGGCACTTTGACGAGGACGGAAACGCGGTAATTTGGGAATAAATATTTACATTTATCCCATATTCAACACAATTTAACCTACACAAACTAAAAGAGCGAGGCGCAGATGCGCCTCGCTCAATCCTTTTATATGCTGTTTTTACACCTTTGATAGCCCAACGCCAAGCTCGGCATAACGCGATATTACATCGCAAAGCGATGTAGCGATATATTTGCTACGCAAATGCGATATTATTGTGTAAAACACAATAGCGCAAGGAGCGGAGCGACGGAATAGCGAGAAACGAGCGTCTATGTTTCGATTACACCGAAACGTGGGAGGAGCTAGGTACGTATCGCACCTAGGAAAAGGCAGAGACGCCCCGCCCCCAAGCGAGTGAGTTTTGAGTGAAAATCTTCGTTCTTCGAGGTGATAGGCATACAAAAGCATTTCGAACCTCGAAAACGGAGATAGTAAAAGAAAATTCAATAAAATGGAGAAAGCCGCAGGCTTTCAACCTTGGCTCATTAAATCTGCACCTAGAAAAAGGAGAGGCTGAATGTCAACCTCTCCTTAAATTTATTTTCTTTTACGGTCTCACCGAAAATCACCGCTCGGGGTTTAGCGCCCAGGCAAGGAAAGAGCCGCCCAGCCCCCGAGCGAGGGAGTTTTGAGTGAAAATCTTTGTTCTTCGAGGTGATAGGCATACAAAAGTATGTCGAACCTCGAAAACGGAGATAGTAAAAGAAAATTCAATAAAATGGAGAAAGCCGCAGGCTTTCAACCTTGGCTCATTAAATCTGCACCTAGAAAAAGGAGAGGCTGAATGTCAACCTCTCCTTAAATTTGTTTTCTTTTACGGTCTCACCGAAAATCACCGCTCGGGGATTATTTAGCGGGCTACCTCTTCAATGATAAACGCCTCCAGCGTATCGCCCTCACGAATATCATTGAACTTCTCAATTCCGACACCGCACTCGTAGCCGTCCGCTACCTCCTTGACGTCGTCCTTGAAGCGGCGGAGCGATGAGATCTTATCCTCGAAGATAACTATACCGTCACGAACTATACGGATAGAGGACTGACGGGTGATCTTACCGTCCTGAACGTAGCAGCCTGCGATGATACCGACGTTAGGCACCTTGATGGTCTGGCGCACCTCTGCGTGACCGAGAAGAACCTCGCGATAGGTGGGCGCAAGCATACCCTTCATAGCCGCCTCAACCTCATCTATAATCTCATAGATAATACGGTGAGTACGGATATCAACGTTGTTACGCTCTGCGGAATCAAGCGCATTCTTATCGGGACGAACGGAGAAGCCGACGATGATAGCATCGGACGCAGCCGCGAGCATAACGTCGCTCTCGGTGATACCGCCTACCGCGCTGTGAATTACGTTGACCTTTACCTCCTCGTTAGAGAGCTTGATAAGCGATGCCTTTACAGCCTCTGCCGAGCCGGCAACGTCTGCCTTGACTATGATGTTAAGCGTCTTAGTGCCTTCTGCAATACGGCTGAAGAGGTCGTCAAGATTAACTCTTGCATTAGCGGCGAGGATCTCCTGGCGCTGTCTTTCTCTTCTCTGCTCTGCGAGGTCACGTGCCATTCTCTCGTCCTCAACGGCATTAAGCTCGTCGCCCGCCTGAGGAACGTCGTCAAGACCGATGATCTCAACGGGAACGGAGGGACCTGCAACCTTAACCGTTCTGCCCTTATCGTCTATCATGGCTCTTACTCTACCGGTGGAGTTACCTACGATAACGTAGTCACCCTGGTGGAGAGTACCGTTCTGAATAAGCACGGTTGCAACGGGACCGCGACCGCGATCAAGCTTAGACTCTATTACAAGTCCGCGCGCACGCTTTGCGGGGTTAGCCTTCAGCTCCTTAACCTCCGCTACGAGCAGTACGCTCTCAAGAAGGTCGTCGATGCCCATGCCCGTAAGAGCGGAAACGGGAACTGTAATAACGTCACCGCCCCACGCCTCGGGAACAAGCTCGTACTGAGTGAGCTGATTAAGAACGTTATCGGGGTTTGCATGCTGCTTATCCATCTTGTTGATAGCAACTATAATATCAATACCTGCCGCCTTAGCGTGGTTGATAGCCTCAACGGTCTGAGGCATTACGCCGTCGTCCGCAGCAACTACGAGTATTGCAATATCGGTGGACTTAGCACCGCGCATACGCATCGCGGTGAACGCCTCGTGTC
>CAYZZJ010000094.1:0-7165 GCA_964482885.1 uncultured Ruminococcus sp. | reverse complement strand
CGAGAGGGCGAAAACGGAAATAGAAAATGGAAAATAAAAATGGAGGAAAGCGTAGCTTTCCAACCTAAATACCTTTTGCATGGCAATATGAAAAGGGTAAGGCACAATGTATGCCATACCCTTATTTCTTTTCCATTTTCGGTTACGCCCAAAATCCCCGCTCGGGGTCAGAGTTGGGCGAGCATTACGACTAACGGCATCGTCGCGATGCACAGTATAGTCGACACCGCCACAAGCTTGCTCGCATACCCTGCATCGCAGTCGTACTTCTCGGCGAACATCGTTGCGCTCGATGCGGCGGGTGTTGCGGCGAGGATCGCTGCGACGAGAATACACTCATCGGACATCGGTACGCCGACGAGGACAAGCAGCTTTGCTATACCGACGAGGGCGAGGGGAAGCGCGAGGTGACGTAGCGCGAGGAAGAGATACATGTATCCGTCTTTGAAGATGCCGCGGAGGTCAACCTCTGCGAGCCTCAGACCGATAACAACCATCGAGAGGGGTGCTACGAGGCTCTTGAGCATGTTAAGACAGTTGACGAGCAGCTTTAAGAGGACGTTAGGCTCCTCGGCTGCCATATTTGCGGCTATTGCAGTATTCGCGCCTGTGGCGAGCAGAATTACGCCTATTATCGAGGCTATAGTCACGGGGTGGATAAGAACCTTAAGGAGCGAGACCTCTTTCTTCGCAACATGCTCGGCTACAGCGAGGTCGTCGAATATATCGGCGTCACCGTCACCGTCCACGTCCTCGTCGCTGTTTCTCGTGCAGAGGAAAACGCCAAGAGTCCAGAGAAAGAGGTTGAAGGTGATGTTGTATATAGACGCGTAGATTGCCGCCTCTGCGCCGAGCAGAGCCTCGATAAGAGGAATACCCATAAATGCGGCGTTGGCAAATATCGTCGTAAGACGAAGCATGCGGCGGCGACCCTCGGGCGCGCCCTCAAAGAGATGCAGAGCAACCGCAGCAAAGATGACGTGCGCTATGATAGAGAGCAGGAATACAAAGAGAATGTTCTGCCATATATCGACAAATCTGCTCTGACAGTTTACGTAAGCGGCTACGATGAGCAGCGGCTGCGCTATATAAAGCACTAGGTTGGAGATTCCTTTGCCGAAGCCGTCGGGAACGAGCGCGAACTTTTTAAGTACGATGCCGGGCACGAGCATAACGAACAGAACGGCTACGTTAAAGATCAAATCGGGAATGATGTTCATAAAGACGTCCTTTCTGGCATAAATAAGCCGAGTATTCCGACAGGCGACGCCCGACGGGCGGGCATCAGCCTATCGAAATCCTCGGAAAAGGTCAATATTACTTTCCGTAGATAAGTCTCTCTGCGACGAGCGACTCGTAAACCGCGAAAATTCTGCGGTATAGCTTCGGGTCGGTGACCTCGACGAGCGCCATCTTACCAACGGGGGGCACGGGAGCTATTGCGTATGCGACAGCCTTGTTCTCCGCTTGGTCAAGCTCGTCCTCGTTCTCCATCTTGGGGGAGAGAAGCACGTACTTCTTGCCCGAGAGCTTGATAAGCGCAACCTGCTTCATCACCTTGATGACCTCGCCGTTGTCTATCTTGACCTCGCCCTTATAGCTCTCGTCGAGAATCTGCTCGATAGCTCTGCGCGAGGATACGTTCCAGATAGCCTCTCGCATATCTCCCCTTATCTCCTCGTCAAGCTTGCGGCGGCGGGTCTCGGGGTCGTCCTCGGTGATGTCAACGTAATCGGCGGTGCGTACGAAAATTCTGTAGAAGCGTCCGAATACCGAAGCAATGACGGTAACGGGTACAAGCACCACTCCGATAACCACCGCAAGAAGATAAGCGAGGAATTTTAAGAAGGGGTGCGAGTACTTAGCTATGCTGTGCGCCCATCTGATAACGGTGGAGAGGGAAAGGACGTAGCATCCGATATAGAGGGGCAGAACAAGGCTCTGCATCTCGGGATTCATAAGTGCTATTATCAAAAATGCGATAAGACCAAGGGTAAGCGGTATTGCGATAAGACGCCAGATAATACCGAGAACTCTCATATATGCCTCCTGTTTATACGCCTGCACTGCTCGGTGCGGCGGTGTGTATAGACGGCGATGCCTGCCGTCCGAAATCTCATGCTAATATTATAATTATAATGTAAAGCGTAAAGAATGTCAAGTGGTCGCGCGAAATATAGGGATTGACATTTTCGCAAAGTTGGTGTATTATATAGCGTAGCAAAACGGGAAAGGGAAGGAGGTATAGCTATGACAGGTGCGCTTTTGCACGCGGAGCATTCGTCACACGCGGGATTGTCCGAATTTCTCGTCGAGCATCTTGGCGAGCTCGGGCGCTTTCTTGACGAGGTCGTGCTGCACGGAATTATTGAAATGCTGATACTCATACCCTTCCTCTACCTCACCTATCTTCTGATGGAGTTCATCGAGCATAAGGCGTCGGATAGGACGCGCGCGGCAATGGCAAGGGCGGGTAAGCTCGGTCCTCTCGTAGGCGCTCCGCTGGGCGCTCTGCCTCAGTGCGGCTTCTCCGCCGTTGCTTCAAATCTTTACACGGGTAGGGTGATAACGCTTGGCACGCTCGTGGCTGTATTTCTCTCAACCTCCGATGAGATGATACCGATATTGCTCGCGGGAAGCGTTGATATTGCTACTGTTCTGCTAATCATTGTTTACAAAATCGTCGTTGCGGTGCTTGCGGGCGTGGCAATAGATCTTATTTCAAAGCTCGTAGGCCGTGGCAAAAACGAGATAAACATCGACGAAATATGCGACGAGGACGGCTGCCACTGTGAGCGCGGCATATTCTTCTCAGCTCTCCACCACACCGTATCGGTTGGTCTTTGGTGCCTTGCCGTGATTATGGCTATAGGTACGCTCGTATTCTTCCTTGGTACTGAAGCGGTTGCCGCGATAGTTCCGGACGTTCCCCTTCTAAGTCATCTTATTTGCGCTCTTATCGGTCTTATACCCAACTGCGCGGCGTCGGTCGCGCTCTCCGAGCTTGCGCTCGGCGGTATTATTACGACGGGCGAGATGATAGCGGGCTTGTTCTCTGCGGCGGGTGTCGGTCTTTTCGTTCTCTTCAAGGTCAACAAAAGGCATAAGGAGAACCTCATGGTAGTCGTTCTGCTGCTCGTTATCGGTACGGTATTCGGCGCTATTGCAGATCTGATACCGTGGATGGCAATATAAGCGCTTGCGCTTATATTGCAGTTATGATTGCACTTCGTGCAAGTTATGATACTCGCGGGGCTCGCAGTTATGATTGGCTTCGCCAAGTTATGAGCGACTTCGTCGCGTTGTAAGTAGCAGTACTGTATGTGAGCTGTTGTCAAAACGACAACGGCACTTCGTGCCTTGCATCGTAAAAACGATGCGCTCACACAGCAATCTGCGACATTTGCCCTGATGAGCAAGCTCCTCGATGCAAATTGCCTTGATTATCATATCATAACGTTTGGCGCCAGCCAAATTCATAACTTAATACCAAACCATTATAACGACGAAAAAGAGGAAACGTCACAGTGACGTTTCCTCTTTTCTTATTTTTTGTTAAATTTTTCGCGCAGGTATATTTTTCCAAGCGAAGTGTGCTAAAATATAAGAAAGAGCTATAAGACGGCGTAGCCGTCGGAAGGGAGAAGCTATGGAAAAATGGGTAAAGCGCGTCGTTTCGCTCGGCTCGGGTCTTTTTCTGACGGGCAAGGTTAACCCTTCGGTTATCCCATACTATCCGCAAAAGACCGAAATTTCGGGCAGCGAGGAAAAATATTTTCACCGCGTACACCCCGAGCGCGTAGGCGTAAGCTCGGGCAGAATGCTCGCTATGCTGAAGGCGCTTGAGCGCGAGCGCCGCGCCAATATACACAGTCTTGTAGTCGTTAAGGACGGCTGTGTGATTACCGAGTGCGCGCACCCGGGATACAGCGTTAATACCTGGCATCTCTCCCATTCAATGTCAAAGACGCTGACGGGAATGGCGATAGGTTTGCTTGTGGACGACGGCCTTCTCTCGCTCGACGAGCGCCTTTCGGATATATTCCCCGATATGCATTATAAGGACCCACGCTTCGCGTCCGTCACCGTGTATCACCTCTTGACTATGAGTGCGGGCGTGCGCTTCTCAGAGGCAGGCTCTGTGAGTGAGTACCGCTGGAGCGAGGCGTTCTTTGAGGATGAGCTTGCGTACAATCCCGGCGAAAAATTCAGCTATAACAGCATGAATACCTATATCCTTGCGCGTATCGTCTGCCTTCGCACGGGTAGGAGCCTGGCGGATTTTGTGCGTGAGAGAATACTCTCGCCGCTCGGGATTGAGAACTTCTTCTGGGAGATGGGTCCCGAGGGGGTAGAGAAGGGCGGCTGGGGCGTATACATGTCGGCAGAGAGCTGGGCTAAGCTTGGGCAGATGATGTTAGGCGGCGGTGTCTTCGAGGGCAGGCGCATACTCTCCGAAGCTTGGGTGAGCGAGGCTACTCGCGCTCATATGGAAACGCCCGAGACTACTGGTAACTATAATTACGGATATCAGCTTTGGGTGCGCCGCGACGGCGAGTGCTTCCTGTTTAACGGAATGCTCGGTCAGAACGTGTGGGTATGCCCGAGGAACAATATTGTGGTGTCGCTCAACTCGGGAAACAACGAGCTGTTTCAGAATAGTCCGTCTATGGCGATAGTAGAGAAATATCTTTTCCCCGACCTTAGTGACGATTTGCGCGACTCCTGCCACGCGGGTAGCTATTCCGACCTCAGGGGGGCTGAGGCTAACTTCTTCGTATCAAGACACTGGGTGCGCCCGTACGAGCCGAAACTCGGCATCAAGTACGCTCTTGGACTCGGGAACAGAACCCCGTACCCCGAGGAATGGGATGAACTTATCGGAAGATATAACTTCGTCAAGGGCAGTCACGGAATGTTCCCGCTCATCGTGCGCGTAATGCAGAATAATATGCGCGGCACGCTCGAGAGCATGGAGTTTGAGCGCGACGGAGATAAAATATTCTTCATCTTCACCGAGAACGGCGAGTCCTACCGCATGGAGGTGGGATTCTACGACTTCAAGACGACGGTGATAGATTATCACGGCGAGCGCTATATAGTCAAGGTTATCGGCGAGGCTATGGAGAACGAGGACAGGGATATGGTCTACAAGCTCGAGCTTCTTTTCCCCGAGCTGCCGAACACGAGAATGTTGAAATTCTCCTTCGAGGAGGACGGCTCGCTGCTCGTTCGTATGTCCGAGATGCCTAACAACAGGATTGCCGACGTATATCTCGAGGAGATGACGCTCACGAACCCGACGCTCTCACTCGTGCTTGGCATATTTGAAAAGCGTATAGGCGAGAACATAGCGGGCAAAAAGCTCCGCGAGGCATTCAATCCGCACCTTATCGGCGCACGCATCGGCTGCGAGGACTACACCGCCATAATGGATAGGGAAAGGGAGCGCGCCCGCGCGAGCCTCAAGAAAATCAAGCTGATTGACGGAGTGGTCAAAAAATTCTTCCACGATGCCGACGCCGAGGAGCGCCAAGCCGAGGTCGAGGACTACGAGCGCAGCGGTCTGCGCGCCTTTATCGGCGACGTCGTAGACCGAATCAAGGCCAAATTCCCGCCGAAGAACAAGAGGGCGGCTCCTCTTCCTCCAAAAGAGGAAGAGGAAATTCAGAATTCAGAATTCAGAATTCAGAATTAGGAGTAAGTTTTTTTGATTTGATTATCTTACGGACGGTATAATGAAACGGGAGAGGCTGATATGTTGGCCTCTCCCGAACTATTTTCTTTTACGGTATAGCACCCAGGAAAGGAAAGAGCCGCCCAGGCGTGTGGTCGAGGGGATTTGGTGGAGAAATTTTCGTTCTTCGCGGCGTGAGCCGTACAAAGGTACGGCAAGCCGGGAAAACGGAAATAGAAAATGGAAAATAAAAATGGAGAAATTCATAGAATTTCAACCTTAGCTAATTGAGTTTGTACAAAGAAAAAGGAGAGGCAATTATGTACCTCTCCTATAAATCCTTTTCCATTTTCGGTGATACCCAAATGCACCGACCGCACTAGAACTCGGGGACGTAGGTCGCGGGATCGTCTACCGCCACCAGCCTCTTAATCTTCAGATTCTTATGCTTAACCCTCGTACAAAACGCTTCAAGCCCGACGAAGCCGTACTTCGAGGTATCTATGGGATTCGTGTCCTTGAATTCGAGCGCGATAACGTCATTTACCGCGAGGAACACCTTTACTACACCGGGAGCCATGGTGAGGCTTCCTACGGTGATGTGGTAGACCTCTCCGGGGACGAAGTTGAAAAGCTCGGTGAGAATTACCACGTCGTACTTAGGGCTTTTCTCAAAGCCGATGCGACCCTGCCAAAAGCCGTTAAGGCCCATAACGTAGCCCATGCCGCGCGTATTCTGTTCCTCGTTCCAGCTGCCGTGCCAGGTGACGTTTATATCGCGGGTCGCGGGTGCGACGGTTGCGGCATCGAACTCAACGAGAATATCACCCGTGTACCACTTCTTGGTGATACACATAGCGGCGGAGCATTTTCTGTTCTCGCCGACGAGCCAGCCCTCGCCGTCAACGTACCAGCTTCCGTCCTTGACGTCGAAGTCGCGCGCGACTATCTCATCGGTAAAATCTCCCACCTCGTATAGCGTTTCCATGGTCTCGGGGAAGAGCTTGTGCTTCATAAGCTGAATAAGGCGCATAGTGTGTGTCCTCCGGAATTTGTTTTTGTCATATATATTATAGTCTTGGGAGAGGGGAAAGTCAAGCAGGCGCGCATTAATTAGTGCAAAGCCAACATTTCGTGGCGCGCCGTTAAGTAAAGCGCACTTTGGAGCCTTAATCCAAAGTGATTTGCTGTCGCAAATTACCCCTTTACTTGCGAACCCTGAGCGAGTCTAGCGCGCATTAATTAGTGCAAAGCCAACATTTCGTGGCGCGCCGAAAATGACCTTCCCCTTTGGGGAAGGTGGCAGCCGTAAGGCTGACGGATGAGGCGAAAGCAAAACCTCATCCACCAACCTCATCCACCATAAATGGTCCCCCTTCCCCAAAGGGGAAGGTCAAAAGGTCCCCCGTCTCGCTGAGGCTCGGTCACGCTCGGGGGAAAACAACGCACTGTGTTGTTTTCTAACGCCCTCGCGCCGCTTCACTACCC
>CAYZZJ010000093.1:0-7268 GCA_964482885.1 uncultured Ruminococcus sp. | reverse complement strand
GATTTGGCTTCGAAATAGTGCGGGATGGCACTATTTCGACCTCCGATAATCATTACGGGCGTGAACGCTAAAAGTCGGGTGCCGATATAGGTTATTTCACGCTAATCTCCCAAAAATTTTGTGTATCTCGAGCGCGTTATCTGTTGCCCGCGTATATTTCTCTCAGCTCCGCAAGAATTACGCTAAGCCTTGCGTTAATTTCTATCTGCCGCGGCTCATATACGTTTTTATACAGATCGTATTCCTCTTTGTAGGTCGTGTACGTCTCCCTTGCCGAGGACGCGCCGTGAACGTAAAGATCTCCCGCCTCGACGCTGTCGAGCAGCGTGAAAAGCATTCTCTCGAAGCTCTCCTCACTCACACCGGGTATGAAATGCGCATATTCCTTTCTGCTGTGCTCGTGCCAGGTGTCGACCGTGAACACGGCACCACCGTGATTCTCGAGAAGTGATGCCAACGCCTTGGTTGCCGTAGGATTACTCTTAGATCCGCTCCAGCCTATCGCTCCGACACGCCATATATCGTCAGAGGTGTCTCTGGTTATCGGATCGGCATTCTCGTCAATCGCGTTTATCACCGTGTAAATCCCGTGCGCCCTGATTACCCCGTCGTGTACGCTGCTCTCGTATACGCCCTCTTCAAAATAGAGAGTATCAGCATTTTGTATACCGAGATCCGACATTCGGGTCTTCATATCGGTAAGGTAAGCATCGAGCTGTGCCGCGCGCTCGGAATTAACGAGGATAGCCGTATTCCAGCCGGACGCAATCATAATTTTAAGCTCGTCCGCCGTCATGTTACCCTCCATATCCGGCATCTCCTCGGGAGAGAGGCAGATCGTGCCGCTGAACAGCAGCTTCTCACCCGCCCCGATCTTAGATATGGCAACCGCCGGGTCGGCCTCGCCGGTGGAGACATAGGCAAACTTATTCCATAGTCTGGTGTAGACCTCTTTATCAAGGTCAACCGCAGCTATCGTTATGGTAGATCCGCCGGAAAGGGGCTTTGTGATACTGATAAGCTCGCGCTCAAGCGCATGCCTTTCAAACTCGAGAGGCTGTGCGAGTGCCTGTATGCGCGCGTTCTCGCGCTCTTCAACCGAGCGGGCAACAAAATAAACCGAGGCAACCGCTATCGCGGCAATTACGAATACTGCCGCAACGATGACTATTATATTTTTCACGCGTTTGGGATTCATCGGTCTACCTCCTTGCAAAAAGCCCTAATTAGGCATTGTATATTATTATACTATAATAAGGTGTGAATGTCAAGATATTTAGCGCGAGAGTGCGCGAGTATATAATATATAATATGTTTGCCCGTACGGGCGCGGCGCCTTCTTTTTTACAAAAAAGTATTGATTTGAAACGCCTCAGGTGATATAATAAATTCGGTACGCAAAAATCGGCAGAGCCGTGAGAGCTTATCCAATACGCGCGACCACCGACGGAGAATATGTTATGTACGAATATATAAAAAGGAATTACGAGGCGCTTCTTTCTGAGATCGGCGGGCTATGCTCGGCGCTCGGCAGAGATGCCGCTACCCTCGTTGCCGTTACCAAAAGCGGAAGTGACGAGGAGCTGCTCGCACTCGCGGAGTGCGGTGTCACCGATATTGGAGAGAACAGGCCGCAGGAGCTTGTGCGCAGAGGAGATATTCTCAGCTCTGCGGGCTTTACCCCGAGGCTTCACGAGATAGGAAATCTGCAAAAGAACAAGGTACGACACATAATAGACCGCGTTCATATGATACACTCGCTCGACTCCTATTCGCTCGCAGAGGAGATCGACAAGCGTGCGAGGGCGGCAGGTCGCCGCGTACCCGTGCTTATCGAGATAAACTCGGCAGAGGAGGAGGCGAAGGGCGGTATATCCCCCTCCGAGGCAGAGGACTTCTTCCTCAGGATAAGAAAGCTCGACGCTCTCATAGTATCGGGGTTAATGACAATGGGACCCGTGTCGGATAATCCCGAGGATATGCGCCCGTATTTCAGAAAAACGCGCGAGATTTTTGACGCTATAAATAACAAACACGGCTTCGAGGGTGAGCCTACGCTGTCAATGGGTATGTCGGACAGCTACCGCATCGCCATAGAGGAGGGTGCTACCCTCGTCAGAGTCGGACACAAAATATTTGAAAGGTAAGGTAAAGACTATGTTTGAGGAGCTTAGAAGAAGATTTGGACGCCGCGAGGAGCCTGCGGAGGAAATAGAGTTCAAGCCCTTTGTAGAATCCACGGGAAACCCCACCACCCCCACCGTCACCAGCGAGGATATAGAGGAGCAGCGCGCCTCCACCAGCATCGAGGCAAAGAACGAGAGCGTAGAGCTTAAGGTCATAAGACCCGAATCCTACTCCGACGTTGCAAGCGTTGCCGACAGTCTTCTTGCGGGCTGCACCGTCGTTCTTAACGTCGAGGCTCTCGACCGTACTACGATAGGCAGAATGCTCGACTTCATCAACGGCGTTACCTACTGCACCGACGGAGATATAAAGAAGGTTGCCAAGACCACCTTCATCATCACCCCTCACACCGGCGTGGACGTATCCGATATCTGATAAAAAATTATTACAGCCGCACTCATCACGTTGCTTCTGATTTTTAGCGGAGAAAGAGTTTGATTTGGAAACAATCCTTTACATTTTGGCGAAGGCGGTGCAGATTTTCCTCTCACTTGTATCCTTCGCGATGTTGCTCCGCGTACTGCTTCAGTTCTTCGTGGACGTGACGTCGAACAAGTTTTACGCGCTGTGCGTGATGCTTACCGAGCCTGTTATACTTCCCTTCAGGCTGCTGTTCGCAAAGCTGCATTTCGCCGAGGACAGCCCACTCGATATTCCCTTCATGGTGGCATATATCGCACTGTCCGCGGTCACCATGTTCTTACCGATTATATAAGCCGCAAGGAGAAAGCTTTGAATTTCAAGGATCTAATGTCCCGCGCCGTCAAGAAAAGGCGCCCAATGGACTATATTTTCTATGTCGCTATGATCGTAGGCGGTATAGCGCTCGACCAGCTTACAAAGGCGCTCGCTGTCGGGCATCTCAAGCCGCTCGGTTCGGTTCCTCTTATAAACGGTGTATTGCACCTCACCTACGTTGAAAATACGGGAGCCGCCTTCGGCATGCTCAAGGACGCGCCCTGGGTATTCAATACCTTTTCGGTGATCGCAATAACCGCGCTGTCGCTCTATCTTTTCTTAGGACACGCTACGGGAAGGCTGTACGAAATATCCATAGCTATGATAATCTCGGGCGGTATCGGAAATATGATAGACCGTATCGTGCTTAAATACGTTGTCGACTTTATCGACTTCCGCCTTATCAACTTTGCCGTATTCAACGGCGCAGACTCCTTCGTTTGCGTAGGAGCGGGGCTTATGGTGCTTGCGCTCATTCGCGAGATCATAGCAGAGTCGCGTGCGGAAAAGGAAAAGAAGGAAAAGGCGGCAGCCGAGATCTCTCACAAAGAGGACGGGGAGGGAGAGCTATGATCTACGCACCCACGGAGGGTGAGGTAGGCATGCGCCTTGACGCCTTTGTCGCTGCACGTGCGGATATCTCACGCAGTGCCGCAGTAAAGCTCATCGAGGCGGGCGAGGTTACCGTAGACGGCAGGCGTGTCGAGAAAAAACACACGGTCGCCAGGGAAGAGCAGGTCAAGGTTATAATCCCCGAGCCCGTCGAATACGAGGCGATAGCAGAGGATATACCGCTCGATATCGTCTATGAGGACGACGATATTATAGTAGTTAACAAGCCGTCGGGCATGGTTGTTCACCCCGCGCCCGGCAATTATACGGGTACGCTCGTGAACGCCCTTCTATACCACTGCCGCGACTCTCTTTCGGGCATAGGCGGCATTATGCGCCCCGGCATAGTCCATAGAATAGATAAGGACACCTCGGGTCTGCTCGTCGTAGCGAAGTGTGATATGGCGCACACGGCACTTTCCGAGGAGCTGTCCTACCACGGTATAGAGCGCGAGTACCACGCGCTTGTGCGCGGCGGCTTCAAGTCCGACTATGGCACGGTCGACCTGCCTATCGCAAGACACCCGAAGGACAGAAAGAAAATGGCGGTATCCGCCCCCGGTATAGGTCGCGATGCGGTAACTCACTACGAGGTGCTGCGCTCCTACGGGCAGATAAGCTATCTCAAGCTTCGGCTTGAAACGGGCAGAACGCACCAGATAAGAGTACATATGTCGCACACAGGACACCCCCTTCTCGGTGACGAGGTGTACGGACCTGCAAATAAAACGCTATTCGAGAGAAAGCACCCGTCGCTGTTCGACGGTCAGATGCTCCATGCAAAAAGGCTCACCCTCACCCACCCGAGAACGGGCGAGAGAATGACCTTTGAATGTGAGCTGCCGGATAACTTTACAGAAGCACTAAGGCTTCTTGAGAATGAAGTAAAATAAAAAAAGAGTAAGAATTTTACTATCACATTGAAGTGAAGCTCTTACTCTTTTTATATTGATTAAAGCACCTTCGAGAGGAAGTCCTGGAGTCTCGGATTCTTCGGAGACTTGAATACCTCCTCGGGAGTTCCCTGCTCTGCGATAACACCGTCGTCCATAAAGAGAACGCGGCTGGCAACCTCGCGCGCAAAGCCCATCTCGTGTGTGACGATAACCATCGTCATACCCTCCTTAGCGAGCGTACGCATAAGGTCGAGAACCTCACCTACCATCTCAGGGTCAAGCGCCGAGGTAGGCTCGTCGAAGAGCATAACCTTAGGGTTCATAGCGAGGGCGCGAACGATAGCAACTCTCTGCTTCTGTCCTCCGGAGAGAGTCGAGGGGTAGACGTTCGCCTTTTCCTCAAGACCGATACGCTTGAGCAGCTCCATAGCCTTCGCCCGGGCGGCAGCCTTTACACTCTCTTTCGTGTCGGTTATCTCTATAAGCGGCTTCTTCTCCTTGCGGAAAAGGTTAGCTATTTTGGTGAAAAAGTTACTTCTTGTTTGCTTTTTCAGCTTTTTCATAGCTACGTAGACGGGGGCAAGCATGATGTTCTCAATAACCGTTTTGTTATTAAAGAGGTTGAACTGCTGGAACACCATTCCTATCTTCTCACGATGCTCGTTTATATCAACGCTCATATCCGCGATGTCAACGCCGTCGAAGATTATAGAGCCGCCACTCGGATCCTCCATGCAGTTAAGGCAACGGAGGAAGGTGGACTTTCCACAACCGGAGGGACCGATTATAGCAATCTGCTCACCGTCTGCGATATCGAGGTCAAGCCCCTTTAGAACCTCAAGCTTTCCAAAGGTCTTAGACAAATTTTTTATTGATAAAACTAATTCTTTTTCCATATCACTTCTCACTCTTCTTCAGTTTCTTCTCGAGCACCCTGACACCCCACGAGATCAGAAGCACCATAACAAGGTACACCAGAGCAAGCATCAGATAAGGCATGGTGTAGTTGTACGTCGGGTCACCCATCTGCTTGAAGGATTTGTAAAGATCGGTAACGGCAATAAAGCTGACTATCGAGGTCTCCTTGATAAGTACTATAAACTCGTTACCGAGGGTGGGAAGTATGTTCTTTATTGCCTGAGGAATAACTATCTTCAGCATAGCGACCGAGTAAGGCAGACCTACCGCTCTTCCCGCCTCGAGCTGTCCTGCATCGACAGAATTGATACCTCCGCGCATGATCTCGCTGACGTACGCGCCACTGTTAAGACCGAACATGATAACAGCTACGGGAACACCCGAATCCACCGTAATATTAAGAGCCGGCAAAAGCACCCAATATCCTATAAGTAGCTGAACCACCATGGGCGTTCCGCGGAAAAGCTCAACGTAGCAGACGCATATTTTGTCAAGGATACGGGGCAGACACTTATACTTGGGCATAACTCTTACAACTGCGATAAGAGTACCTATCAGGATACCTATAAGCAAACCAAAGACCGCAATCTCAACGGTTATACCAAGGCCCCTCAGCACGTTCATATAGCCCCTTCGGGTGATGAACTGCTTTATAAATTCATTCCACATTTCGGAAATTGTCATATCTATTAACCAAAGTAAAGGCTTAGCCTTAAAACTAAGCCTTTACCTGTTCCTTTATTAATTATTACTCCTCGGATGCGGGGAGGCAAATAACGGTGAGAAGATCAACAACGGTACCTACGGAATCAAGAGAGGTATCATCAGTCTTGCAAACTGCTACGATAGACTCGGTGTAGTAGGACATGGAGAAGTTGATAACCTGCTGACGCTCAGCGGTGATGGTGATACCCGACATAGCGATATCAACGCCCTGCTTACCAACGGAGCCTACAACGTTGTCGAATGCCATATCCTCGATAACAAGCTCCATACCAAGCTCGTCTGCGATGATCTGTGCGATCTCCATATCGATGCCGTAGTACTTGTCACCCTCCTTGTACTCCCAGGGAGCGAACTCAGCGTTGGTAGCAACTACGAGCTGCTGATCAGCCTTATCGTTGTTCTTAGTTGCAGACTCAACACCTACGTAGGTAGCCTCAAGTCCTGCCATGTACTTAGCCTTGATAGCCTCGATCTCGATAGCATTCTTTACAAGGATAGCGTCGATCTCATCCTTGAGACCTGCCTGGTTCTTATCGATACCGATGCCGTAGTTCTCGCTGGAGAGAGGAATGTCGATATACTTGATGCCGTCGATCTCATTGCAAAGAGCCTTAGCGGTGGTCTTATCAACGAAAACGTAATCAGCGTTGCCGTTAACAACGTCCTGTGCTGCAAGAGCGAAGGTGTCGTAGGAAACAACCTCGACGCCGGTAAGCACGTCAGCGTACATCTTACTGGTGGTACCGACCTGTACAGCTATCTTGGATACAACAGGATCGGAGCAGGATGCAAGGGTGAATGCCATCGTGAGAACGAGAGCAAGCATAAGTGCCAGAGAGATAATCTTTTTCATTTTGTTTTCCTTTCATTTGGCTGTTTTCGGAGCCGCCGATTTTTTGAAGATGAACCTATTATACACAAGCGATTTGTCTTTGTCAATAGGTTTTTGAAAATTTATTCAAAAAAATTGTTTATTTATTCGCAAAATCCAATTTTATTCGCATTAAACACTGATTTTATGTGTATTTTTACGCATATAATAAAATAAATATGCATCATTATGAATATTTATGCGAACATTTCACTCCGCCTTGCATATTTTCCATTCGCGTAAAATTGACAAGAAGAAAAGAAAATGATAGAATATAGGTGATGTTCTTAGCGGAGAATTTGAAAACTCTGCTAAGTGCG
>CAYZZJ010000092.1:513-7306 GCA_964482885.1 uncultured Ruminococcus sp. | reverse complement strand
CTTTGCCGTAGGCAAAACTTCACTATCCGCAGGATAACTTCACTTACGAAGTAAACTTCACTTGCCCCTTGGGGGCAAACTTAGTTTTAGCGTGTTCTCCGTTAAGGATAACACGCTAATGGCGCGCTTTTTGTATTATTCGCTAATTTAAGTTAGCATAATGCGACAAAGTCGCGAATTTAGAATTAAGAATTCAGAGTTACGAAGTAAGCGTGGTGGCGGGCGCGTAGCGCCCCCTTAACCTTCCCTTGCCAGGTAAGGTTGAAGGGCCCGTGCGCTACATCCAAGATTTTCTCTTGCCCACCAACTGTAATTCTGAATTCTGAATTCTATAAGCCTCCACCATTGGGGTAGCGTAGCGGCGCCGAGGGTGACTTTGCCTTCTCCAGAGGGAGAAGGGGGACCATGTCAATGGTGGATGAGGTGTTGGCTTTACCTTGTGAGAGGTTTCGTTCTGCGCATTTAAGCTTTGCCTACACCTCATCCGTCTTTTGCTGTGCAAAATCCACCTTCTCCCTCTGGAGAAGGCTTAGATATAGCCGCACCTTCATCCTCTATCCTATCAACTCACTAATTCTTAATTCCGAATTTAATCGCCCCTCGCGCGATTAACACAATATAATTTGACAAAATAAATAATATATGATAAAATAACCCTGCGCTACCCACTAAATAAAAAAGGAGCAGTTATGAAACTCAACTACAAAAGAACGATACTTGTAGGCTTTGCGTTTTTCCTTATCAGCGCATTCTGGCAGGCGTACGACGCTATCGTTCCTCTCATTCTTACTAACCATTTCGGTCTTTCTCAGAGCTGGTCAGGCGCGGTTATGTCCTTTGACAACGTGCTTGCCGTATTTCTCTTACCTATCTTCGGCGCTCTGTCGGACAAGGTGTCAACAAAATACGGCAAGCGTACGCCCTTCATCTTTATAGGCACGATACTCGCGGTTATCGCGTTCATCTGCCTGACCTTCATCGACAACTATCAGTTCTCCTCGGTCATCTCGGCTGAGGTTACGACGAATTACGACGTTGCATACACCATTCAGAGCCAGGTCGGTGACCTCGTAAAGGAGGCGGCAACGAGCGGCTCCGAGGAGCTTGGCATAATAGCGGCAGACCAGGGCAAGGCTATTGCCGATCTCTTCTCCGCTACTACCATTCCCGATCAGTATGCTGCGGCAGATGCGCTTCGCGACGGTGCGTACGAGCTTATGTCGGTTGCGAGAGCGAGCGAAAGCGAGGCTCTCGTCACTATGGCAAACGCTCAGCTCGACAGCATAACCAAGCTATTCACCGCCATTCAGAACACCACCTTCGCGGTAACGGCGGCAAACGTCGCACCCCTCGTAGGCTTTATCCTTCTTTTGCTTCTCGTTCTTATCTCGATGGCAATCTTCCGCTCTCCTGCGGTAGCACTTATGCCAGACGTAACCGTAAAGCCCCTGCGCTCGAAGGGTAACGCTATCATCAACCTTATGGGTACTGCGGGCGGCATAATCGTCCTCGTTCTCGGTATGGTATTCTCCACCTCGAGAATATATATGCAGTATTCCTGGTACGTTGTTGCGGTATGCTCGGTAATGCTCGTAGGCCTCGGCATCTTCATCTTCACCGTCAAGGAGAAGCTCTGGGCTGAGGAAATGCTCGCCGACACAAGAAAGCTTGAGGAAAACGAGCCTAAGGCAGAGGACGCGCCCTCCGAGACGCGCCAGCTCTCGAAGCCCGAGCTTATCTCGCTCATACTCATTCTCGCATCGGTTGCCCTCTGGTATATCGGCTACAACTCCATCACCAGTAAGTACTCGGTTTACGCTACGCGTGAGCTTGGCTTCGATTACAGCGCCACCCTCATTATCGCGCAGGCGGCTGCCGTCGTCGCATATATCCCCGTAGGTATCATATCCTCGAGGTTCGGCAGAAAAAAGACCATTCTCGCAGGCATCATCATGCTTGCGTCAGCGTTCCTCATCGGCAACTTCATCACTCCCCTTACTCCCGAGTTCCTTATGTATCCCGTATTCATTCTCGCGGGTATCGGCTGGGCTACTATAAACGTCAACTCCTTCCCGATGGTCGTCGAGCTTGCCAAGGGCGGTGACGTCGGTAAGTACACCGGCTATTACTACACCGCGTCTATGGCGGCGCAGATCGTCGCACCCAACCTCTCGGGTATCCTCTACGACGTATTCGGCATGCGCAACGTATTCTTCGTATTCGGTGCGGTATTCGTTGCACTTTCCTTCGTAACGATGTTCTTCGTCAAGCACGGTGACGCCAAGGCTGAGAAGCAGGGCGCGCTCGAGGCTCTCGCAGGCGCAGCTGACGATTAAGGTGATTTATGGAAGCTTATCAGATAGTTCTTATAGTGCTTGGCGCGCTTATCGCGCTGTGGCTTATCTCGCTCGGCGTCATAATATGGGCTGTCATGCCCGGCAGGCGTAAGTGCGGGCTTGAAAAGTATATGAGCGTGAAGTTCGCACACCGCGGACTTCACGACGAGGAAAAGGCGGAGAACTCCATGTCCGCCTTCCGCGCAGCCAAGGAGGCGGGCTTCGGCATCGAGCTTGACGTCCGTCTTTCGGCAGACGGGGAGCTTGTGGTATTCCACGACCCTACGCTGAACCGTGTTTGCGGTGTCGAGGGCAGAGTTATAGACAAGACCGCGGCAGAGCTTGCCGCACTCAGCCTTGAGGGTACCAAGGACGGTATACCCACCTTCCGCGAGGTGCTGGAGCTTATTGACGGCACAGTACCTCTTCTTATCGAAATAAAAATGGAGGGCGACGAGCATGGAATAGCCGAGAAGCTCGCCGAGGTCATCGAGGGCTATCGCGGCGACTATATCGTCGAGTCCTTCAATCCCTTGGCGCTCCGTACGGTAAGACGCCTTATGCCGAGCGTACCGCGCGGCATACTTTCCTCGAGATTTTCGAGCGATAAAAAATACAAGGGCAAGCTCCTTTATTTCCTTCTTGAGAATCTCGCACTCAACTTCCTTATGCGCCCCGATTTTATCGCATATGAGAAGGGCGGCCACTCCGTCCCCGTTCTCAGACATATAAGAAAGGCACTCCGCACGCCCCTCTTTGCATGGACGGTAAGGAGCCGCGACGAGGAGGACAAGGCAATCAGTGACGGCTTTGACACCGTTATCTTTGAGGGCTATATAGCCGACAAAAAGTAATCTTTTATTTGCATCTTAGGTAGTTTTAATGAAATTTGAACTTGTTGCAACCTGTCTCTTTGGACTCGAGCATTTACTCGGTGAGGAGATAGACAAGCTCGGATACGAGCGTATACAGACCATAAACGGGCGTATAACCTTCCTCGGCGACACCGAGGCTGTCGCCCTCTCAAACATCTTCCTTCGCTATGCGGAGAGGGTTTATATAAAGGTGGGCTCCTTCCGTGCTGAGAGCTTTGAGGAGCTGTTTGAGGGAACGCGCGCCCTTTCGTGGGATAGGTTTATCGGCAAGAACGACGCCTTTCCCGTCAAGGGTCACTCGATAAAATCAAAGCTGTTCTCCATTCCCGACTGTCAGGCAATCGTCAAAAAGGCGATAGTCAAGTCGCTCTCCGTTCCGTACGGAATATCGGTATTCCCCGAGGACGGGGTCAAGTATCAGGTGGAGTTCTTCATCTTGAACGATGAGGCAACGCTGATGATAGACACCTCCGGCGTTCCGCTTCACAAGCGCGGCTACAGGCGCGAGGCTAACGCCGCGCCCATAAGAGAAACGCTTGCGGCGGCAATCGTAGCAACCTCGCGACCCCGCGAGGAGGTGCTGCTCTGGGACCCCATGTGCGGCAGCGGCACGATAGCCATTGAGGCGGCTATGATGATGCGCGGAGTTGCCCCCGGCATGAAGCGGCATTTTGCCGCAGAGACCTTCCCCTTTATCGGCGAGGAGGTATGGAAGTCGGCGAGGGAGGAGGCGCACGACGTCATACACCCCTCGGACTTCTTAGCCTTCGCCTCTGATATCGACGAGGACGCCCTTGAAATAGCGAAATCCAACGCATACAGGGCAGGCGTGTTAAATTCTTTGCGTATTTTCAAGCAGGACGCGCGCACCATAGGCGCGCCCGGCAGGCGCGGCACGATAGTCACCAACCCGCCCTACGGCGAAAGGCTCGGCACACTCACCGAGGTCGAAGAGCTGTACCGCGAGATTGGCGTGCATTTCCGTTCTCTCGCGCCCTGGCAGGCATATATCATAACCTCGCACGAGGGCTTTGAGCGGCTGTACGGCAAGCGTGCGGATAAGGTGAGGAAGCTATATAACGGTATGATACCGTGCTACCTCTATCAATATTTCAAGAACCACTCCTCTGAGCGGTGATTTTCGGTGAAATCGTAAAAGAAAATGGATTTAAGGGGAGGCTTACATTCAGCCTCTCCTTTTTCCTTGCACAAATTTAATTTGCTAAGGTTGAAATTCTATGAATTTCTCCGTTTGATTGGATTTTCTTTTACTATCTTCGCTCCCCTCCCTCGCTGTACCTTTGTACAGCTATCGGTCGGCGATCAAAGATTTTCCCTCAAAACTCCCTCGCTCAGCGGCTGGGTGCCTCTGTCTTTACTTAGGTGCTATGCATAGCCTTGCTTCTAACTAGACACCCTCGGCATAGCCGAGAATTTCATCACGAAGTGATTTCATCCACCTTTGGTGGATTTCTTCGCCTTCGGCGATTTCATTGCGCGATTTGCGCGTCGCGCGCCCAAGTAAAGACAGAGGCACCCAGCCCCTAATCGAGAGAGTTTGGTGTGGAAATCGTCGTTATTCGACCGAGAGGCGTATATGAATACGTCGGAGGGAGAAAACGGCGATAGAAAATGGAAAATGAATTGGAGGAAAACGGAGTTTTCCAACCTTGATACCTTTTTACATGACGATATGAAACGGGCGAGGTACCGTGTACTACACACCCCTTACCCCTTTCCATTTTCGGTTACGCCCAAAATCTCCGATTAGGGATTTTTGTGCTTGACTTTGGGCGCGCTATACTATATAATTAATATGTATGAGTATTATCGCGCGCATCCTGCGTCGGTGCGTGCCTTACGTATCATATCAAAATATTTTTCTTTATCGACGATAGATTCCCCAAAGGAAAAAATCGTAAGGAGGTGTAATTTGAATCCTATTTGGCTCACAATCGTCATAGGCGCGGCTGCCGCGATAGCGGGCGTTGTCGCGGGCTATGTTGTAAGACGCTCTACCGCAGAGGCTAAGATCGGCTCTGCCGAGGAGCAGGCAAGAAGGCTGCTTGAGGACGCTATTAAGGCGGCCGAGAGCGCTAAGAAGGAGTCCATTCTTTCGGCTAAGGAGGAGATCTTCCAGCTCAAGAGAGAGGCGGACAACGACATCAAGGAGCGCCGCAAGGAGGTTTCCCGCCTTGAGCGCAGAGTAACTCAGAAGGAAGAGACCATTGATGCGAAGCTCGAGGCTATCGAGCGCCGCGAGGCTAACCTTGCAGAGAAGCTCGCAGATGCGGACAAGCTCCGTGAGGAGATCAAGACCACTCTCGCAAGTCAGGTCGCTATGCTTGAGAAGATAGCAGGCATGACCGCCGAGGAGGCTATTGCCGAGCTTATCGGCAAGCTCGATGCCGAGATGGCACACGAGACCGCGATGAAAATCGCGGAGTACGAGGAGAAGTTCCGCGAGGAGGCAGACGTTAAGGCGAGAGCTATTCTCTCCCTCGCTATTCAGCGCTACGCGTCCGATCACGTCAGCGAGATCGCTATATCCACCGTTCAGATCCCCAGCGAGGAGATGAAGGGCAGGATCATCGGTCGCGAGGGCAGAAACATCAGAACCATTGAGCAGCTCACCGGAGTTGATCTCATTATCGACGATACCCCCGACGTTATCACGGTATCGGGCTTTGATCCCGTGCGCCGCGAGATCGCGCGCATCGCGCTCGAGAAGCTCGTCAGCGACGGCAGAATTCACCCCTCCCGTATCGAGGAGATGGTTGAGAAGGCACGCCGCGACGTTGACGGCGTTATCAAGCAGTCGGGTGAGCGTGCTATCTTCGAGACGGGCGTGCACGGTCTGCACCCCGAGCTTATCAAGCTGCTCGGCCGCATGAAGTACCGTACCTCTTACGGTCAGAACGTGCTTCGCCACTCTATCGAGGTATCTATGCTTGCGGGCGCGCTCGCGGCTGAGATGGGCGTTGACGTTTCCATGGCTAAGAGAGCAGGTCTTCTGCACGATATAGGTAAGGCTATGACTGCCGAGCTTGAGGGCTCTCACATTCAGCTCGGTGTTGACGTTCTCACTAAGTATAAGGAGAACAAGGACATTATCCACGCCGTAGAGGCTCACCACGGTGACATAGAGGCTAAGACACCCCTTGACTTCATCATTCAGGCGGCAGACGCAATCAGTGCCGCAAGACCCGGTGCAAGACGCGAGGACGTTGAAAACTACATCAAGAGACTTCAGAAGCTCGAGGAGGTTGCAGGCTCGTTCGACGGTATCGAAAAGACCTTTGCAATCCAGGCGGGCAGAGAGGTCAGAATTATGGTTAAGCCCGAGATGGTTGACGACGATAAGATGAAGATTCTCGCAAGGGATATCGCCAAGAAGATCGAGGGCGAGCTTGACTACCCAGGACAGATTAAGGTTAGTGTAATACGCGAGAGCCGCATCATCGACTACGCTAAGTAATCACGCGCGAAGCGCATATCGAGTTTGAGCGAAGCGAAAACATATCGAGTCGATGAAATCGACATATCGAGTCCGTCAGGACATATCGAGTGCGTAGCACATAG
>CAYZZJ010000092.1:0-503 GCA_964482885.1 uncultured Ruminococcus sp. | reverse complement strand
ACGAGCGCGTTAGCGCTATATCCCCCACAAAAAAACCAACGGGCTGGGTCCTGAAGAGGCCCAGCCCATTTCTAAGCGCGTCGAGAGGTGAACGATGCAAAGGCTCGTCTTTTTCATTAAGTCAAACGCGGTGCTTCTTATAGCCGCTGTCGCGGCTGTAATAACCTGCTTCATAGTTCCGCCCGATGCCGAGTATTTAGGCTACTTCGACCTTCGGACGCTCACCTGCCTTTTTACGGTGCTGGCGGTGGTGTGCGCGCTTAAGAACGTGCGATTCTTCTACACGGTTGCCGAGTGGATCGTAAAGCACTTTAAGGATACGCGCATGGCGGCGCTTGCGCTCGTTTACATCACCTTTATCGGCTCTATGCTGATTGCAAACGATATGGCGCTCCTCACCTTCCTGCCCCTCGGCTATTTCGTGCTTGTCAGCACGAAGAAGGAGAAGTACATGTGCGTGGTGTTCATTCTCCAGAACATCGCCGCCAATCTCGGCGGTATGC
>CAYZZJ010000091.1:0-7377 GCA_964482885.1 uncultured Ruminococcus sp. | reverse complement strand
GCTGAATATGCCCGTAGCTACCTCCTTCAAGCACGTCAGCCCCACCTCTGCGGCTGTTGGTATTGTTCTGCCCGATTCTCTGAAGCGCGCTTGCTTCGTAGACGATATCGCAGGACTTGACGAATCTCCTCTTGCCTGCGCTTACGCAAGGGCGCGCGGAACCGACAGAATGTCCTCCTTCGGTGACTGGATCGCTCTTTCGGACGTGTGCGACGTTACCACCGCGATGCTTATAAAGCGCGAGATCTCCGACGGAATTATTGCCCCCGGCTACGAGCCCGAGGCACTTGAAATCCTTAAGACTAAAAAGAAGGGTAATTACAATATTATCGAGATTGATCCCTCTTACGTTCCCGCACCCACAGAGCATAAGCAGGTGTTCGGCATTACCTTCGAGCAGGGAAGAAACAACTTTGAGATAAACCGAGCGCTTCTCGAGAATATCGTTACCGAGAACAAGGAGCTTCCCGAGAGTGCCGCGATAGATCTGATAATCGCTCTCATAACCCTCAAATACACGCAGTCTAACTCTGTATGCTATGCATACGGCGGACAGGCTATCGGCGTTGGTGCGGGTCAGCAGTCGAGAATACACTGTACCCGCCTTGCGGGTACTAAGGCGGATACCTGGCAGCTCCGCCAGTATGAGAAGGTTCTTAATCTCCCGTTCCTTCCCACCCTCTCCCGCCCCGACAGAGATAACGTTATAGACGGTTATATCAATAAGAACGAGGAGGACGTTTGTGCCGAGGGCAACTGGCAGAAGTACTTTACCGAGCGCCCCGAGCCTCTCACGGACGAGGAGGCGAGAGCCTACCTCGATACTATATCCGGCGTATCTCTCGGCTCGGACGCATTCTTCCCCTTCGGTGATAACATCGAGAGAGCGAAGAAGAGCGGAGTATCCTACATAGCAGAGCCGGGTGGGTCGGTACGTGACGATCTTGTTATAGAGTGCGCGGATAAATACGGTATGGTTATTGCCTTTACCGGTATGCGCCTGTTCCACCATTGACGGAGGTTGCCTATGAAGCTGATGGTAGTAGGTGGCGGCGGAAGAGAACACGCCATAATAAAGAAGCTTAAGGAAAGCAAAAAAATAGAAAAGATATTCGCCCTTCCCGGTAACGGCGGTATGGCAGACGATGCGACCCTCGTGCCGATAGGCGCTAAGGATATCGACGCCATAGTCGATTTCGCTAAGCGAGAGGGAATAGATTACGCAGTCGTAGCACCCGACGATCCCCTTGTGCTTGGCTGTGTCGACAGACTCGAGGAGATTGGCGTGCCCTGCTTTGGACCGAGGGCAAATGCGGCGATTATAGAGGGCAGTAAGGTCTTCTCGAAGAATCTTATGAAGAAGTACGGTATCCCCACCGCCGAGTACAGAGTATTCGAGCGTGCCGAGGACGCCTATCTGTATCTGAAGGATGCACCGATACCCACGGTTATAAAGGCAGACGGACTTGCACTCGGCAAGGGCGTTATTATCGCGACCGAAAGAGCCGAGGCTCTTGACGCCGTTCGCTCCATTATGGAGGAGGGCAAGTTCGGTGCGAGCGGCAGCCGCATCGTAGTAGAGGAATTCCTCGAAGGTCCCGAGGTATCGGTCCTCGCCTTCACCGACGGTAGCGTCGTTGTGCCTATGGTATCCTCTATGGACCATAAAAGAGCGGGCGATAACGACACGGGACTTAATACCGGCGGTATGGGTACGGTAGCTCCCAACCCATATTATACCGACGAAATTGCAAACATTTGTATGCAAAAAATATTTATTCCGACCATAGAAGCCATGAAAGCGGAGGGGAGGGAATTCCGAGGTTGTCTTTATTTCGGTCTGATGCTCACCAAGGACGGCCCCAAGGTTATAGAGTATAACTGCCGCTTTGGTGATCCCGAAACGCAGGTTGTGCTTCCGCTTCTCGAGTCGGATCTGCTCGAGGTGATGATGGCTACCACCGAGGGTAGACTCTCCGAGTGCAGGGTAGAGTTCTCCGAGGGTGCTGCTGCTTGTGTAATTATGGCGTCGGCGGGCTATCCCGAGAGCTATAAATCGGGCTATGAGATATCCATAGATCCCGCCGTAAAGGACGCGGTATACGTCGCGGGCGCGAAGCTCGACGGCGAAAGACTGCTTAGCGCGGGAGGCAGAGTTCTCGGCGTTACCGCTACTGCTCCGGATCTGAAATCCGCGCTTGATCTCGCCTATGATAGGGTAGCTAAGGTCAGCTTTGAGAACGCATATTGCAGGCATGATATCGGTGCGCGCGCCCTTCGTGCGAAGAAAGGATAAGAATATGGTTTACCGCATTTACGTAGAAAAGAAGGCAGGCCTTGACAACGAGGCGAGAGCGCTCGCCGCTGAAATTTCGACCTTTCTCGGTATAAATTCACTTGAGCGCGTCAGAATTATCAACCGCTATGATTCGGAGAATATTACCGAGGAGCTGTTTAATTACGCGGTCAAGACCGTGTTCTCCGAGCCGCAGCTCGATGACGTCTATACCTCGCTCGAGCTTGACGGCGCCGAGGTGTTCGCTACCGAATTTCTCCCGGGTCAGTTCGATCAGCGCGCGGATTCCGCCGCACAGTGCATACAGCTGATCTCGCAGGGCGAGAAGCCGACGGTAGCATCTGCAAAGGTGTATATGCTCTACGGCAAGCTCACCGAGGGGGAGATAGCAAGAATAAAGAAGCACGTTATAAACCCCGTCGAGGCAAGGGAGGCGTCGCTTGATCCCCGCGACACGCTCGTCACAGAGTACGCCGTGCCTGCCGACGTCAAGGTTCTCGACGGCTTTAACGAGCTTGATGCCGACGGACTTAAGGCAATGATATCCGAGCTTGGACTTGCTATGGACGAGGGAGATATCGCATTTTGTCAACAATACTTTGCATCTGAGGGCAGATGTCCGACTCTCACCGAGATCAGAATGATAGACACCTACTGGTCGGATCATTGCCGCCACACTACGTTCAATACTATAATAGATAAGGTCAGCTTCGACGACGCTGTTATCGAGGCTACCTATCAGGAGTATCTTGGGTCAAGAGAAGCGCTTGGCAGAACTAAGCCCATAACCCTTATGGATATCGGCACTCTCGCCGCTAAATGCCTTAAGAAGGCGGGCAAGCTCGACAAGCTTGACGAGTCCGAGGAGATCAACGCCTGCACGGTTAAAATCACCGTAAATATTGACGGCGTTGACGAGCCGTGGCTGCTTCTTTTCAAGAACGAAACGCATAACCACCCCACCGAGATCGAGCCGTTCGGCGGTGCCGCCACCTGTATCGGCGGTGCTATCCGCGATCCCCTCTCGGGGCGCTCCTACGTCTACGGTGCTATGCGACTGACGGGTGCTGCCGATCCGCTTCGCCCGCTTGAAGAAACCCTCGCAGGTAAGCTTCCTCAGAGAAAGATCGTTACCACCGCTGCGTCGGGCTATTCCTCCTACGGAAACCAGATAGGACTTGCTACGGGCATAGTTGACGAGATATATCACGACGGCTACGCCGCAAAGCATATGGAGGTCGGTGCCGTTATCGCCGCCGCACCTGCTAAGAACGTAAGGCGCGAGTGCCCCGAGGCGGGCGACCTCGTTATCCTGCTCGGCGGCAGAACAGGACGTGACGGCTGCGGCGGAGCAACAGGCTCGTCGAAATCCCATAACGTAAAGTCGCTTGAAAGCTGCGGCGCCGAGGTTCAGAAGGGTAACGCCCCCGAGGAGAGAAAGCTCCAGCGCCTTTTCAGAAATCCCGAAGCATCGCTTATGATCAAGCGCTGCAACGATTTTGGCGCGGGCGGAGTATCCGTAGCTATCGGCGAGCTTGCCGACGGTCTTGATATTTCGCTTGATGCAGTACCGAAGAAGTATGAGGGACTTGACGGCACCGAGCTTGCGATAAGCGAGTCGCAGGAGAGAATGGCGGTTGTTGTAGAGCCGGAATATAAGGAGCGCTTCCTTGCGCTTGCAGAGAGCGAGAACCTCGAGGCAACCGTTGTTGCCGTCGTTAAAGCCGATCCCAGGCTTACCATGACCTGGCGCGGCAAGGTTATATGCGATATCAGCCGTGAATTCCTTAACTCCAACGGAGCAGAGAAGCATATTGAAATCAAGGCGGTATCGGGCGCGGACTTCGCTAAGGAAATTCCCGAGGACTTTACGTCGGGCATGCTGAAAACCCTCACCGACCTTAACTGCTGCTCTAAGCGTGGACTTTCCGAGCGCTTTGACAGCACTATAGGCGCGGGTACGGTGCTTATGCCCTTCGGCGGTAAGCATCAGCGCACGCCTATCCAGGCTATGGTGCAGAAAATCTCCGTCGAGAAGAAGCACACCGATCTTGCCTCCTTTATGTCCTGGGGATACAATCCCTACATCTCCGAGAAGAGCCCCTACCACGGTGCATACCTTGCGGTAGTGGAATCTGTATGTAAGCTCGTTGCAACGGGTGCTGACTTTAAGGACGTATACCTTACCTTCCAGGAGTACTTCAAGAAGCTCGGCCGCGATCCCGAGAGATGGGGACAGCCTATGTCCGCCCTGCTCGGTGCATTCCGCGCACAGATGGATCTCGGCGTTGCCGCCATAGGCGGCAAGGACTCGATGAGCGGTTCGTTCGAGTCGCTTGACGTTCCTCCGACACTCATATCCTTCGCGGTAACAACCGATAAGGTTGATAACGTAATCTCCCCCGAGTTCAAGAGAGCGGGCAGCAAGGTCGTTATGATAACGCCCGAGTACGGTGAGGACGGGCTTCCCAAGGTTGATTCTCTTATTGCCGTATTTGATAAGATTGCGAAGCTCAGGGCTAAGGGCAAGATCCTTGCCGCTTATACCCCCACCGTCGGCGGTGTTGCAGAGGCTGTCGCTAAGATGGCTATGGGTAACGGCTACGGCTTTAAGCTTGACGATTCTCTCACTATGGCAGATATATTCGGCTACGCATACGGCTCCTTTATTCTTGAGGTTGACTGCAAGGAGGAGCATTGCCGCGCGGGCAGGCTTATCGGATATACCACCGACGACGGTCTTTTCAGCTATCGCGGCGAGAGTATAGCTGCGGATAGTCTTAACGCTGCGTACGAGGACAAGCTCGAGAGCGTTTATTCCTGTAATATCGAAAGCCCGAAGGCTCCCGTCGAGAACGTCAGCTACAGCGCGAGCGCACGTAGGGCACCCGCAATCAAGTGCGCCCGTCCTAAGGTGCTTATCCCCGTATTCCCGGGTACTAACTGCGAGTACGATTCTGCAAAGGCGGTTATGGACGCGGGCGCAGATGCCGAGATATTCGTTGTGAACAACCTCACGGGTGACGGTATAAGACGCTCTGCGGAGCTGTTTACACGCAAAATCGGTGAGTCGCAGGCGATATTCATTCCCGGCGGCTTCTCGGGCGGTGACGAGCCTGACGGCTCGGGTAAGTTTATTACGGCGTTCCTAAGGGGTGCGTCGGTAAAGGCTGCTGTGACCGATCTTCTCGAGCGTCGCGACGGACTTATGTGCGGTATCTGTAACGGCTTCCAGGCTCTTGTGAAGCTGGGACTTGTGCCCTACGGCAAAATCATCGACACCGATGAGTCCTGTCCTACGCTTACCTTCAACAACATCGCGCGCCACCAGTCGAAGATAGTAAGAACTCGCATAGCCTCGAATATGTCACCCTGGCTTGCTCTTACCGAGGTAGGCGAGGTATATAACGTACCGATCTCTCACGGTGAAGGTAAATTCCTCGCAAGCGATGCGGTGGTTGCTGAGCTGATCAAGAACGGTCAGATCGCCACACAGTACGTTGACCTCGACGGCAACGCGACCTACGATATAGACTACAACCCCAACGGCTCGGCTCTTGCGATAGAGGGTATAACCTCTCCTGACGGCCGTGTCTTCGGCAAGATGGGTCACTCCGAGCGCATAGCCCCCGGTCTTTACAGAAACGTCGTCGGCGAATACGATATTAAGATGTTCAGCTCTATGGTTAAGTATTTCAAGTAATTGGCTGATCGATGCCGTTTTTCAAAAGAATAACTTAAATAAAAGCTACTAAAACTACCTTACGAGGCCGCGTGCCTCGGAAAGGTAGTTTTTTTATGTCAAAGCAAAAGAATAATATGAATAAAAAAGAAGCACCGCCCACCGACAGATACGATAAGGGCCATGAAACCAATTCCACCCCCGGCATCAACTCTCCCGAGATATCCCTCCCTGCCTTCAATCCTCCCGTACCCAACAGAGCCTGGACGGCTATGAGGGCGGGTATGGATATCGATCAGCTCTCCGAGGAGGAAAAGCGCGAGCTTTATTACGGCAAGGATCAGATATAACAAAAGCGCGGGAATGTAGGAAAATAGCAGAAATCAAAGATTAAGGTACGAATTTTACAGCCGAAATTTGCAATTTTTGATTTATTTCGTATTTTGGCGGAAAATGTGAGAAAATAAAGCTTATCACGGTAAAATCCACTGAATAATATGAATTTATCCACGATTTCCTGCTTTTGCCGTTTGCTTTACACTAAGTCCTAAAGGTACTTGACAATCATCGCAATATAATATATAATTATCTAAGCAATAAATTCGCGCCCGCACAGGGCGCATACATAAAAGGGGACCAACATGAAAAGAAGCTATATCAAGGACATCACTCCCGGCACACACCGTATATCCGGATTTGTCGAGAATTTCAGAAACAAGAAGAGTATGGCGTTCATCGTGGTGCGCGACATTACGGGTAAGATGCAGGTTACCGTTATCAAGGACGAGCATCCCGAGATGCTCGAGATGCTTGACACGCTGACTCCTCAGTCGGTTGTTACCTTCGAGGGCGAGGTTGTTGCGAGCGAGTACGTTAAGCTTGGCGGCATTGAGATGTATCCCACCTCTATGCGCGTTGAGTCCATATCCGAGGCGCTCCCCATCAAGGACGACTCTGATATCGACGTTCGTATGGATTACAGATGGATCGACCTTCGCCGCGAGAGAAATCATCTTATGATCAAGCTTCAGACCACTCTCACCGCCGCTATGCGTGAGTTCCTCGTCGAGAGAGATTTCGTCGAGATACATACACCGAAGCTTATCGCAGCTGCGAGTGAGTCCGGCTCCGACGTATTCGAGGTCAAGTACTTTGACGGCAACGCATATCTCGCGCAGTCGCCTCAGTTCTATAAGCAGATGGCTATGGCTTCGGGCCTTGAGCGCATCTTCGAGACAGGCCCCGTATTCAGAGCTGAGAAGTCCTATACCAATAAGCACGCAACCGAGTTCACCGGCTTTGACCTCGAGTTCTCCTATATTGATTCCTTCGAGGACGTTATGAAGATGGAGGAGGAGCTTCTCACCTACGCACTCGAGCGCGTTAAGGCTGCTCACGG
>CAYZZJ010000090.1:0-7445 GCA_964482885.1 uncultured Ruminococcus sp. | reverse complement strand
TCGGCGAGGAGGAGGACAGCCACCTTGGCGACTTCGTTGAGGATAACGATTCTCCCGCTCCCTCGGAGAGCGCTTCTAACTCGCTTCTTCGCGAGCAGCTCCGCAACATACTCCACACCCTCACGCAAAGAGAGGAGCAGGTAATCAAGCTTCGCTTCGGTCTCGACGACGGAAGACCCAGAACGCTCGAGGAGGTTGGACGTCAGTTCAAGATCACAAGAGAGCGTATCAGACAGATAGAGGCTAAGGCGCTTCGTAAGCTCCGTCACCCCTCAAGATCCAAGGCGCTTAAGGATTATCTTGCAAACTGATTTTTCGGTCTTATCAGATCGAAATGTAAACATTTTGAAATACTATTGACTTTCCTTAAAATATATAGTACAATATTTTAAGTAAATAATTTCTTCGGAGGACGTGCTTGTCATGAGAAAAATTATAAGTCTTCTTCTATGTGCGGTGATGTGTTGCCTTCTTCTCGTCGGATGCGCAGAGGAAGATATCGGTGCCGACCTTGGTGGATACTACGAGCAGTATCAGGTAGAGGTCAGAGATCGTATCACCCTCGATTTCTACATAATTACGGGTGATGGTACAACCGAAACCGCGATTACCTCGGTTACCGGCTCGATAAACACCTATCTTGAAAATAAGTATAACACCTCCCTGGATATCCACTTCATTAAGGAATCCGATTACAATAAGGAGGACGGCGATCTTGCTACCGCTCTTGCTGCAAGCGGCGCTGATAAGGCTGATATAGTTCTTATCAACAGCAAAGCAATGTTCGACTCGCTCTACGGTGCCGGATCTCTGCTTGCACTTAACAGTTATTTCAACTCTACCGACTTTGGTAGACTTAACAACCCTGACGTAATTAATTCCGCTCTTCTCAGCGCCTCCGAGGTTAAGGAGGAGGGCAACGCCCTTGGCGTAAGATACGTGGTTCCCAACAACCGCGTTGTTGGTGATTACAAGTACGTTATGGTTAATAAGGAGATTGCTCACTTCCTCAATTTCTCCGATGAGAAGATCAAGACGATGACGAAGGACAGCGAGCATTATAACGCTCTTATCGAGAGGCTTGATACCTATAGAGATGCTCTGATCGACGCAGGCTATACCGATGCCGATATTGCAAATTGCGTTCTCACTACCGAGGACGATAATCTTCCTACTCAGTATCTTGACAGAAATGCATATATCGCTGCAGGCTACGAGTGCATCGCTACCGCTCCCGTTATTTCCGCGGAGGAGGCGCATGCAAGCTCCTTCGGTATAATCAAGCAGGCGGGCACCGATGCGCAGAACGCAGAGCATTATAAGCGTTGTATCGAGGTTATTTACTCTATCAATACCGACGTTGAGTTCAGAAATCTTCTTCAGTACGGTGTAGTTAATGCTCACTACAGCCTTAATGAGGACGACGTCGCTACTATCCTTGATATGGACGATCCTTACGAGATGAATATGCTTTACACAGGTAATGCTTTCATAGCGTATTATAACACCATCACCGAGGGCGATAACGTTTGGAACGAGGAGCTTGCTGTAGCAGGCGACATTCAGAACAAGGAGTCTACCGCGTATAACGAGGTTGTAGCTCCTGCAAATTAAAACACCATAGCGCTTCGGCTATGCATGTCGGCCGATTTTGGTTGGCATTTGTATGCCGTTCGCGGAAATACGGGGGTACGTTTACTCCCGTATTTCTGCCATTTAAGGAAGTTTAACTCACGCGTGTAACACGCGTACTATGAGGTACTATATGAAAAAACGCAACGAAGAAATAGGCATCAAGGATCTTGTCGGCATCTTTTTGCCGAAGCTTTGGCTTATAGTGATATGTGCTGTGGTGCTTGGCGTTGTCCTTGGCGGATACGCAATGCTCTTCAAGAGGGATACCTATACCTCGACCGCGAAATTCAGAGTAACCAACTCCACCGCCATCAGCAAGGGCGATCTTGAGCTTGCCTACGATATTGTTAAAATCGTACAGGAGCATTTTGCTACGCGTGACCTGCTTGAGGCACTTGCGGACAGCGTAAATAAAGAGTATCCTGAGGAAGAGTGGAATATAGGTTGGTCCGAGCTGAAGGGTGCAATATCTATATCCAGCACCGAAACAGGCTCGTTTGCCATGACGGTTACGACCACCGACGCGCGTAAATCTCTTGCTATTGCTGAGGTTCTTGTCAGCTATATGCTCCCGGATAACGAAACGCAGGAGAGTGCCCCTATAAAGGACTTCCTCGCTCAGAACCTTCAAAATATCAGTATCACTAAGATAGAGTCCCCCGTTCTGGCCACCTCGGTTAATGATAAGGGGATAGTCAAGAACGCCATGATCGGTATACTTGTCGGTGCGGTTGCCAGCATGGTTGTGATCTACATTGTAGCTATGTTTGACGTTGTTGTGCATGATAGAAAGAAGCTTGAGGATTATTTCGATATTCCCATTCTCGGCGTTATCCCGAGTCAGGACGTTCTTCTTGAAAATTCAGCAAAGGAGGGAGCTGTAAATGAGTAAATCACGCGCCTACGGTGATATAACGGTAGATGCCAAGCGCATTATAACCGAGGACTCTCCTGCTGCTGTAAAGGAGGCTTATCGCGCCCTTTATACCAATATCATGTACCTTCCCATTGAAAGCAAGTGTAAGAAGCTTGTGATTACCAGCGCGGTCGCAGGAGAAGGAAAAAGCTCGATTGCCATTAACCTCGCCTACACTATTGCTACAACCTCCCCGGGTGCGCGTATACTTCTCATTGATGCGGATATGCGTACACCGTCTGTGGCATCACTCATGAATATAGGTACGGAGGGCGTCCACGGTCTTAGCGAGTTCCTTGCAGGTATGGACGAGGTGCCGAGCGTAGTACCGTCGATTTATCAGAACCTCGACGTCCTTACGTCGGGAGCCGCGCATACGAATACTACCGCGCTCCTCTCATCATCTGCCATGCAGCACCTTGCTGAGTTTTGCGATGAGGGCTATGATTACGTAATTATTGATACGCCCGCGGTAAACTCCGTTACAGATGCCGTGTTCTTCAGCGGATATACCGACGGTTATCTTCTTGCCGTCAAAGCCGATCGTTCAGACGTTAATTCTATCTCCGAGGCTATACGCGTGCTTTCGGGTGTAGAGGCGAATATTATAGGCTTTGTTCTTTGCTCCGTTGATCCTAAGCGCAGCGGCAAGCAGGGGTGAAAAAGCTCATATAAAAAAGAGATGCTCGGCATCTCTTTTTTTTCATTTTTTGAAAAAACACAATCGGTATAAATCTCGTCGCGGCGCAAATACTAACTGTACAAATATGTATATTAAGGAGATTTATATATATGAAAGCAACGGGAATTGTTCGCCGTATAGACGATCTTGGCAGAATAGTCATTCCTAAGGAAATACGCAGAACACTCAGGATCAAGGAGGGCGACCCGCTCGAGATATACACAGATAGGGAAGGTGAGGTAATATTTAAGAAGTATTCGCCTATAGGCGAGCTTCAGAATTTTGCATCTGAGTATGCAGATGCCCTTCAGAAAACCTCGTCCATGCCGATATTTATATGTGACAGAGATGAGATAATTGCAGTGTCCGGTGCATCAAAGAAGGAGTATCTCGACAGAAAGATATCTCGCGGCCTTGAGGAAATAGCAGAAGCGAGATCGCTTTACGTGCGTACCGAGGGGACCGAGGCGATTGCAATAAGCCACGACGGTGGCTCTCACTACGTAAATTGCGCTATGCCTATTTTGAGTGAGGGTGACGTGGTAGGCTGCGTAGTGTCTGCTGTAGCCTATGACAGCCCACAGTCGTCAAGGATATCTAACGAAACCGAGTCCAAGCTTATCCAGACCGCAGGTGTATTCCTCGGAAAGCAAATGGAGGGGTAGCTTATAAATAAAAGGTTCTTATCCAGAGCTAGCCCGTGTGATAAGAACCTTTTGATTTTATAGAGATGTATAGTTGATTAAGCTATTGCAGGTCAAATTAACTGAGCTTTGTGTTGCTCATCTGCGATGCTTTTGCAAAGGCAATATATGACGTGCCGGGATTTACGGCAAGCACCTCGCCGCCCTCGTCGGTAAATATCATTTCGCCCGCATCGTTCGTCGACCAATTAATTTTTACAGCTTTGCCGCCCGTAGCGTAATATCCAACGCCGCCCGATACCGTATCGAATATCAGTTGGGTCGCATCCATAGTTTCATGCGTGATCGAGTCTCCGTATAGAATAAATATGTTGTCGTAGAGAAGCTCCATGTCATTCAGTCTATCTGTTACGGAGCTTGAATTTTTCTTCATACGGTATTTGCCGTTGGCATCGGAGAAGAAAAGTTCTGTGGTTGAGCCTTTGTCAAAGGATATAAGCACCGTATCGGCTGCTGTTCCTTCACTCTCGTTTGCCTTAATTTCGGAGCTTTCGGCCTTGAAAACGTACGGGACGCGTATATCGGTATCCCTGACTGTGCTTACCCCATTGTTTTTTATATAAGCATTCAGAAGGGCCTCGTTGGTGTACGAGTACCTGGCGTATTCCGTGTAGTGATAGCCGCTTTCGCTTGTGAAATCAATATGAGTATCAAGGTTATTGACACCCGAATACTCAAATTTGTCATCCTCGCCCGCTGATACAAGCACCGCGCCGAAATATCCCGCAATATTAGAAATATATTTCCTTGTCGGTGCAATAGAGCCGAGTTTTCCCTTAGAGGTTGCATCATTTGAAAACGCCAACAAACGGGTCTTACCGTCCTCTGTTGGTATTTCTACCGTAAGGAAGGATGAAGATATTCCGTACATTGGCGCTTCTGTGTCAAAGACTATACAAAGTGGCTTTAAGAGGGACTCCTCCTTGGTTATTTCGAGTCCGCTGACGTAGTGTGTGTAAATAGGTGTGACGGGTGTGACGGGTGTTTCTTCTCCGTTACCCTCGCCGTCTTTATTTTCATCGGCATCTCCGTTTTCCGACTCATCACCGTCGGCATCGGAATTGCCGCTATCCGGCTTTCCTAAAGCATCTCCTTGCCACCCACTCGCCGAAAAGGCGATTGCTGCGATAAGCACAGTGACAACGAGAAAAAAAGCAACCAATTTGGCAGGGTTGCCGTTTTTCTTGGATTCCATTTTAACCTCCTTGCGCTCAATATACAGAGCGCACGCATAACTTCGATTTAATTACTTATTAAACCTTTCGAGCCAGGCATCTGCAAATTCAAATGCCTCCTTGAAGCCAACAACGATCTTCTGGTTGCTGGGGCGCTTGGTTTCGCTGTCGCAGAGCTGTACCATAATCTTATCGGGAATGGAATTGCCTGCGGCATCCTTTTCATTCATGATCATCATGTAAATGTAGAACTTTTCCGACAGATCGCCGTAGAAAATTTCTTCTCCCTGACGCACGAGGGGTCTGCCCTTGTACTCAAGGAATTCCTTGTTGTCAACACCGTTTGCGTTTAACATAATAAATCTCCTTTCTTGAAATTTGAAAGCGACGGCGTGCTTGTCCGCTCCGTCAACATAATACCAAAGATGCCTTGCGCTGTAAATACATTCGACAAAACTAGTGTTCTGTGAAAGTATCGCACAAATCGTCCTGTTTTACGTACGGAGTGGCTGTAAGCGAATAATTGCCGCCCGTTAGGGTGGGCTTGGTAAGCTGAAAGACGGAGTCCGCCCTGTCAGATTTTGCCTTTTGTCCTCTCGCGCTATCGTCAAGCATATCAAGCTTAGAAGGCTTTGTGAGGACGGGGAAGTCGCTTTTCTTTTTAATACTTTTGAGCGCGGCTCTGCCGAGACCGTCAGTAGCAAGCAGCTGGGTATACGCCGGGTATTCTGATATTTCGGAGGAGGTTACGCCGAAAAACGAATACCATACAGCGCGCCTTAACCTGGCTGACGTGTACTTCTTGGTTTCACAAAGACGGATCAAATTTGTAATCGTGTTAACCTCAAAGCTCTTCGCTCTAAGGCGATAATATAAACCGCCGGAAACGTCCTGTATCCCGTCAGACGAATCCGGAGAATTTAACCTGAATGATGATATTACAGCAGCGGACAGCAGATCCTCTCGGCAGGGCCACTCTCCGCGGTCAAGCGCATCTGATAATGCACTTTTCGCATTTTTCGGAATGTAATCAAGGGCAGAACTGTTGCCGCTGATTATTCCGCTACGGATTGCTGTTGCGCTTTGATGACACTCCTCGCCTATTGCCTCACTGTTGTAGCCTGCGCCCATACGAGTGATTGTGTGTGGCTTAATAGTGCTTTTTATGCTGTATAAAGCTTTGATATATTCCAGTGCTAAAATGTTGTTAGGCGTGAGCGAAACACCCATGCCTTTGCCGCCGCTTACGCGCTCGAATGCTATCTCGCACATCTTCGGATAGCCGATATCCTTGCTTTCCGACTCGTCAATGAGCTTGGAGAGCGCACGCTGATATTCGGCGCTCATCATCAGCTTTGCAGCATCGCTGAGCGCATTGATATCTCCGCTTTCGCTGCCGAACGAGAGATAGTCAACGACGCCTAGCTTATCGAGGATGTGGACCGCGCTGCGCGCGAACACCTCTGCGCTCGACATTGAATAAGGGAAGGGAAGCTCAAGGCAAAGGTTAATACCGCAGTCAACCGCGCATCTTGCCCTAAGATATTTATCTGCTATTGCTATCTCTCCGCGCTGAGTGAAGTTCCCGCTCATAAGAGCGATGATTACAGTATCCTTGCCGAATATGCGGCGTACCTCGTCTACGTGGTACTTATGACCGCTATGAAAGGGATTATATTCACAAATAATGGCTACGATGCTCATATTATCCGCCTTTCATAGAGGAATTTTCAAAAATATTTTTCACCAACGGTTGCAATCCTTGACCGTCGGGTGTATAATATGTATGTTATAAAATTCTTAAGGAGTAGACTAATGAAGGTTCTTGTTGTAAACGCAGGCTCGAGCTCACTTAAGTATCAGCTCTTCGACACTGCGACTAATGACGTTTTGGCAAAGGGTAACTGCGAGCGTATCGGTATTGACGGCTCGCGCATCGTTCATAAGACCGCAGGTAAGGGCGAGTACGTGAACGAGACCCCTCTTGCGGATCACTCTAAGGCTATGCAGCTGGTAGTTGATACGCTTCTTGATGCTAACGTAGGCTGTATCTCGTCCGTTGACGAAATCGAGGCTATCGGCCACAGAGTAGTGCATGGCGGTGCATATTTCAGCGAGTCCGTGCTTGTAACCGACGAGGTTATGGAAACTCTCGGTAAGTGTGTATCCTACGCACCTCTTCACACCCCCGCACACATCATGGGTATCAAGGGCTGTCTTGCGGTAATGCCCAAGACTCCTCAGGTCCTTGTTTTTGATACCGCTTTCCATCAGACCATGCCCAAGGTAAATGGATGCAGGATGCCAAGGCTTTCGGATGGTGAATCCTTTTA
>CAYZZJ010000089.1:0-7461 GCA_964482885.1 uncultured Ruminococcus sp. | reverse complement strand
TATTTTAGGACGCTTTAAGAGCGCACGCGCTATGCAAAGGCGCTGCTTCTGACCGCCGGATACGTTAGCACCGCCCTGCTCGATGTAGGTATCGTACTTGTCCGGGAAGGACTCTACGAACTCGTCTGCAGCCGCCATACGGCAAGCCTCGCGCAGCTCCTCGTCGGTGGCGTCCTTATTTCCCCAGCGGAGATTCTCGGCTATAGTACCCGAGAACAGCACGTTCTTCTGCAGAACTACAGCTACGCTGTCGCGTAGCACCTCGAGATCGTAGTCGCGCACGTCGACACCGCCGACCTTAACTACGCCCTCGGTGGCATCGTAGAGCCTTGATATAAGCTGAACGAGCGTGGATTTGGACGCACCTGTGCCGCTTATTACGCCTATGGTTTCACCCGAGGCTATGTGAAGATCAATGTCGGAGAGAACGTAACGCTCTGCGGTTTTGGAGTACTTGAAAAAAACGTCCTCGAAATCAACCGAGCCGTCGGCAACGGTATACACGGGGTTCTCGGGATTTGCGAGAGTGGAGCTTTCGTTTATAACCTCTGCAATCCTGCGTCCCGACTCGGTCGCCATGGTGATCATAACGAATATCATCGAGAGCATCATCAGACTCGAGAGTATCATAAAGCCGTAGGTGAGCAGCGCGGACAGATGTCCTACGTTAAGCGCTTCTCCACCGCTCGACACAACTGTATAAGAGCCGAAGGAAAGCACGAACACCATAACGATATTCAGGCAAAGCTGCATCGTGGGATTCTGAATAACGAGAATCCGCTCGGCACGGGTAAAGTCCTTGCACACCTCGGCAGAGGCTGTACCGAACTTCTCCTCCTCATAGTCCTCGCGAACGAAGGATTTTACCACTCTTATTCCCTTCACGTTCTCCTGCACGGAGGCGTTGAGCCTGTCGTACTTCTTGAACACTCTGCGGAAAAGAGGCATAACGCGCCAGGTTATGGCTACGAGAGCCGATAAAAGTATGGGAACAACGACGAGGAATATCCACGCCATACCGCCACCCATAACGAAAGCCATGACTATAGCGAATATGAACATAAAGGGCGCTCTGACAGCCGTACGGATAACCATCATATACGCCTGCTGGACGTTTGTAACGTCGGTTGTAAGCCTGGTAACGAGAGATGAGGTTGAGAACTTGTCTATATTCTCAAACGAGAAGCCCTGCGTTGCAACGAACATGTCGCGTCTGAGATTTTTCGCAAATCCGCAGGACGCAGTCGAGCAGGTAATACCTGCAAGAGAGCCGAAGGTGAGCGAGAGCATGGCAAGGAGGGCTACGATGCCGCCGTATATAAGTATGTCCTCTATACGCATACCGCTCTCGGACTGCAGCTTGTTGACAAGCTCAGCTATTACCATAGGTATAATGCACTCGATTATTACCTCAAAGAAAACGAGCACGGGTGTGAGTATCGAGGGTAGCTTATACTCCCTGATGCTCTTCATAAGTGTTTTGAGCATTTTTTCCTTTCCGCGCGAGCTACGCGCTATATCATATTTTCCAACACAATATTATACATCATAAGGGCACAAAAAGTCAATGAACATATGCTGAATAATACCCGGATTTTTTATCCGCGACAAAGCATGAGCTTATCCGAGCAGAGGATCATATCCATAGCGTTCGATATGAGATTGTGTATCACGCTTTTTCTTCTCTGATTGTGTATCACGCTTTTTCTTCTCCCCCTTGACAAAGCAAATCAAATGTGCTATAATGCTTACCGTACGATGCCCATGCGGTGTGCATGGCACTGATTTTTTTGGAGGAAATATGGACGACGACGCGGACGCGGACAATTGTCTTAGTATCGCTTTATACGTTTAACATCAAGGCTTAGCCACATCTTCGGGTATGGCTACGCCTTTTTTTGCTTCTCAAAATCACAGCTCCGGCGCGTACTCAATTCCCACTGCGGTGGAGAAAATATTTTTACATAAAGAAAGGCTTTAAGTTTCCCGAGAAAGCGGGAAAAACAAGAAACAACTCACTATCATGGAAATATTGCTTAGCATCGTAATTTTTTGCTCGGTAATGTATGCGTACTTCTCGGCTACCGAGACCGCATTCTCCACCTTCAACAGAATAAGAATGAAGGGATATGCCGAAAAAGGAAATAAGAGAGCTCAGCTTGTTCTGAAGCTCGCCGATGACTACGACACTCTCCTATCTACCGTCCTTATCGGTAACACAATAGTTAACATTCTTGCAACGTCTATCGCGACGGTAATGTTCGCTAAGATTATAAAAGACGAGGGTATCAGCACTACGGTATCCACCGTTGTAATGACGCTCGTTATACTCATACTCGGCGAGATAGTTCCGAAGACCCTCGCAAAGCAATTCCCCGAGAAGTTCTCGATGTTCTCTGCTCCCATTATCCGTGCGCTTCTCTATCTGCTCTGGCCGATAAGCATCGTCTTCAAGGGCATGCAGAAGCTGCTCTTCAAGATTTTCAAGAACGAGGAGGAGCAGGGCATGACGGAGGAGGAGCTTATCTCCATCATCGAGGAGGCCGAGGAGGACGGCGGAATCGACGAGCAGGAAAGCACGCTCATCAAGAGTGCTATCGAGTTTAACGACCTTGAGGTCAGCGAGATATTCACACCCAGAATAGACATAACCGCCGTCAGCACCGACGTTACCAAGGAGGAGATGGCAAAAGTATTCTCCGCGTCCGGATTCTCGAGAATACCGATATACGAGGGTGACCTCGACAACATAATCGGCATAGTATATTATAAGGACTTCTTCACTCTGTCCCTCAACTCCGATACGCCCATTACGGAAATAGTTAAGCCCGTAATATACATCACCAAGACCCAGAAGATCAATGACGTTCTGAAGGATCTTCAGGAGAAGCAGCTGCACCTTGCGGTCGTATCCGATGAGTACGGCTCTACTGCGGGTATAGTTACCCTTGAGGATATTCTTGAGGAGATCGTAGGAGAAATCTGGGATGAGCATGATGAGATCGTACTCGATATAGATAAGGTTTCCGACAACGAATATATCGTGTCCGGAAAGGCTAATCTCGAAAAGCTCTTCGATGAGCTTGATATAGAGATCCCCGAGGACGACGAGGAAAGCGACGCCTTAACCGTTAACGGCTGGGCTATGGATATTCTCGGTAAAATTGCCGATGAGGGAGATAGCTTTGAGGCTCTCGGCCTCTCCGTAAAGGTGCTGAAGATGGAGGGCAGAAGAATCAACGAGCTGAGAATCATCGACAATCGCGCGAGCGAGGACGATGAGAGCGACGGAAATTCTGACGAAGAAGAACGCTAAAACAATAAAGTATAAAGAAAACGAAGGACTGTCTAAAGAGCGTAGCTCGCGGACGGTCCTTTATTTCTTTTAAGGATTTTTATGAAAACTGTACTATTATGTGCGCTGGCGGTTGGCGGGGCAACTGCGGTAGGGGCGTTTTTCGGCTTTGCCTTCCGCGCTCAGGCACAAAAGCACTGTGCCGGGATAATCTCCTTTGCCGCAGGAGTTATGCTGACCGCCGCATTTTCGGGCCTTATATCGCCTGCCTTCGAGGGTGGATTATACGAGATGCTTTTGGCAATCATCGGCCTATTTTGCGGCGGATTATGTATACACCTGACAGAAAGACTTATCCCAATATCATATTGCGGCAAGGGCACGCGCTCTGCTCTGCTTTTAGCCATAGCTATGGCTATACACAACTTTCCCGAGGGGATTGCGGCGGGATTGAGCTTTGGCACGGGTAACACCTCCGACGCTATAGCAGTAACGCTCGGCATAGCCTTACACAATCTCCCCGAGGGAATGATAACCGTATTTCCTATGCTGTCCGCCGGTATGAAGCCTCACAAGGCGTTTTTGCTGACGCTGTCGGGTGGTGCGGCGGAGGTGCTTGGGACTCTGCTCGGACACTTCGCCTCCGAGCTTGCAGCACCCGTGCTTCCCTTCACGCTCGCCTTCGCGGGCGGAACGATGCTGTTCGTTGTGATAGATGAGCTTATACCGGACGACGAGGTGTATGACAGGTGGCGCGCCGCATTTTTTGCAATACTCGGCACCGCAAGCATGAGTGCGCTCACTTCCCTGCTCGCAAGCTGAAAATCAGTCTGTACGCCGCCGTGAGCGGTATGTAAAGCGCTGCGTACAGGCAAACCGAAAATACTATCTTAAGTACTAAAAGCCAGCTCACGGCGGATGCGGCGCTTACGAACAGCGCATCTGCGATAAGTGCCGCACACGCCGCTGCTATCGCGGGAATGAGGAGAGATTCCACCGCATTTATCCGTAGCCTTATCCGCTTTCCGAGGCGCATATACGAGAGGGTGAGATTGAATACTTCCATTATTATAATGACAATGGCATAGCCCTCTATACCAAAGATGGGGATAAGCAGCCACACGAGAATGACCGAAAGTGCGGAATCTGCGATGTTGACCCACATGGAATATACCTGCTCACCTATTCCCTTAAGCATTGAATCCACAACGTGGTCTATATACATTACGGGAATAACGGGGGCGAGTATTGAGATAAAGTATCCCGACGCATAGGTGCCATATACGGCGTAGCCAAGCTCCTCGGAAAAGCTGAAAAGAGTAACCGCCGCGATTATGGCATATGCGAGCGTAAGAGATATGGCGCGGCGCGCTATGCGCTCCAGCCTCGCCGCATTGCCCGACGCCTCGGTCTCGGCAAACTCAGGTAGCAAAAGTCCAGCAAAGGAGCTTAGCGGCGTCATAGGATAGGTAACGACGGGCAGCGCCGCGCCGTGCAGGCTACCGAAGGAGGAGAGAGCCGAGGAAAGGCTTTCTCCTCTTTTTTCAAGGCGGCGCGGAATTATAGCATGCTCAAGAGATAAAAGCCCCGCCCTTATGTATGCAGAGGCTGCAAGCGGTAGCGCCGTCCTCGCAACCGACTTTATATCCGTACCCTTGCGCCACGAGGCGTATCTCAGGCGCTCGATAATATATAATATAAGGTACATAGCGAGTGTAACAAATTCGGTCAGCGTTATTCCAATCGCCAGCGCACCCACAGAGTCCTCTACACTTCCGCGCACCGCCCCTGCAAGCATCGCTACGGTTGTCAGTATACGGAACAGCTGTGACAGTATTTGTACAAGCGACCCTCGCGCAACCATTCTCCGCGCTATGAAGTAGCCGCCGATAACACCGGAAAGCGCAGAGGGTATCAGTGATAGCGAGAGTATCTGGAGCGAGAACACCGCGCGGCGGTCACCAAGAAAGGCGGTAGCGAGAAGTCCCGACGAAAAGCACAAGACGGCAGTCGCAGCAGAAGAAAACGCAAGCGCATACGCGGTAGCTCCACGCATTGTGCGTCCTATATCGCACTCCCTTCCCTCTCCTATATGTGCAGCAACAAGGCGAGTGACCGTAAGACTGACGCCCGAGGTGGCGAAGGTAAGTGCAAAGCTGTATACACTCATAACAAGCGTATTCAGTCCAACGCCCTCAGCACCCACCGTACGCGATATGTACGCGCCGAATATAAGCGTCACGGTGCGAAGTGCTATGCCGACAAGGCTTGCCAGAATTCCGTTGATAATAAATTTGCTCCCCGACCTCATATCTTCCTCCACGGGCTTTATTCTTTACTACATATTAGAATATGACACACGAAGGAAAAGAAGAATAGGATTGCGGTAAAGAGAAAATAAAACACCCGCCGCAGCACAAGCCGCAGCGGGTATTGTTTCTTATAAATGCTTACAAGGGTCTTTCGACACCGAGATCATACTTGAACGTATGAATAACTATAGAAGCCTTATCACTTGCCAAGCCGTTCTCAATGAAACGGTAATTCCAACCGCCGGTCCACTTGCTGGTGGCAGGAATGTATCCAAGCTCGAACTGGAAGCGGAATTTGTCGGAAGCGCCGTAAGCCACGCAGGTGCCCATATACTCAAGAGCCTTAGGAACGTAAAGGGTTTCAAGAGAGATGCAGTCATAGAATGCGGCACTGCCTATCATATTAATAGTGGAGGGTATGCTGACGTAGGAAAGCGAGGTGCAGCCCATGCACATATGACCGCCGATACGAGTAACGCCCTCGGGTATAAGAAGCGTAGTAAGAGAAACACAGTTCTCGAATGCGGCGCCTCCAACCTCGGTAAGCGCGCCCTCCATGATCTCGACGTCCACAAGAGATTTGCAGTCAGCAAACGCATAGCTCTCTATGGACTTAACGGTGTCGGGAACCACTACGGAAGCAATGCCGGAGGCTCTGTACGCGCCGTGTCCAATAACGCTGATGCTCTCGGGAAGAACAACCTCATAAAGGAACTGACAGTCCTGGAAGGTGCAGTTGGGAAGCTTATCTACAAGCGCATTGATAGTGACCGTCTTGAGATTGGGGCACTCTCTGAATACGCTCTCACCGATTACTTCAACAGTCGCGGGAATAGTAAAGTTCTTTATAGCCTTACAGCCGGAGAAGGCGTAATCTGCAATCTCGGTAATGGAAGCGTCTATCTCAGCCTCACCGAAGCCGCGGATAAGTCTGTTGCCGTCCACAAGAAACTTCGATATAACGCTGTATCTGGCATTTCCCTCCTCTACCGTAATAGAGGTAAGGTTCTGACAGCGTGCGAACGCGCCGTCCTCTATGTAGAGAACCGATGCGGGAATATCGATCGATGCGAGAGTCGAGGTCTCAAAGGCGCTGTCACTTATTCTGAGAAGGGTCTTAGGCAGAGCAACCGACGTAACCGCAGCACCGTAAAAGGCATTAGGTGCAATGTCGATTACAGGAAGACCGAGATAGGTGTAGGGTATGTACACCGACTCGCTGAGTACGGTATCGGCAGGAAGTCCGACGGTGTTATACCCAACTACTCTATACGCCGTTCTCGCAGGGTTGAGAGCGAAGCGCAGACCAACCGTAGCGGGCGTGCTATCGGGCACGTCGACCTCGGGAATATTAGAATCAATTGCGTCGGAGTAGCCAACCTCGCCGAAAACAGTGTTAGCAATCTCGGAGTTCTCCTGCGCGTCGTACTGACAGGACGCACCGAGTACGATATCTGCCTCCATAGCAGTCTCCGAGTCGCCGCAGGCACTGAGCGAGAATGCCATAAGAACAATCAGTGCTATGGCAGTGAGCGAAATCCAAATCTTTCTCATAAGTATCCAACCTTTCGTATAAGCGGTAAGGTAATATGAAAACGCTCGCGCGTTAATATACTATTACATTCAATAGTATACCACCTCGCGCAAATTATGTCAAGACGGCGTTTTAACATTTTACGTGTGGGTGGGTACAAAATACTTAAAAGTTTTTAGTAAAAGTACACAAAAATAAAGATCCCCCCGTCAATGATATGCACCCCAAAAGTTAGACACTTTTGGAGGTGCATATTTTTATGGGTAAAACAGGACGAGAAAACCGAAGGTACTCGACAGAATTTAAGATATGTGTTATAA
>CAYZZJ010000088.1:0-7643 GCA_964482885.1 uncultured Ruminococcus sp. | reverse complement strand
CACCGAGAGTGTTGTGGGGGAGCATACCCTTAACTGCAAGCTCCATAGCGAACTCAGGACGAGTAGCCATAAGAGTCTTGTACTGAACCTCCTTCAGACCGCCGATGTAACCGGAGTGGTGACGATAATACTTCTGCTCAAGCTTTCTACCTGTGAGAACAGCCTTGGAAGCATTGATTATGATCACGTACTCACCACAGTCAGCATGGGGAGTGAATTCGGGTCTGTGCTTGCCGCGAAGAATGTTGGCAGCCTTAACAGCGGTCTTACCGAGAGGCTTGCCGGCAGCGTCGATAACGAACCATCTGCGCTCGATGGTCTCTGCCTTTGCCATGAAAGTGGACATTTTGTTTTCCTCCATAAATTTTACAAGTCTTTTTACAAGCTTGTTAATTATAGCATACAGCCCACCCGATGTCAATAGGTTTTCCGAAACTTTTTCGAGTAAAATCAAATTAGAAAACGAGAACTCGCAAAAGCTCTCGTTTTCTCTCGTTTTCTCTCGTTTCCTCGAATGTGAAAAATAAAAAATCTGAAACTTTTTTTGTTAAAAATCCCTAAATCTGCTTATGCACGCTCTTATATTCGTCATAGTAGCGGTAGTATTTACAATCCCTGGTATACCCCGAGACGTACTCTACCATCTCGTCCTCGTCCAGCGCGAGCGAGCAGGTGTAGGAATCGGTATACTCGTCGTAATCGTAGAACTCGCAGCTCTCGCAATTCGACGGCCGCTTTCCCATATACTTTGAAAAATCTAACGCCATATAAACTCCGATACACCGCCGGCGGGCGGCGTGGTTGCTATAGAATATTAAGCACAACTATAATCACTATAGCTATTATCGAGCCTATAATGAGTATGTTTTTGATGTGGTTAAGCTTTTTGATCAGCTTCTCGTATTCTGCCTCGCCGACGGCGAACAGCTCGTCGATTACAGCCAATTTGTCCTCACTCTCCGAGAGCATATCATACACCCTGCGGCACTCCTCGTCAAAGTCGAGAATCGCCTTGTCAAGCGACTCCTCGGACACACCTCGGCGCGTAGCATCGCAGCCGACGTTCAGGCTGTATTCGTGTATTTTTCCCTCACTGTCAGGGAGGTTGACGGTGAGAATGGCGGATATATACCTTGCTTTTTCTGCGTCCGTCTCGCGAAGACGCGCGTCATAGCAAAACATCTCTATATCCGTACCAAGCCCAAGCTCGGTGAAGGGAAGTGCGGCGCGCTCCGCCGCCTCCCTGATTTTTGAAATAGCCTCGCTGCTCTCTGTCATATCTATCAGAACAGCTTCGAGAGAATGACCGCGAGAATAACTATCGCAAATATTCCGACAGCGCCGATTATAGCCATCTTGACGTCGCGCTTCATAGCCCTCTCAGACTTCGCGACCTCCTCGGCATAGATCCTCTCAAGCTCCTCGTCGATCTCGCGGCCCATATCGAGAATTGTAGCTGCAATATCCTCGGACGCAGCAAGTCTTGCGTGAGCCTCGTCGAGGCGCGTGTTGAAGGCAACAATAGCCTCCTCAAGAGCCTCCCCGTCGACCTCGCCGCCCTCAATCTTCGCCTCTGCGGAGACGTAGAAGGTATCGTCCTCACCGAGGCCCTCTGCACTGAGTGCAAGCACGCCGAGTATAAGCAAGGGCTCGCTCTGGTCGGGGGTAATGGTGTTTTCTACAAGCTCGGTATCCGCCATAACGATAAGACCGGGCATATCGAGCGTCCTCTTAGCATCCTCAAGCAGGGCGTCAAGCCTTGCCTTAGCTTCTGTGTAATTCATAAATCTCCATTCCGTCGCTCATGGCGACATAAAATCACTTTGACCCATGTCAGAGTATTTTCGTATCAATAGTGTATTTTCCGCCGCGGCGCTTCACTCCGTACTCGCACTCGCAGGCAAGCCTGAATATCACGTCGGAGTTAACCCCAACGCAGTTGTCTATGCCACCGAGAAATTTAGCCGCCGAGGGATGGAAATCCGAGGTCGTTGCAAATATTCCGCGAGAGCCCTGCGCCGCACACACCGCACCGTAGAAGCTTCTTACGGTCGTCTCGTTAGTCAGCTCAAGGCGGTTTTTCGCCTGTATCATAAGATGCTCGCGGAAGCCCAAAGGGTCAACGGTCTTTATTATTCCGTCGATGCCGCCGTCGGCGCTGCCGCCCGTAACGTAGCACTCGGTCACAAGCTTTCCCAATGAGGCAAAATGCTTCGAGAGCAGAGTGAGAATATAATGCTCGAAGAACTCTCCGCCCTTCGCATGTATCCTCGCGATAAGCTCGCTTTTGAGCGTAGCCATCTCGGATATATCGCCAAGCCTCGCCGTCTTCTCGGGCGAGATGCTGTACTTGCCCTCGTTCAATACGATAAGCCCAAAGCCAACGAGCCTCTTAGTCACATGCCCGATAAGGGTGAAGAGGATATTGTCGTCCTTTTTGGTAGCGGTCTTATCGGTGCCGAACTTCTTTATCAAAGCCTCTCGTATTTCGATTTTGGTGCGCGGCCTGTCGCGGAGCAGCTCGATTATCTCCTTCTCGCAGCTCTCCGCGCGAAGTGCCACGGGTCTTGACGAGGCGAGTAGAAGTTTTCCGCCCTCGGCTATGAGAACGCCGTTTTCCTCCATCTCGGATATAACCGCGCCAACTCTGCCCCTAGCCTCGGTAACGGGACCGATCGGGCATACGCCGCCCGGACACGGGCCGATAAGATAATCGACCACGCCCGATATAAGCTCCTCTCTCGCGAGAGCATTCTTTGAAAGCAGAGAGAGTATTTTACTGTAAATTTTCTTTCTGTTACTCATTCCGTCACCTCGCTCGGGAACTGGCTGCCGTAGAGATGGGCGTAGAAGCCTCCGCGCTCTAAGAGCCCGTCGTGAGTGCCATGCTCGACAATCTGTCCGTCGCGCATAACGAGGATCATATCCGCTTCTCTTACGGTAGAGAGCCTGTGCGCGACGATAAAGCTCGTGCGTCCGCGCATCATCTCGGCAAATGCTTTCTGTATCCTTATTTCGGTACGCGTGTCTATCGACGAGGTTGCCTCGTCAAGTATGAGTATCGGGGGGAGCGCAAGCATAACGCGCGTGATACAAAGCAGCTGGCGCTGACCCTGTGACAGCCCCTCGCCGCCCTCTCCGATATGGGTATCGTACCCGTTCGGCAGACGCTTGATGAAGCTGTGGGCGTGAGCCGCCTTAGCCGCGGATATTATCTCCTCCTCGGTTGCATCGGGCTTGCCCATTATTATGTTTTCTCTTACGGTGCCGCACTTAAGCCAGGTGTCCTGAAGCACCATTCCGTAGTTCTCGCGCAGGCTGTCGCGCCGAAGCGTGCGAATGTCAGCACCGTCTACTTTTATAGCGCCGCCGTCAACGTCGTAGAAGCGCATAAGCAGATTGATGAGCGTTGTCTTCCCGCAGCCCGTTGGCCCGACGATAGCAACCCTCATGCCCGGCTCCACCGACAGGCTGATACCCTCGATAAGCGGCTTATCCTTAGTGTAGGAGAAGGATACGTTGTCAAGAGCTATAGCTCCCTCGGCCACTCCGAGAAGCCCCCCGTCCTCGTCCGAGGCTTCAGGCTCTGCCTCAATAAGCTCAAAGACGCGAGAGGCACACGCAAGTGCGTTCTGGAACTCCGCAATAACTCCGGATATCTCGTTGAAGGGCTTGGTGTACTGATTGGTGTACGCAAGAAGGCAGGATAGCTCGCCTATGGTGAGTACTATACCAGCATCGGCACCGCCGAGTGCGATAAGCGCGCCCGTGAGCGCGACCGCCGCGTACACAACGCTGTTGATAAATCTGGTGGTAGGATTAACGAGTGAGGAGAAGAATATTGCGCTGAGGGTAGCACCCTCGAGCCTGCCGTTAACCTCGGCAAATCTCGTCTTTGCCCCCTCCTCATATGCAAACGCCTTCACAAGCTTCTCGTTACCGATCATCTCGCCGATAAGAGCGGTTGTCTCTGCCTCGGTCTCCGAGCGGAGCTTGAACATCGAGTGAGTGCGCGATGCGATGAATTTCGCTATCAGAAGCGACATAGGCGTCAGCACCACAACAACCAGGGCAATTATCCAGTTTATGTAGAACATAAAGAAGAGCGTGCCGAGTATGGTGATTATGCCCGTGAACATCTGCGTGAAGCCTAAGAGCAAGCCCTCGGCAAACTGATCGGCATCGTTTATAACTCTGTTCACAGTGTCGCCGTGAGCGTGAGTATCAATGTAGGAGAGAGGGAGGCGTGTCACCTTATTGAAGGCGTCCTTACGCATATCCCTGACCACGTTGTAGGCTATTCTGTTGTTTATCGTACTCATCAGCCACTGTGAAAGCGCCGTAGCACCGATGAGAATTGCCGCAAGGAGAAGCTTGTCGGCGATAAGTGTGAAATCTATGCTTCCCGAGCCTATGATATCTATGATATCACCGACGATTATCGGGATATAGAGCGTCAGCGCAACGGTAACGAGTGCAAGCAGTATGGATACGGGTAGAAGCAGCTTGTATCTGCCTATGTATCCCAGCACCTTCGCGAGAGTGCCGGGATTTGCCTTTTCTATCTTTTTAGCCAACCTTAGCACCTCCTTCGAACTGCGATTCGTGTATCTCGCGATATACCTCGCAGCTGTCAATAAGCATAGAGTGAGTGCCGTGGCCTACTGCCTCGCCGTCCTCAAGCACGAGTATCTGATCTGCGTGCATAATGGACGAGGTCCTCTGCGAAACGATAAACACCGTCGTCTTCCCCTGCATTTCGCGTATGGCACGGCGCAGAGCAGCATCGGTAGCGAAGTCGAGCGCCGAGGCAGAGTCGTCGAGTATGAGTATCTTCGGCGAGCCGACGAGCGCACGGGCTATCGTCAGCCTTTGCTTCTGACCGCCCGAGAGGTTTTGACCGCCCTCCTCGATCTCGGCGTCAAGTCCGCCCTTTTCCATAACGGTATCGTATATCTGCGCCACCTTAAGAGCCTCTATGATGCTCTCGTCGGTAGCCTCCTCGCGGCCGAGCTTCATATTATCTCGGACACTTCCGCGGAAGAGTACTGCACGCTGAGGAACTATGCCGACGGAGGAGCGCAGCACTGAGGTATCGTATTCTCCGACGGGAACGCCGTCGATAAGCACCTCACCCTCCGTAGCAGGGTAGAAGCCGGGGATGAGATTTATAAGAGAGGTTTTGCCCGAGCCGGTGCTTCCTATAATTCCGACCGTCTCGCCACGCCTTACGTCGAGATTTATGCCCGACACAGAGGGCGCTCCTGCGCCGCGATAGGTGAGCGAAACGTCGCGCATTCTGACCGAGTACTCGTCATCTGTACCACAGCGCACCTCCCCCGACATCTCGCTCGACTCCAGATCAAGCACGTCGGCAATACGGCTCGCGCTTGCGAGTGCGCGCGTAATTGAGATTATAAGGTTAGCAAGCTTTATCAGCTCGACGAGTATCTGCGACATGTAGTTATACAGCGCAAGCACCTCGCCCGCGCTGAGCGCACCGTTATCAACCTGTATAGCGCCAAGCTCCATGAGCCAAAGCACGGCAAGGTTGATTATAACGTAGGTAAGGGGGTTAAGAAGCGCAGAAATCATTCCGACCTTTTTCTGTATGCCGGTCAGAGCGTCACTTCCCAAAGAGAAGCCCTCGCGTTCCTCGTCTTCCATACGGAAGGCGCGTATAACGCGAACACCCGAGAGGTTCTCACGTGTTTTAAGCAGTATTCCGTCGGTTGCGCTCTGTGCCTTCTTATAAAGCGGCATGGATATCAGCATTATGCCGAACACAACCGCCGAAAGCACGGGTATAACCGCCGCAAAGGATATAGCAGAGGTGGGGTCGACTATGAACGCCATGATCATAGCGCCGAACACGACGAAGGGTGAGCGTAAAAGTAGCCTGAGCGCGAGATTGAGGCCGTTTTGAACCTTAGATGCATCTGCCGTCATTCTCGTTATCATAGTGGACGCGCCTATCCTGTCTATATCGGTATATGAAAGAGTCTGAATTTTGTCAAAGAGAGCGCCGCGAACCTTAGCGACAAAGCCCACCGATGCCTTTGCACAGTAGTACTGTGCTATCACCGAAAAGGCGAGTCCAACCGCGCCGAACAGCACGAGGACGCCGCACATCAAGAGGATATATCCGCTGCCACCGTCACCCATAATGCCGCGGTCGACAATCAGGGCGACAATCAGGGGCACTATCAGCTCGAGTGTTGCCTCGCAGAGCTTAAAGAGCGGGCCGAGTATGCTTTCCTTGACGTACCCTTTAAGGTATTTTCCTATTCTTTTCAAAGAGTTACCTCCAAAGCATTGCCGATTTCAAGCTGGTGAAATCGGCAATATTGTAAAGGATTATTTGCATTTAACGGTGTAAGTGAAGGTTTCGCTGTCACCGCTTTCAAGGGTGATGTTAAGTCTGTTCTCCCAAACCTCTGGGGTCACGCCGTCACCGGGAAGACCGGACCAAGGCTCGATGCAGAGGTATCTTGTATCCTCGGATGGCCACTTCCAGAATGCAACGTAGGGCAGATTTTCAGACCAGGTCACCTCTACCGAGCGCTCGGTCGTGGTGGGGCTTGAGAGCTTAACCTTGCCGAGAGTGTCGGAGAAGATGAGTGCATCAAGCGCATATATCTCCTCGGGGCAGAGCTTGTATTTTCCGTCCTTAAGGGGGTATGATGCGATAGCACCCGATATGAACTTAGTGTCGGTGGTGGGGTGATGAATTACACAGTTCGTCTCACCGAAATCAAGCTCGAAGGTCTCGAACGCGCCCTCGCCCCAAAGCACGAAGCCGGGATGCCAGCCGAGCATGAAGGGCATAGCCTTCTCGTCGTTGTTGTAAACGGTGAAGTTGACAGTGAGCATCTCACCGACAAGCACGAACTCGGCTACGAGTCTGAACTCAAAGGGGAAGCTTGCGTAGCTCTCGGGATAATCCTTAAACACAAGCACGAGTCTGTTATCCGAAATTTCATGAAGTGCAAACTCGCTCGCACGGGCGAAGCCGTGTATGCCCATGGTATAGGACTTGCCCGCATAGGTATAGGTGTTTCCGACTATGCGTCCGCAAGCAGGGAAGAGAAGGGGGGCATGGTCCTTCCACGCGCCGCCCTGCCAAATATACTCCTGCTCCTTGGAGGCAAGGGAGATAAGCTCCGCTCCGCGGCTCTCTATCTTGGCTGTAAGCTTGTCGCTTTTAATAGTGTATACCATATTCGCTCCTATCAGTGCTTCTTGGTTGCAATCTCTCCGACGAGCTTTGCAACGAAATCGTCGAGCGCGAACTTTCCGCCCTCGCCCTCAACTCTTGCACGGACGGTAACGCTGCCTGCGTTCATCTCGTCCTCGCCTACTACTACCATGTAGGGAACCTTTGAAACCTGAGCCTCGCGGATTCTGTAGCCGAGCTTCTCGTTTCTGTCGTCAAGCTCTGCGCGGATACCGCTTGCCGCAAGGGTGTCGGTAACCTTCTTTGCATACTCTGCAAAGTCCGCAACGACGGGAATAACCACAACCTGAGTGGGAGCGAGCCAAAGGGGAAGAGCGCCCGCATACTTTTCAAGTATAAGTGCGAGGGTTCTCTCGTAGCAGCCCATGGAGGTGCGGTGAATGATATAGGGGGTCTTCTTCTGACC
>CAYZZJ010000087.1:0-7802 GCA_964482885.1 uncultured Ruminococcus sp. | reverse complement strand
TCCGCTTGCTGCGCTTCAACAGATGCTTTAGGCCAAAACTCTTTGCCGCTCTGCAATTTTTTCTTCATTGCGCTTATTCTGCATCTTAATCATACGCTGAATGAGCTGGCTCGATTCATACCAGAACTCGTAGTTGCCTACGTACATTTTAATTTCGTTATAGTCTATATCAACGATGTTTGTGCAGACATCGTTGAGGAAATGCCTATCGTGCGAAACTACAAGCACGGTTCCGAAATAATCAGAAAGAAAGTCCTCAAGCCACATAACGGCGTCAATATCAAGACCGTTGGTAGGCTCGTCGAGAAGGACTATATCGGGATTTCCAAAAAGCGCCTGCGCCAGAAGAACCTTTACCTTTTCGCTCTCCTTGAGCATTGACATTTCGGTATATAAAAGCTCATCGGACAATCCAAGACCTTGTATCAGCTTAGAGGCATCGGACTCTGCCTCCCAGCCGTTAAGCTCAGCAAACTCTGCCTCAAGCTCGGCTGCTTTCAATCCGTCCTCATCTGAAAAATCTTCTTTGGCATAAAGTGCATCTTTTTCCTTCGTTATGTCATACAGATGCTTGTTGCCCATAATGACCGTATCAAGGACGGTGTATTTTTCGTATGCGAAGTGATCCTGCTTAAGAACCGAAAGGCGAACGTTTTCAGGGATAGAAACGGCGCCTCTGGTAGGCTCAAGTTCTCCGCATAAAAGTCTTAAAAATGTGGATTTGCCGGCTCCGTTTGCGCCGATAATACCGTAGCAATTGCCGGGAGTAAATTTAAGATCAACGTCCTTAAAGAGGAGCTGACCTCCAAATTGAAAGGACAAATTACTAACTGTTATCATTCTAAAATCCTGTTCTGCTTAAAGATATATATCGTTTTATAATTTTTCGTACAACTCTTTAATGTTTTCAAGAATGTACGTAGGCTTGATATCAGACTCATCTACGTCCTTCATCGTGCCCTCGCCCGAAAGGAGAAATACGGTATCAATTCCCGCATTACAGCCTGATGCAATATCGGTATAAAGCCTGTCGCCAACCATCACACTTTCCTCTTTGTTATACCCGAATTTTTTCATGGCGCTGAGCAGCATCTCAGGCTGAGGCTTGCCGATGAATATCGGGGACTTTCCGGTAGCGCGCTTAAGCATTTCGCAAAAGCAGCCGCAATCGGGAACGTAGCCATATGAGGTGGGACAAACCCAATCCGGATTGGTTGCAATATAAGCTATATCACGCTCGGTAAGCAGTTGCGACGCATCATTTAGTTTTTTGAAGGTGATCTCGGTATCATTGGATATAACGAGCCCAAATATATCATCATCTATATCGGTGGTCACGGGAATGCCGGCATCTATGAGCTGGGCGGTGAAGGAATCGGTACCGAAGGAGTAAAACTTCTTACCCGGATAGTTTTCTAAAATGTAGGCACAGGTAGCATCGGTCGAGGTGAGGAATTCATCCTCCGTGCTTGATATGCCTATCTTAGCGAGCTTTTCCACATATGCCGAAGTGCTTTTTGAAGAATTGTTGGTTACAAAGAGATAACGTCCACCGCTTTCCTTTACCTTAGCAAGGAAATCGAGCGTTCCCTCGAAAAGTGTTGAGTCAAGATAAATAGTGCCGTCCATATCAAGTAAGAACAGCTTTTTCTCTGAGAGCTTCATAATTCCTCCGGGATTGCTATATCAGTCGGGATAACCGTCGGGGTTTTTCTTCTGCCAGCGGGCGGAGTCCTCGCACATACGGCGTAAATCCAGCTTTGCTGACCAACCAAGCACCGCTTTTGCTTTAGTGGGATCTGCATAGCACTCGGCTATATCTCCGGGGCGACGAGGCGCGATCTTATAATTGATGGGGGAACCCCATACGTCGCCAAATGCCTTGACTATTTCGAGAACCGAGTAGCCGTTGCCGGTTCCAACGTTGATGTAATCTATCCCCTTCATGCGAGAGGTGTACTCAATAGCACAAAGATGCGCATCGGCGAGGTCGACTACGTGAATGTAATCCCTGACGCCGGTTCCGTCTCGCGTTTCATAATCATCTCCAAACACACTCAGGCACTCTAATTTTCCTGCTGCAACCTTTGCAACGTAAGGTAATAGGTTATTAGGAATACCCCTCGGATCTTCACCTATAAGTCCGCTCTCGTGTGCTCCAATCGGGTTGAAGTATCTGAGAACGCATACGGACATCTCTTTGTTGGTTTTGGTAACGTCTGCGAGAATGCGCTCTATCATAAGCTTCGTTTCGCCGTAAGGGTTGGTGGTAGAAAGCGGAAAGTCTTCTCTTATCGGCACACTTTCGGGAAGGCCGTAGACGGTAGCAGATGAGCTGAATACAATTCTGAAAACGGAGAATTTAATCATACACTCTAAGAGATTGATGGTGCTGAGCAGATTGTTGTTGTAATACATAAGCGGAAACTCGCAGGATTCACCAACTGCCTTAAGACCCGCGAAATGAATCACCGAATCTATGTCAGTATGCCCCCGGAATACCTCTGTAAGCGCTTCCTTGTCACACAAGTCACACTTTATAAAGGTGGGACGCTTGCCGGTTATGGCTTCAATTCTATCAAGAACACATATCTTGCTATTAGAAAGATTATCAACGATAATTACCTCGTGTCCTGCATTCATAAGCTGAACAACAGTGTGAGACCCTATATAACCGGTGCCACCGGTAACGAGTATAGACATACTTCCCTCCAAAATAAGTTTAATAAAACAAAAAAGAGCAGCCTATACCACTCTTTTTTTGCGTTCAGTAAACCGAATATATTAGTCAGCGTAAACGCTTACTTGCTTTCTACCGCCGGAAATGTGCTCGAACTTGACGGTACCGTCAATGAGTGCAAAAAGAGTATCATCGGTACCAATACCAACATTGTTACCGGGATGAATCTTAGTGCCGCGCTGTCTTACGAGAATATTACCCGCGAGAACAGCCTGACCGTCAGCCTTCTTAACGCCGAGACGCTTAGACTCGGAGTCACGTCCGTTTTTAGTAGAACCAACGCCCTTCTTGTGAGCGAAGAACTGTAAACTAATTTTGAACATTTCATTCTCCTCCATAATTTTTGATTGGCAGTCTGCCCGAACGGCTATATTTCTCTCTCGATCTCTTTAACGTCGAGGAACTCGTAATAGTCCTCAACAAGATCCATCAACTGGAAGAAATAAGCCTGTATAAGACCGGATATCGCAAATTGCTTTTTTTCGTCGCCTTCATATTTGGGTAATGCAGACTTAGCTATAAGCCGTATATCTGTCGTCTTCTCGTCGATCGTGTAATCAACCTCGGACGCATACGTAACCTCTATAGCGTTGATAATCAGCATCGTCATAGCAGAGAGTGCGGAGCATAAAATATCGTCTCCGGATTCGGCATAACCTGTATGCCCCTGCTCTTCAAACCCGTAATAGTAACCGCCGGCCTTATAGAAAACCACAGTTGTCATTTTCTGAATTAACCCTCGATCTTATCGATCTGAATCTTGGTGTAATCCTGACGATGACCGATCTTCTTCTTTTCGTTCTTCTTAGCCTTGTACTTAATGACATCGATCTTCTTAGACTTGCCATTCTTGATAACGGTAGCAACAACGGTTGCACCTTCTACGTACGGAGCGCCAACAGTAAGAGAATCAGCGGATACGCAAAGAACCTTATCAAAGGTAACCTTTTCGCCCTCTTCCACGCCAAGCTTTTCAACGAAGATAACGTCTCCCTCGGAAACCTTGTACTGCTTTCCACCTGTTACGAAAATAGCGAACATGTAAAAGCACCTCACTTTCGTGTAAAATCGCTATCATAGGCGATGCGCGCACGCATACTTATAAGCCTATTAATAAGCGTCATTTTATTTTATCATCAAAATGCCCGTTTGTCAATAGCTTTTTTGATAATTTTGTCAATTTTTTATGTTAAATCTGCCTAAAGTTAGCCGAGAGGATATTACTCGGCGTCAGCCTCTTCATCGGAGAATTCAATCTCGCCGATAAGCTCTCCGCAAGCAGGGCAAGCGAGTTTATCTACGTCAACGTCACCGGAAAAGCAAATCTTTTCGCCGCAAGAGGGACATTCAACCTCGTAATACTCCTCTTCCTCGCCGTCGTAATCCTCAGCAAGGATATCATCAAGGTCCTCGTACTCTGCCTCACCGTCTATCTCGTAGAAATCCTCCTCAAGATCCGCAAGATCGCTGCTGATCTCCTCAAGGCATGCGTAGATCTCGTTATTCTCTTCCTCGAGGGCGTCGATTCTTGCTGCCATCTCCTCGATAACCTCAAGCATTTTTACAATAATCTTGGACTCTTTGGTGTCGCAATCAAGCTCCATGCCCTCTGCAAGTCCCTTAAGGTATGCTGCACTCTCAGTAACTCTCATTTTTCTCTCCATTCCGCCTAGAATTGGCATTTGTAATTTGAAATAATTAAGTCAAACACCCTCCAAAAACTGGAGGGTGTTTGATTATTAACCCTGAACTCTTTCGATGTAATCGCCGGTTCTGGTATCAATCTTAAGCTTGTCGCCGGTATTGATGAAAATCGGAACCTTGACAACGGCACCGGTCTCAAGAGTAGCCACCTTGGTAACGTTGGTAGCGGTATCACCACGAACGCCGGGCTCGGTATCGGTAACCTCAAGCTCTACGAATGTAGGAGGCTCAACCGAGAATACGTTACCCTTCCAAGAGCAAATACGGCATACGGTGTTCTCCTTAACGAACTTGAAGTTGTCGCCAAGCTTGTCTGCGTTAAGGGGAATCTGCTCATAGGACTCGGGATCCATGAAGTAGTAGAGATCACCGTCGGTGTAGAGGTACTCAAGATCTCTACGCTCGATAATAGCATTCTCGAACTTTGCGGTGGGGTTGAACGAAGCCTCACGGGTAGCGCCGGTAACAACGTCTCTGTACTTGGTTCTTACGAACGCTGCACCCTTACCGGGCTTAACGTGCTGGAACTCAATTACCTGATATACCTTACCGTCCATTTCAAAGGTAAGACCATTCTTAAAATCGCCTGCTGTAATCATTACACATCATCCTTTATATTGATTTTTCGGCTGTGCCGTGCGCTCAACCTTAACGGGTGCCAACTTTACGGACGCGCCTACACATACACACATATTTTAGCAAATTTTTAACGCTATTGCAATAGGTAAATAAAAAATTCTATCAAAAAGTTGGTATTTTTTGAGAAAAGATTAAAGAATTTCTATCAATTCCTTAGTTGAATGGGTGAAATTGTGTATACCACCGTCTAAAATAGCAACCATGTCCTCTATTCTACAGCCGTATTTGCCATAGAGATATATTCCAGGCTCGACGGTTACAATATTTCCCGTGCTAAGCATCTGACCCGTCGATCTTGGGGAAAGAGCCGGCATTTCATGCACCAAAAGACCAACCGAGTGACCGAGCGAGTGACCAAACGCACCCGGGTAGTCCGCATCGATAATTCTACGTGCTACGGCATCTGCTTCGCCTGCGTCTCTTCCCTGCGCAAGATATTCGAGTGCTACGGTTTGTGCATTGAGAACTGTATTATACAGCTTTCTCATATCACTGTCTGCCTTACCGATGACTATAGTTCTTGTCATATCCGAGCAATAGCCCTCAAACTTTGATCCGAAGTCCAACGTAAGGAATCCCGTCTTAAGCTTTGTAGGCCGCGGAACGCCGTGCGGTAATGAAGATGCATCACCCGATACGGATATGGTTGAAAATGCAGGCCCCTCCGAGCCAAGCTTACGCATAAGATACTCAAGCTCCGCCGCGACCTCTATCTCAGTCATATCAGGCTTGATATTATTGAGAAGCTCGCTGAAAGCACGGTCGGTTATATCCTGCGATTTCTGTATCTTGGCAATTTCGTCCTCTGTTTTTATCATTCTCATCGTCTCGAGCATAGATCCAAGATCGGTTATCTGAATACCCGAGAGATTTTTTAGCAGAACATTGTAAAATGCGTATGAAGCGGAGTTACCTTCAAATGCAAGGCTTGTTATACCGCGCTCATTTAAGGTGTTTAAGATAAACTCCATTTTTGATTTCGGTGTAAGGACCGAGATCCCGGAGCCAAGCGCTGCGGTTGCCGCCTCGTAATACCTGAAATCGGTGAGAAGATACACGTCCGTATCAACGAACAGCACGTACGCATCCTCGATAGGAATTTCGATAAGATATCTGATATTCAATTCATCACTGATAAGAGCGGCGCGTATTCCGCTCTCACTGAGATTTTTGATTAAATCGTTGATCTTTCTCATATATCCTCCAGGCTCAGATAATATTTTCTCATAGCGAGAGCATCGTCGGACTGAGTTCCCGCAGACTCGCAGATTATCGTAGGCGAAAGCTTTTCTCTAAAAATCACGTCAACAAGCGGCTCATATTCAGGACCGTAGACCTCATCGGCAAAGGTGAGGTGTCTCTTCTCACCCGAGCCGGTCCATTCAATTTTTGAAAAATGACAGTGAAGATTGGATGCCACATCCGCACCAAGAGCGCTTGATATTTTGTCAAATACTCGGAGATAGTCATCGCGGTTTTTGAATACACCTCCAAGATCTCGGGCATTAAGGTGACCGAAATCAACTACGGGTACAAATGCGGAGTCTATTCTGCAAAGCTCAAGCACCTCATCGAGCGTGCCAAGCTGATTAACCTTTCCCATAGTTTCAAGACCTATTTTTATACCGTAGGTATCTACCGAGCTTAGAGTTTTTACGAGTGTATCGGCGGCGAGGCGCATCGCCTCATCTCTTGTGATTTTAGCTGCCGAGCCGGTATGGACTACGATAGTACCGGCACCGAGGAGCTTAGCAGCCTCGAGGCTCTGCCTTATGTACTCTATGCTTTTTAATCGCTTTTCCTCTATTACACCCGAAAGCGAGATAAAATACGGAGTGTGAAATGACATTTTTACACCGTTCTCTGCGGCTCTTTTACCAATCGCCGCCAGCAAAGAGGGATTGGCGGAAAGTCCGTTGCCCGCCTCATATTCGTAGGCGTTTAATCCTATGGAAGAAACCCATGCGGGTGCGTCAATCGTTGAGGTGTATCCGGCTGCCTTGAAGGCTTCGCTGTTTCCGCCGGGGCCAAAATATGCTGACATTGTTTAATTCTCCTTGTGAAGCTTTTTATAGCGTTTCAGAACGGGCTTCTCCAGTAAACGCTTAAATCTGGTAAGCAAGTCGCGCTTATCCCTGATAGGCGGAACGAGTATCGCGCGTATACCTGCGTTATGTGCTGCCCAGACGTCTGTGAATACCTGGTCGCCCATGAGAATTGTAGTTTCCGGAGTTGTTCCCATATCGGCAATCGCGCGCAGAACGTTTTTCTTGAACGGCTTTCCCGCCTTAGAGTATGCAGGTAAGCCGAGCATAGAATTAAAACGGTCAATCCGTGCGGCGTTGTTATTTGAAACAATAGCTGCGGAAATTCCGTTTTCTCTGAGGGAGGATAGCCATGCCACAACATGCTCGCCGGGATCGGGATGCTCGTAGGGCTCCAGTGTATTATCAACGTCCAAAACAACGCCCTTGACACCGATAGACAGCAGAAACTCAGGTGTCGCCATATCGAATGTATCAAAACAGTATTCAGGCACGAACTTTTTTATCATTTTAACTATTCCCGTCTTTGATAAATAATAACACATTTATTTTATCAAAAAAGTAGCTCAATGTCAATTTAATTGGCGAATAAATAAAAAAAGAGGCACTTACGTACCTCTTGGCGCGCCCTGGAGGATTCGAACCTTCGACCTACCGGTTCGTAGCCGGGCACT
>CAYZZJ010000086.1:0-7904 GCA_964482885.1 uncultured Ruminococcus sp. | reverse complement strand
GGAACCATATCCTTGATAACACGGGTAAGGACGTGTCCTATATGCGGCTTACCGTTTGCGGTAGGGGGGCCGTCGAAGAAGGTGTAGTTCTCGCAGCCGGAGCGCATCTCAATGCTCTTCTCGAATATCGAGTTCGCCTCCCAGAATGCGCGGGTCTCCTTTTCTCTTTTCACAAAATCGAGGTTGGGTGATACCTTTTCGTAAACTTCTCTTGACATTTTATACTCCTGTGAAGATAAATTCAGAATTAAGAATTCAGAATTCAGAATTAATGTGTTGATGGATTGGTGTTGATGGAGCGCTAACGCGCAATGAAGTCCGCCGGTGGCGGATTAAATCCAAGCGAAGTTGGATGAAGTCGCTCACGCGATGAAGTCCTGCTACGCAGGGTGAAGGTGAAGTTGTTTTTTGGCGGGCGAGGGCGGCGGCTTCGGGTGCAATACATGCCTCTCCCATTCCATTTGCGCTTTTACCAAAAATTCAAAGCCGAAAAACAAAAACCGCTCCTGATACGGAACGGCAACATACCACCAGCTATTCCACATATCCACCAATATGCGCCGCCGTTACGCCGCAGCACGCGTCGCCGCCTACAACCCATAGGGCTTCGGGGCGCGACTCGGAAGTGATATTCACCTGTGGGTAGTGTCATCGGCTCTCACCCTGCCCGACTCTCTGTATCGCCAACACCACGGCTACTGTCTTCGTCACAGTCTTTACCATTTTACATAAATGTTATAGCATAAGTTCGGCGGTTTGTCAAGAAGCAAGTCCTAAATAATAATATATTTATTATGTACGGTCGATTAAGCACTTGTGCTCGTCGGCTTTTTTGTTGCTATTTTTGGTTGCATGCAAATTCGACTTATTTCACGGCAGAGCGGGTTTTGTAGTGCAACTGACACAAAACAAGGCATGCGTAGGAGTCAAATGCTTGTAAGCGAGGTGTACTTACACGGTCGATTATTCATGCTATGATGAAGAGGGTGTGATGATTGACACAGCGCCTGTTATGGCGTATAATTGAGGAGGTAATAATGAAATACAAAACACCGGCTGATCCTTACATCGAGGGTGATAGCATAAAATGGAAAATTTGGCAAGCAAATTATGGCGATATAACCACCTGTGAGGCATGTGAGAAAAAACATGGCACTATATACCCGCCGAATGCGCCGTCCTATATTCCTCAGCATTATGCATGCCGGCGTCGTTTAGTACCGATGAGAACCGCATTGGTTGGCACTGTTACATCGGAGGGCTGGGGAGGCGCAGACGCTTGGCTGATGTATATGGGTAGGTTGCCGGATAACTATATCACAAAAGAAGAAGCTTTGGATGCCGGGTGGAATCCTAAAAAAGGCAACTTGGCCGATGTGTGCCCAGGAAAGATGCTGGGAGGAAGCTTGTACAGTAATTTTGAAGAAAAGCTTCCTATTGCCAATGGGCGTGTATGGTATGAGGCTGATTTTGATTATAATGGCGGATATAGAGGAGAAAAGAGAATTTTGTATTCAAATGACGGTCTTGTATTCATCAGTTATGACCACGCGCAGACATTTCGAGAATTAATTAAGTAGGAGGAAGAGCGATGCTTGAAAGATATGATTACAAGGTGGACTTCAATCATGTAGAGGACTATTGGGATATCCACGGAATACTAAAGGAAAGTCTTGACCTTCCCGATTACTACGGTGGGAGCCTGGATGCGCTGTACGATTGCCTTACCGATTTATTGGCGTACGAGAACCACATTGAGATATACGGTATAGAGAAGCTTAAGCAATATAATGACTACGGCGAGCTGCTGACTATGGTTTTCAGGGCTACAAAGCATTATTGCGACTCCAAATATGCTGATAGATTCCATGTTGTGATAGTCCACGAGGACGGTAGCAGAGAGGAAATAGAGTAGGATAATTTACCGCCGCATGTGGTTAGCAGTCGGTATCATACAGCGAGCGCGCGCCGAAAAATAAAAAGGCGCGCGTATTTATTGACAATCGGCTCGCGGTTGTGCTATCATAATAATGATAATTTTTCGCAAAAGGATATTTTTATAATGAGCAACGCAGAAAAAACAGTTAACGATATACCCGTGGGGCTTACCGCCGCTGAGGTTGCCGAGCGCATCTCGGAGGGCAAGGTCAATGCCGTGAAGAAAAAGCACGGAAAGAGCTATGGCAGGATAATCAGCGACAATCTTCTCACCTTCTTCAACCTGGTGTGGGCGATAGTCGCGGTGATAATGATTGCCTTCGGCTCGTTCGGCAATCTTACCTTCGCATTCGTCGTTCTGCCCAACATACTCCTCGCAATAATCCAGGAGATAAGGGCGAAGATGGCGGTAGATAAGCTCTCGGTCACCACCGACCCGAAGGCAACCGTGGTCAGGGACGGCGAGCTTGTCGATATCGCGGCGGACGAGATAGTGCTTGACGACGTTATGCGCCTTGAAATCTCGCGCCAGATACTCTCGGACGCAGTCGTGCTTTCGGGCTTCTGCGAGGTTAACGAGAGCATGCTAACGGGTGAGTCCGTGCCTGTGAAGAAGCAGGCGGGCGACAGGCTCTATGCGGGCAGCTTCCTCGTCAGCGGCAGCGTATACGCCACGGTTGTTGCGGTGGGAGAGGACAATTACGTCAACACTCTCGAGTCGCGCGCAAAGAACCACAAGGCTCCCACCTCAAATCTATTCCAGTCGCTTGACAAGCTGATAAAGTCGATAGGCATCTTTATGGTGCCGATGACGGTAGGCGTTGCGGTGTGCAATTCCTTCGTGCTTGCCGATGAGTACAGCGGCTTCGCCCTGGCAAAGGCGGTTGCGGAGAAGACCTGCGGCTCGGTTATCGGTATGATACCCGCGGGAATGTATCTGCTTATCACGGTTACCCTATCTCTCAGCGTTATGATACTCGCGCGCCGCAAGACGCTCGTGCAGGATATGTATTCGATAGAAATGCTTGCAAGAGCAGACGTGCTTTGTCTTGATAAGACCGGCACCATAACCGACGGAACGATGCAGGTTTGCGACGTTCTGCCTCTCGGAGATATGAGCGCCGAGGAGATAGGCAGGGCTATGGCGGTTATAGAGGGCTGTGATAACGCCGTTAACGCGACATCCCGTGCGCTCACCGAGTACTTCGGTAAGGCAGAGGCTGAAATAAACGGCTCTATCCCCTTCTCGTCTACAAGAAAATACTCCGCGTTGGATATTGACGGGCTTGGCGTATATGCGCTCGGCGCACCGCACTTCGTGCCCTGCGAGGTTTCTCCCGAGCTTGAGGCTATGATAGAGGCGCACGCGGCGCGCGGAGAGAGAGTTCTTCTGCTCTCGAGGCTCGACAGCCTTGAGGGTGCGGGCGTTGCCACTGCGCTTATCGCTCTTGCCGACAGGATAAGACCGGGCGCTGAGGACACGATAGCGCGCTTCCAGGACCAGGACGTAACGGTAAAGGTTATCTCGGGCGACCATGCCGCGACCGTATCCGCGATAGCTGTGAAGGTCGGTATAAAGAATGCGGAGAGGTATATCTCCTGCGAAAATCTCTCCGACGAGGAGCTTGCAGCCGCCGCGACCGAGTACACGGTGTTCGGCAGAGTTACCCCCGAGCAGAAGGTGCTTATCATCAGCACGATGAAGAAGGCGGGACACACCGTGGCTATGACGGGCGACGGTGTCAACGATACCCTGGCGCTTAAGGAGGCAAACTGCGCGATTGCAATGGCTGACGGCAGCGAGGTTGCCAGGGCTATATCTCAGATCGTTCTTATGGATTCGGATTTCAGCCACCTTCCCGAGGTTGTAAGAGAGGGAAGACGATGTATCAACAACGTTCGCGGATCTGCCGCACTCTTCGTCATGAAGACGATATTCACGATACTTATATCCCTCTTCTCGGTGATCACCCTTACAGCATATCCCTTTGCACCCAAGAACTTCTTATTCCTTGAGCTCTTCGTAATCGGTATATCCTCCTTCCTGCTCGCTCTCGAGCCGAACAACAAGCGTATTGAGGGTAACTTCATCGAGTACGTAATGACGCGCAGCCTGCCATATGCGATAGCAATGTTCGTGCCCACGCTCGTTCTGCTTCTCGTCGAGGCGTACTTCGGCGTAGGAATATCCACTGCGGAGCGCGATGCCATGGCTATGCTTGTGGTTACCTTCGTCGGATATATTAACCTTACCAACATTTGCCGTCCTTATACTAAGTGGCGCCTCGGGGTTGTTATCGGCATCGGCGCGGCTCTCACCGTCGGTATGGTGGGTGTCGGTCTGTTTGACCACTTCCTTCTCGGCGGCGCGGAGTTCGGCATGGCGAATGCGTTCGCAAATCCTCTGATGCTCGCGCTTATAGCGGCGCTCGGTATTGCTATGGCAACCCTTATGCACCTGCTTCGCGACCGCGTAGGCAAAATAGTAGGAAAAATCAGCAAGCTGCTCAATAAAAAGGAGAGAGCATAGGCTCTCGCGGAGTAAAAATGGATAACAAAAAGAGTATAATAAATTACGCAGGTATGGGAAAGTGGCTCTATTCACGCCCGAGACTCGCTCTTGCGGCTAAGTGGTGCGAGCTTGTGGCATCGGCGCTCGTCGCGGCGGCGTACGTAGTATTCGGCGCGCTTATGGCTCTGATAGATTCACCCCTTCGCACCCTTGTGTATATCATAGTAACCGGAGTGTCATTCTTTGCCGTCAGTATGCTGCGCGTATGGCTCGACGCGAAAAGACCCTACGAGGTCTATGACTTCGCCTCGCTCGGCATCACGGCAGGCGGCAGGGGCGGCAGGTCCTTCCCCTCGCGCCACGTATTCTCGGCGTTTATAATCGGCACGCTCATTCTGCCCTCGATGCTCTGGCTCGGAATACTCACCCTTGCACTCGGTGTGCTTATCGGCTTCATCAGGGTCATTACGTGCAAGCACTTCTTAAAAGACGTGCTTGCTGGCGCAGCGATCGGTGCTGTGCTTGGTGCCGTCGGCATAATCTCGATGGCATTAATCTAGAAAAAGAAAACCAAACTTTACAAAAAGAGGTAAAACGGTATGAAAGTAACATGGCTGACTCAGGCGGGGCTTCTTTTTGAGTCTGACAAAATAACCGTGCTTGTAGACCCGTATCTCACCGACGCGCTTGGCGAGGAGTGCGAGGCGAAAAGACGCAGAATTCCTGTAAAAGAGGAGTATTTTGACGTCCGCCCAGACGTTATTCTTATAACCCATTCACACCGCGACCACCTCGACCCGGGTACGCTCTCTCATTATCTCGGTTCTGACAGAGCGCCCGTAACCGTGCTTGCTCCCCGTCTTTCGTACGAGAAGCTGTGCGAGCTTGGCGGCAATCACAACTACGTTCAGCTCGACCCTCACTCGGTTTGGAGCGAGCGTGGTGTTACCTTCTATTCGGTGAGCGCGGCGCACAGCGACAGAACCGCTTGCGGCTTTATAATCGACGACGGTGATAAGACCTATTACGTCAGCGGTGATACGCTCTATAACTTCGACGTTATCGACGACGTTCTCGACCTTGCGCCCTCGGGTGTGGATTATGCCTTCCTTCCCATAAACGGCAAGGGCAACAATATGAACGCACGTGATGCCGCAGACTTCGCGTATGAGATAGGCGCTAATGCCGCCGTGCCCCTTCATTACGGGTTGTTCGACGACGTAGACCCCGCAGATTTTGATTTTGAGGACGCGAGAGTTCTTAAGCCATATGAGGCAGAAGAGTTGTAAAAACAGATTTATTACGTTGTTTTTAACAAATTGTTACGATTTGCTTGACAGGGGACACTTTAGCGTGATAGAATGTATCCGGGCCGTTCGATTTTATCGGCGAGCAAAATTTTTGGAGGATACTACTATGACATTTGAAGAGTGGACCGGTGGCGCATCTGAGGCGGAGGTAAAGGCTCTGACTGCTCAGACCAGAAAGCGTTACTACCTCTGGCTTCTCATCAGCCTTATTCCCTTTATCGGTCAGTTTACTATCGGCTGCGCAATCTTCTGCTACAACAACTATGCGATTCTTAAGTCGCGCGGCGAGAGTGCAGGTAACAATATCTGGAGACTTGTCATGATGCTTTGGGGTCTTTTCATCCTTCCCATCATCGTTGTTCAGGCTTGCGCTCGTATAGAGAAGCTCGGCAACAAGGTTCTCGGCTGGTAAAGCATCGTATACTTATAGAAAAGAGCGGATGCACGTCCGCTCTTTTTCTTTTGCCCTATTAGGAAATTTTTTTATCCTTTCGTAATATTATTGACATAAAAGCGTGTTATACTAATCTTAGACAGCTTTAATTTATTCTTTTGAGTGCCGCTCTCTCTTTGGGCGGCGGAATGGAGATTTTATGAAAAGGAAAAACAGCTTAATTAAGCTCTTTGCTCTTGTGGCGGTGCTTGCTCTCTCTGTCGGCTCGCTTACCTCGTGTCTGCTATGGCTACCCTCTTCAGATGACACGGACTATATGACCGAGGAGGAGGTCAGGGATCTTATCTCGGGCAGCATGAGCGGTGATGTCACTATCGACGAGGTTAACGAGTATGATATCACGATAAACAACGCAGGTCAGTCAAACCTTGCCGCTGCGACTAAGGGCGTGCTTAGCACCGTCAGCGTCAGATGTAGCTTCAAGGTGAAGGTCGGTTACACCGATAAGACGGTGACCGAGACCTCGGCGGGTGCGGGAGTTATCTACAAGCTCGATAAGACGAATGGCGATGCCTACGTTATCACAAACTACCACGTTGTCTATTCGGCAAACGCAACACAGAACAAAATAAGCGACGATATAAAGCTCTATCTTTACGGCATGGAGGGGCATGACTACTCGGATAACCCCGATAAGTACGCTATCCCCGCCACCTTTGTCGGCGGCTCTCTGACCGAGGACCTCGCGGTTCTGAAGGTGACGGGCAGCCGTACTCTCGCCGAGAGTAACGCCACCGCGGTGACGTTTGCGGACTCGAACGACGTTTCTATTCTTGATACCGCTATAGCAATAGGCAACCCTGCTGCGGGCGGCATATCCGCTACCGTCGGCTGTGTCAACGTCGACGGAGAGTACGTAAATATCACGGGTGCTGACGAGAAAACGCCTGTGGAGCTTTGTCTGCTCCGTATAGATACGGCGGTTAACTCGGGCAACTCGGGCGGCGGTCTGTTTAACGATAAGGGCGAGCTTATCGGTATAGTAAACGCGAAAATTGTTTCCTCGGATATAGATAACATAGCCTACGCTATACGCTCGAACGCCGTTCGCGCCGTTGTTGAAAACATACTTCATTACTGCGACGGAAAGAGTGCCGAAAATCCCTACAAGTACGCGATAGGCATCAAGATGCAGGTCACAGGTCAGAGCACCGTCTTTGACGAGAGCGACGGCAGAGTTCATAGGCGCGAGGTTGTTGCGGTCAGCGAGGTCACCTCGGGCACGGTAGCCGCAGAGCTGTTCCGGGATGGCGACGTGATAAACAGCATCACCATAAGCGGCAAGACCCATACGATAAACCGCATGTTCCAGGTCATCGACGCTATGTATGACGTCTATGAAGGCTCAACCCTCAGCGTTTCTGTCACCCGCGGCAGCGAGACTGTGACGGTAGAGGTTCCCGTGTCGCAGATGACGCTGAATAAAGTGAGCTAGCGCATCGCGTGCGATGCGCAGTTATGATTGCACTCCGTGCAAGTTATGATGCTCGCCGTGGCTCGCAACTATGATACGCTGCGCGTAGTTATGATTGCCCCGCAGGGTCAAGCTGTAGGGCGGTGGCTTGCTGCCGCCGTTAAAGGTTTTAATTACTGATTTTAGCATCTTTTAGCCAACTTATATTAACAAAATAACACAGGGGCTGTCGCATTTAGGGATAACCGAATAAAAAATGAGTGGAGACATTATAAA
>CAYZZJ010000085.1:3433-7935 GCA_964482885.1 uncultured Ruminococcus sp. | reverse complement strand
CTCTTTTCATTTTGCTGATTACTTAATCTCAACGGTAACGTGCTTGCCGCAGGTGTTTGCCGCAGCCTTCATAACCTGGCGGATAGCCTTAGCAATTCTGCCGTGACGACCGATGACCATACCGGTGTCGCCCTCGGCAACGGTGAGTATAAGCTCTACGTCATCTCCGTCAACGTTCTGCTCCACGGAAACCTCGTCCGGGTTATCAACTATAGCACGCGCAATGTTGGTAAGTACCTGTACAAGATCCATAAACTACCTTCCCAATCTCGAGATTACTTAATGATCTCGGTCTTCTTGAGAAGAGTTCTTACAGTCTCGGTAGGCTGAGCGCCGTTGGATATCCACTTAGTAGCCTTCTCTGCGTCGATCTTAACCTCTACAGGGTTGGTGAGGGGGTTGTAGTAACCGATCTCGTCGATGAACTTACCGTCACGGGGAGATCTCTCGTCTGCAACTACTACACGGTAGAAGGGGTTCTTCTTGCTACCAAGTCTCTTAAGTCTGATTTTAACTGCCATTTTCTTTTCCTCCAAAATGAATGTTTAATTTTTTATTTTTATTTTGTTTTAACTTCTAGAAAGGCATCTTCATGCCGAAGGGCATTCTGCGCTTGCCCATGCCCGAGAGCTGCTTCATCATCTTCTTCATCTGATCAAACTGCTTTAAGAGCTTGTTGATATCCTCAACGCTCGTGCCCGAGCCTGCCGCAATTCTCTTGCGGCGGGAGCCGTTGATGATCTCGGGATGCAGGCGCTCCTTCTTAGTCATCGAAAGAATGATAGCCTCGGTGCGCTGCATCTGACCCTCGTCGAGCTGAGCGTTTTTGAGCGCGCCCATATTCGCCCCTGGGAGCATGCCGATGATCTGTTCGAGGTTGCCCATCTTCTTGAGCTGGCGCATCTGCACAAGGAAGTCCTCGAGTGAGAAGGTCTGCTCGCGCATCTTCTTCTCAAGCTCCTGTGCCTGCTTCTCGTCGTAGGCAATCTCTGCCTTTTCTATAAGGGAAAGAACGTCGCCCATTCCAAGAATTCTCGATGCCATTCTGTCGGGGTGGAATACCTCGAGCGCATCTATCTTCTCGCCCGTACCTACGAACTTGATAGGCTTACCGGTAACGTGTCTGATAGAAAGAGCAGCACCGCCACGCGTGTCACCGTCCATTTTAGTAAGAACAACACCCGTTATATCCAACAGATCGTTGAACGAGGTAGCTACGTTAACCGCATCCTGACCGAGCATCGCGTCTACAACGAGAAGTATCTCGGTGGGGTTTACGGCAGCCTTGATGCCCGCAAGCTCGCGCATCAGCTCCTCATCGACGTGCAGACGACCCGCAGTATCAATGAATACAGTGTCGCAGCCGTTTTTCTTAGCGTACTCAACGCCCGCCTTTGCAATCTCTATCGGAGATATTTTAGTGCCGAGCGAGAACACGGGAACGCCCGCAGTCTCACCGACTATTTTAAGCTGATCAACCGCCGCAGGCCTGTAAACGTCGCAGGCTACGAGCAGGGGAGACTTACCCTTGGACTTAAGATGATGTGCGAGCTTCGCCGTGTGCGTGGTTTTACCCGCACCCTGAAGACCGACCATCATTATTACCGTCGGGGGCTTCGGGCTTACCTCAAGCTTCGCAGCCTCGGTGCCCATGAGCTTGATAAGCTCCTCATGTACGATCTTGATTACCTGCTGTGCGGGCATAAGGCTCTCGAGAACCTCCTGACCGACCGCACGCTCGCTGACCGATTTTATAAATTCCTTAACTACCTTGAAGTTAACGTCAGCCTCGAGCAGAGCGAGCTTAACCTCGCGCATACCCTCCTTGACGTCGGCCTCAACGAGTTTTCCCTTATTTCTGAAACGCTTGAAGGCGTTAGTCAATTTTTCGGCGAGAGTGCCGAACATTCCAGCCATATAGCCTCCCGTCCCACCGTCCGGTGTTTAATTAGTTGCTTTCGGATATCTCATCGGCAATGGATATAAGCTCTGCAGCCGCCTCTTTCATAGGTGCATCACCCGAAAGCAGGGCGGAGCATATAGCCCTGAGCCGCTCGAGCGCGCCCTCGGTCCTCTCGTGCCTGTCTGCTAAATGCAGCCTCGACTCAAGGAATTCGAGCTGATCCTCGCCGCGCTTGATAATATGTCTGACCCCCTGTCGGGATATACCCACGCCCTCTGCCACCTCGGCGAGGGAGAGATCGTCGTCGTAATAAGCCTTCATAACGGCCTCGGTATGCTCGTCGAGCGCCGATCCGTAGAAATCCAGAAGATATGCAAATCTAAGATTTTTCTCAAACATAAGCACACTCCCACAAGCTGTAAAGCAAATTACTTTACAAGTATAGCATAACAATCCGTCTTTGTCAACAGTATTAATTAAAAAAATAGAAAAATGTAAAAAACTTTTCAAAAACCTCTTGCATTTTATGAAGATAAATGTTATAATTCATTGATGTATGAAACCAATTAGCGGTCAGGACGTGAGCAATCTCTTATCGGACCCTCTCAGCCGTGCGGTGGGAGCGAGCGAGGACTGCGGTAAAATTTATAAGGAGAATCAAAATGGCTAACATTAAGTCCGCAAAGAAGCGTATACTCGTTAACCGTGCAAAGGCGCTTAGAAACCAGATGGTTAAGAGCCAGCTCAAGACAGTGATCAAGAAGTTCAACGCTGCTGTTGAGTCCGGTGATAAGGCTGCTGCTGCAGAGCTTCTCAGACTCGTTTGCAAGAAGGTTGACCAGGCAGTTGCTCACGGTATCCTTCACAAGAACAACGCTGCTCACAAGAAGTCTGAGTACACTATCAAGTTCAACAATATGTAATTTTCAGAAGACCTGCACTAACCCGGCAGGTCTTTTTTCTTTTTTCTTATATCACGGCTTTGCCGTGTATATCATCAGCCTCCGGGAGGCTGTATATCATCAACACAAAGTGTTGCATATCACCCGCCATAGGCGGCATATCATCACGCCATGGCGTGTATATCCGTGACTTGGTCACACAGCCTCTCGCTTTCGCTTGACAACGAATATTCTCTATGATAAAATTAATATAGAAATAATGAAGAAAAGAAAAAGGAGGTTATATGGCTGCATACGAAAAACTTTCTCCCGAATTAACCGAGCGCATAAGAGAAGATATAGCGAACGGCACTCGCCCGAGCTTTGCTGCGCGCTCCGCTGATGCCGTGCGCAGAGATCCCACCGAGGATAAGGAAACCGTTTGGCGTCCCGCCTTCGCACGCGACGTCGATAAGATAATGCATCACCCGTATTATAACCGCTATACCGATAAAACACAGGTATTTTCATTCTATAAAAATGATGATATCACGCGCCGTGCGCTCCACGTTCAGCTCGTGTCACGTATAGCGCGCTCAATAGGCGCAGCACTCAATCTCAATCTTGACCTCATCGAGGCTATCTCCCTCGGCCACGATATAGGGCATACCCCCTTCGGTCACGCAGGCGAGCGCTATCTCTCCGAGGTTTATCACGCCGAGACAGGCAGGTACTTTAACCACAACGTCCACAGCGTACGCGTTCTCGACGGGATTTTCCCGATGAACCTCACCCTCGATACCCTCGACGGTATTATCGCGCATAACGGCGAGTATGAGATGAACGAGTATCGCCCCGCAGTCATGCCCGATTTCAACGCCTTTGACGCTATGGTGGAGGGCTGCTACGTCGATGAGCGTAATATCCTTAAAATTCTCCCCTCGACTCTTGAGGGCTGTGTTGTCCGCGTTTGCGATATAATCGCATATCTCGGGCGCGACAGGCTTGATGCCGTCCATGCAAAGCTTTATCCTAAGGGTGCGCACCCCGAGGATCTCGGCACCCGCACCGTAAACGCGGAGATAATTAACAACCTTGAGGTCAACATAATAGAGCATAGCTACGGCAAGCCCTATATAATGCTTGATGCCGATCACTACGCTATGATGAGCGAGGCAAAGCGCGATAATTATCAGCTTATCTATAAAACTGAGAAGGTCTCCCGCGTCCTCGACGAGCAGGTGAAGCCGATAATGCAGAGAATGTATTATAGGCTCTTAGCAGACCTCAAGGACGGTGTCAAGTCCTCTCCCATCTACCGTCACCATATAGATTTCGTAATGAACAACCATTACGCAGGCAAGACACCGTACATTGAGAACGAGCCTAACCAGATAGTAGTCGACTACATAGCATCAATGACCGATGACTACTGTGCCGAGCTGTATGATTTCCTGTTTCCGGGAGATAAGTTCGACCTTAAGTATCATGGCTACTTCGAGGACCTGATCATCTAGTATCGGTGATTTTTGCGCATATCACACGGGCACGAGGCTCGCAGTAGGTTTCTACAGCGTCGCCTCGTGCCCCTGCAATCTGCATCAAAAATCCCTCGATACTACGTTCCGCTGATTTTGCGCACATACGCGGGCGGGACTTGCATTAGGTTTCTACAGCGTCGCCTCGTGCCCCTGCAATCTGCATCAAAAATCCCTCGA
>CAYZZJ010000085.1:0-3333 GCA_964482885.1 uncultured Ruminococcus sp. | reverse complement strand
TACTGCGTTTGTTGATCTGCATTTTGTTGATCTGAAATGAAAATTCAGAGATATCGGTCTATCGGAGCTGCATAGATTCCCAAAGTGCTTGGGAGCGCACCGATAAAGCCTTCCCTTGCGAGGGAAGGTGGCGCTCGGCAAGCTTTGGTTGCCGAGTGACGGATGAGTAGTCGGCGCTGCCGGGATATCGATTACAAAACTCAATATCTTTTCAGCAACCACCGTGTGCTTTTATCGTCACTTTCCATATAAGAAAAAACCGAGCTGTCCGGCTCGGTTTTTATATTGATCGAAGGATATTCAGCGTATTTCTTGCTCTAAATTTTCAAATATAGTATCGTCGAAAAATTGATTTATCGTAATATCTAAACCGTCGCATATCTTTTTCAGCGTTGACACGGTAACACTGTGATTGCGACCACTTACGATGTTGTTGAGCGTTGATTGCGTAATTCCCGATATTAAAGAAAGCTTATTTATAGTGATGCCTCTTTCTCGGCATAGAAATTCAATCCTCTTGCGTACAGCCTCTCCGATAGTCACAATATCACACCCTTTCCTACTATATGTTAACTCTTTTGAATTGAAAAGATTAACCCAAAAGGGTTGACTTTTGTTCTTGGGTGTGTTATTATGAAAAAATGATAAGGGTGATGATATGATAGAAAGGGAGCTTGACTCTTTAGGTAGAGTTGTAATACCCATTCAATATAGGAAAAAACTGTCGCTTTCGGCAACATCGAAGGTTTCCTTCGAGCTGAGAGGAAATAAAATTATAATTACCCCCGTTGAACGGCTATGCTCGCTTTGTAGTGAAAAGCTGGATAACGACAGTGACATAAACCTATGTGAAGCGTGCATTTTGCGCGTGAAATCGTATTAGAATAAACCGAGCTTTTTATGAAAGCAAAAACCGAGCCGCCCGGCTCGGTTTTTATATTTACATATTATAAAAACTCTTTAACCTTTATTTTCCCGAGCCGCTCGCTCGCGCATTTTCTCCTGCTCGCGCTCCTCGAGGATCTTGAATATTTCCTCGACCGCAAGCTTAACCTTGCCGACAACCTCTCTATGCTCGGTGGGGAATGCGAAATAGAGAGCCTCGCTGTCACCCATTCCGATAGCGTCGCCTATCTGATACCAATAAGGAGTTGCCTCGCAGGTGTACATTGATCTTGAGCTTTGGTGATAGTCGAGCTTGCCGTCGCAGCCGGTGAGGTGGAAGCCCTCCTCCATATTGTGAGTAAGCCTTCCCGAGCCAACCTTGTAGAGAGCCTTCGTGTCAACGACCATCATAATGTCACAAGGAACGTCGAAGCCGTATCTGCCCTCAAGCACCTCGCGCCTTACACATTCGCGCTCCCACCTATACCAATCGGGAACGTGGTCAAAGTAGGTTTCGCCCTCGGTTGCCTTGAGATAACCAAGCTCGGTCAGCTCCCAGGTCTTGCCGCACGCTGTGCAAGAAAGGTGTATGCCCTCGGACTCCATCTTTCCCTCAGCCTGACAGTGAGGACACTTATATAAAATGTTGTTAAGACCCTCTGCGCGGAACGGCTCGTCGATAACGATGTTGTTTTCCTTTTGCCAGCGGAAGTCGTCAAATGAGAAATCGCGCTCAAGCACTTCTGCGATTTCCTCTACGCTCATCTCTTTGATTTCATCGGCAGAGAGAACGTAGCATAACTCCGCATGGATAGGAACGTCGCGGCTCTCTAGATAACTGTATGCGGGATTGTGAAGATAAGCGCCGTTAGTCTTAAGTATGCAAAGCGGAACATCAAGCATCTTAATAAATTTCGGGAGAGTGGAGGGAAGCGTTACGCAGGTTCCGTCCAAGGTGTAAACCGCCTCGGGATACATAAGCACCGAGCTCTTGTTCTTATCAATGCAATACTTTATATCGCGGATAAGATGAAGATCAGATATGTATTTTCTCGTCGGGAAGCAGCCGATCAGCTTCATCAGCCATTCGAGGCCCATAAAGGTTTCAAATGCCGCAACCGTATTGAATTTTCTCGGGTAAAGCACTGAATAAGCTATCTCAAAATCAATGAAGCCCGAGTGGTTCATAAGAATAAGCGCAGGCTCGTTTTTACCGAGCCTCTCCATACCGACCTCGCTGTGCGTGAAATGGGAGGAAAGAAGCGCGGGCTGAGATATGATCTTAGTCAGCGATTGCCAGAAGATGTTGGTTTTCTTCGGCTTCTCATGCTCCGGCGGTTTTATAGCCATTACTTCGTCATAACTTTTGGGAAGGGTCTTTATCTTCATCGTCTTTACCTTTCTCGTCATAAAATCGCGGTCAACAAGAATAGTGTAACATTTTTTTATTAATTTTGCAATATTTTTTAATATATTGCTCACGTATTTTTAATAAAAAGGATAAAATGCGAATTTTCTCACCTGATTTCGCCGAATGAAGCGAGGATTCATTCAAGCAACAAAAAGAGAGAAAGTTTCGGCTCTATGTGCCGTAAGCTTGATATGTGAAAGGTGAGGTACTTTCGTGCCTCACATTTTCTCTTGGCTTACAATCCCGAGCGCCTCTAATAAATAATTGGTAGCAAACGTCACCCCGCACATAAACGCCTCCTCGTTTAATGCTGATGTGAGATCGGCTTTTATATCTTTTTTCTCCGACGCCTTGTAAAAGAACGCTATTTGTTGTATAATGAGCTATATAACACTCGTTTTAACAAGAAAAAGGGGAAGTACCATGATTGACGAATATCAACATAATAATTTGAAATATATCTTCTATCTTCCCGAGGACTTTGATGAGGGCAAGAAATATCCGCTTATTATCAATCTCCACGGAGCGGGCACAAGAGGAATGGATATCGAGCTTTTGAAGCGCAACCCTTGCACAACGAGAATCAGAGCGCATCAGTATAAAGGTTATATCTTCGCTGCGCCTCTTTGCCATGCGCACGATTGGAACGAGATTATGGAGTCGGTTATCGATTGGGTGTCCGAGCTTCGCTCGCGCCCCTATATAGACACTGACAGAGTTTATCTCACCGGAGTCAGCATGGGCGGCTACGGCACGTGGGAGCTTGCAATGCTTCGTCCCCAGTGGTTCGCCGCTATTATGCCTATTTGCGGCGGCGGTATCCCCGCGTTCACCAAAAGGCTTGTAAACGTGCCCGTTCGCACATTCCACGGCCTGCTAGACGACGTCGTAGACCCTATCGAGAGTCTCGAGATGGTTAAGGCGCTTAACCGCTTTGGCGGTCATGCGGAGCTTATTCTTTACCCGGATCTTAAGCACAGCTGCTGGATGACCGTCTACTCCACCGAGGAGCACTACGATTGGCTTCTCAGCCATAC
>CAYZZJ010000084.1:0-8160 GCA_964482885.1 uncultured Ruminococcus sp. | reverse complement strand
TGACTAGTCAAATGCGATGCTCGCACTTAGTGAGATTTTCAAATTCTCCGCTAAGGACATCACGCTGTAAGGGGAGGCTTTTTTATTTATATAAAATCGGCAGAGGCGCTATGTCCTCTGCCGATTTCTTTTCCGTGGATATATCCACGGAAATGGGGTTAGATTATCTTACGAAGTAGAAGTTATCCTCGTCATCGGTGGCTACGATGTAATCACTACCGATGCTGATAATAACCTCGGTCTCGCTGGTAAGAATGCATTTGTTATCAGCATTATATACCTTGTATTCTACCTCAACGGTGGGATCCTCGCCTGCTACCTCGGATGCGGTAGTTGTGGTGGTCTTAACGATGAAGTAATCCTCATTATACCAATAATCAACGAGGTCCTGCTCGATTACGGGGTTGGGAGTCTCTACAGGCTCTGCATCGGGGTCGTCGCTCGCCTCGGGAACGTTGGTAGCCTTAGCGATCATAACGGGAGCTGCAAGAGTTCCGTTCCAGTAGTAATAATCTTCGCCCTTTCTGAGAAGACGGAAATCGTTCCCATCGGTCACAGCGACGTAAGGAGCATCCTCGTCTGCATCGAGGTCAAGGAGAAGCTTCATAGTAAAGTCGTAGTAGTTGCCGTTGTGCTCAACGAAGTTATTGCGAACATCTGCACCCGTGGGAAGAGTTGCAAGGACTGCGCCGTTTGCATCAAAGAGCTTTCTGACGGTAGAGCCTTCACCGTATACTACGGTACCAAGGAATACGCCGTCTGCAACAGCATAAACATCGCTGACAAACTCGGGAAGAGCTGCACCCTCTTCGGCAAGGATATTAAGAGCATCGTCGCAAAGGAGAGTGAGTGCCTTATTGAGGTTCTTATTCTTTATCACGTTTACGTAAATAACATTCTTAATCGCATCGGCGTAGCCATCCTCCTCTTCTGCGACTCTGGAGGACTGAATGTAATAACCGAACTCAACCTGATTCTCGGTCTTTGCAGCAACGTCTATTACGGTATAAACGAGATCGTACTTCGAACCGTTGACGTAATCGTAGTTAACGGCACTGTCGGGAAGCATTACGCTCTCCTGAACGAGTATGTTACCGTTAGCGAGGAACCACGCCTCTCCATAAATCGGCAGTTCGTATGAGTATACGCACTCGATCCACTTGGAAAGGTCGTAAACGTATATCTTGTCATCGGTTTCCACGTAGCCGTATGCATCGGTTTCGTAGTCAAAAACGGGTCTGTAGATAAACGCATCCGCATCACCCTGACCGACAAGAGCGTAGGTCTCAAGGTCGTATGCGTACTTGACGTTCTCGATAGTTACGTATGCGTAACGCCCGTCGTTAGCAAAGTCTGCGGGAACGTCATAGTAATCCTCATCGACAAAGTCGCGCTCGTCAAAGAGCTTGGTGCCGTTTGCAAGATAGTATCCCTCATAAGAATCGGAATACCACCATTCATCTTCTTCATCATAGTACCAATCTCCGATCTCAACGCTTACAAAGTAGTCCGCGATAAGCTCGACTCTTGCCCAGTCGGCGTGATTGTAAACCTTCTCTTCAAGAGTATACTCACCGGTGGTGTAGGTGCAAACGTTTACGTCCTCAAGAATATTGTATACTACGTAGGTGTCGGTGAACTTATCGTCATCGCGATAGTCATCGGGATTGGTCTCTATAGTGGTATCAGCACCTGCAGTCTGAGTGATATAGTAGTATGCCATCAGAGTCATATTACCGTCAAGGAACGTGGGGTTGTAGGGCGCATTCTTAAAGTCCTCAAGCTTATCAGCTTTCTTGAACTCGGTGAGAGCGCCCTCGTCATCGAATGCCCATACGGTGCCGAGAGTTGCACCCTCGGGAATGGCACTAACTACCATATTAACAATCTCTTCCTCGGTGGGGACCTTCTCAACTACGGTATATACGGGAATACCGCAGGTATCGCAGGCACCGTTCTTATCTGCGTCGGCGTGAGCTTCGCAGACGGTATCATCACCGCAGGAGGCAAGCATTGTAAGTACACATGCTATGCATATTATAAGACAAATTAGTTTTTTCATCTTTTTACTCCTTCTCATTATTTAATAACGAAATACTCGTATTCGGTATACTCGAGGGGCATCTCAGACGGTGAGGATGCATACTCGTTGCGCGACCACTCAACCATAGTGCAGATAACGTATCCTGTATCAGTGGTGTAGATATCGTAGATAGTAACGTCTCCGTAATAATGGAGATTACCGCCCAAGCCGTCTCTCATCTCTGCGTCATATACGCTCTTATAGCGCAATTCGTCGCCAACCTCGATAAGATACTCGCCGTTAAGGGTGAAAATATCACCGCTCGCACCATTGATAAGAGCATCGTCAAATTCATCAAGCTTCGCAGCGCTGATTACAGGATTCTGCAATGCATAATATACGTCGCCGCTGTCATAAACAGACCTCGTTATATCAAGCTTTAATACATCGTAGTTGTATTCATTCTCCACGAGTGTATCGCGTCTTGCATGGAAGTAGAGAGAGCCGTTGATAACGCGGAAATCAACGTAATCGACATCATCTATTCCGTCATCGGCGGTGAAGTCGCGAAGCAGCTTCCAGTCGACGTCATAAACCTTGCAGCCCTCAACATTGCCGTAATAGTCTACGTCGAACCACACGTAGCCGTAGGTCACAGGAACGATATTAGTAAGCTCGGAAAGATTCGGAAGAAGGAATACATTACCGTCTGCCGTATCTATACCGTAGTAAATGATATGGTTGTTTGCGGTTCTGGTGCTTACTACCATAGTATCAGCATCGAGGAACGAGGGATAAGTGAACTGATTTGTAATGAGCTTAGGAAGCTCTGCAACTATCTCGAGGCTCTCGTTAAGCACCGCAAATACGGTGTTCGGATCAAGCGCTCCGTCAGCATACTTCTGTATCTCGGCGAGCATATAGCCGTCGTCAACGTCTACATTCTGAAGAAGTGCGGAATCAATATCCTCGGGATCCGTAACCTCCATGGTAGTGAGGTTAATGAAGCTTCTGATATCCCCCGTGGTATCGTTGAAGATCTTGGATACCTTGAAGGACTTGTCAAGCGCGGTTACACTACCGTCGGTGATGCTAATGATCTTGTGATTTACGTTCAGCTTATCCTCGCCGGACTTGATATCGTACTCTTGGGCGTCGGCATTAAGAAGCTCGTACTCGCAGACGTAGATATTACCGTTCGAGAGCACTGCGTATCCTGCGATAGCATAGCAATCGGATGCGTAGTCAGCAAGAGCGCTGTCGTTAGCATCGGTAACGTTTATCGTAATACCGGGAACGAGAACAAGGTAAATATCGCCGAGCGGCATTGCCTGGTGAGCATCCTCTCTTATGAGATACTTATTACCGTTCTTCTCGAAGTAAGCATAGCCCATTCCGGCGTAGTTGATAGAATCCTCGTCGTAAACGGGAACGTTATACTCAAGCATATATCCGAACTCGCGGACAATCTTACCGTCCTCCATGAGGTAGGTCTTGCCAAGCTCCTCGGAGTCGACGAGGTAACGGCCTGCCTCATAGGCAGCATAATTATCTACGTAACGCACCGACAGCCGCTCACCCAGTCCGCGCTTGAACTCGGTGCCGTCCGCATAGTAGTAGTCGTAGGTGTAAACCTCATCGTAGCTGCTTACAGCATAGAGATCAGGCTCTACGGGATCCTCACCATCGGGTACGGGCTCGGGCTCCTTAAGAGTGTAATTAAGAATACCTACCTCTATAAGACCTGTACCGTTATCGTAATCGAAGTCATATTCAACCGTCTCGGTAAGATCTATGCTCTCGTCAACCTTACCGCCGCTTACCACAGGTATTCTATCCACGAACGTCTTTACAAGCGCGCCGGTGAATTTGTTAAACCATTTGGTGATTATTTTATTCTCGGTTAAGATGGGATCGGGTGCTACGGGATCGTTGCTGCCGTCGCCCGGATCCGCGGGCTCTGCCTCGGGAGTCACGTAAACCTCCTCAACGTTAACAACCACGACGAAGTCCATAAGAACGTTGATTATAGAATTCTCGTCGGACTCAATCTTAGTAGCTGTATAGATCGGGGTTGCCTCGGGAGCAACGTAGGAAATGTACTCAGTCCATTTGCCTGCCGCCTCTGTCAAGGGAGTTACTATGCCGCCCTCAGGAGGAAGATCGCCCTCGCTATCCTGTTTTCCGCCGTCGGAATCGCTGCAGGATGCCAAGAGGAGCGCCGCGATAAGCAAAAGTGCTATTAAGGAAAGTAATCTCTTATTTTTCATTTATCGTCCCCTCCTTCCACATCGGCTTCAACCTCGGTGATGAGGTAAACCTTATTGTCAACCTCTACAAAGATTGCGCCATCAGTCTCTGTGACGTATACGTTATATCCGTTCGGGCTGGTGAAGATGGCAATGCCGTTACCGTTAAGGATAACGCAAACGCGGGAGCTGTCGATCTCCCTCTCTACAACGAGATAGTCGCCCATATCACCGTCATCAGAGCCGTCGGAGATCCTGGCATTCTGATAAGTACGGGTGGAGCCGCTGCTTGCATAAACGATTACAACGCTTTCGGTTACGATAGGTTCGTCCTCGGTTCCGCTGACGTCTATAACGTTGAATGCAAGGCAGTTGCCGAATGCGTAAGGATCGCTGATGCTTTCATACTGAGATGCCCAGTACGTATCGATCTTGCAAACTCTCTTCATATCGAAATCGTACACAACACCGTCGCACACTATGTAATCTGCAAGCAGGATAGCATAATCGGGCACGTGAGCTACAAGATTGCCGCTTTCATCGAGTATTGCTCTGTCTGTAACGCCGCTTGATATTTCCACGAGCATGTGGTTAGCATCAAGCACCTTTATAACCTCGTCGTATGCGTCCATCTCGCGGTTAATTACGTAATCAAACTCGAAGTTAACGGTACCGAAGTTATCGAAGAAGATCATGCAGCTCTTATTGGTTTCAAGGCTTGTAGCGTAGGCAACGTTTCTTACGTTATCCGTAGCAGTAATACCGTCAATACCAACCTCTTCCTCAAAATCGTCAGCGTAAATAACGTCACCGCTCTCTATTACGTAGTTGAAATCTGTAAGCTCGGTTACCTTGCCCGACTCAACGTCAAGGAGGAAGGTATCAATGTTGAAGTACATGCCTCCCATATCAATGTCGCAGTCAGCATTTTGGGTACAAACGCAGTGCTGAATGAGAACGTCTCCGGACTCAAGAACGTAAGGAATAATATAAGTTGCGTAATCACCGTTTGCATAGCTACGAACGAGATTACCCTCCTTGTCGTATATCTCAAGTACAATGCGGTTCTCCTCAACAGACTCGTCTACAATACCGTTCGGTACAACAAGATAATCGTACTTATCGTTCGAGTGAATGTAGGACTTGGGAGTTGCCTCAACGTCACCGTTGTAGGTCTTAACGAGCTTGCCGTCATCATCGAACACAGCAACAGTCCTACCAAAGGTAAGGAGCGTATAATCACCTCTGTAGCTGTATACTCTATTACCCCAATCACCAAGGGTTGTGGTAGCTATAAACGCACCGGTAACATCGTAGAAATCATAGTAGGTATTAACAACGTAGCTCTCAGCGAGATCCTCGTCCTCGATAACCTTCTCGTCAATAGGAGTTCTGATTTCCCACTCTACTACGATGTACGTGATATTGTCATATCTCTCGAACCACACGTCTTCTATAAGCCTCTCGGGATATGTCTCATGACCGAAATCGTTCTCCCAGCCGTATTCGTCGGGATAGGAATTCGTGATATTGAGAAGTGACTTGCCCTCGGATACCGAGTAAAGAGAATAGGTCTCTGTGAGATTGTTGAGCTTATCCTTTGCTTCCTTGTAGAAGATAGCAACGCCGTCCTCGACTTCGAGAAGCTCGCCATAGGTATTCGAAAGAAGGCTTACCTTGCCGAGGGGGTTATCGATAACGTCCTTGAGCGTGATGAAATTCCGGAAGATTCCCTCCGCGGTTACAGGGTTGTCCTCGTCTACCCCACCGCCTGCCTGTCCGCTGCATGCGGAAAGCGCCATAGCAACAACAAGAAGGAGAGCTATTATTCCAAGATACTTATTATTTTTCATTTCTCCACCTCCTTATGCGATAATCAGCCGGTCGCCGAACGTTAATACGTAGGTCTTATATTCTCCGCCTACCTCAACAGTGATATACCACGCAGTGTCAAGTTGTCTGCTATCGACAACGTCATCTATCGCAGCAATGAGAACAACAGTACCCGCTTTGTTATATACGCTTATGGTGTGCTTCTTCATATTAGCAACCATATAAGCGCCATCCATGGTGGCAATCTGAGCATGCTCTCCCTCTTCGGAATCTGCAACAAGCTCCGCCTTACCGGTATTGATATCCAGCTTGTAGGTGAGAATTGCGCGCTCCGTATCGGGAGTACCGCCATAGTTTACGTTCTTCAGATAGCCTTCCTTACGCAGAAAAACGGAACTGCCGTACGACTCTACATAATCGGCACCGAACTCCTCTATATCGAAGATAAGACTGCCGTCGTTTGCATAAACGCCGCTGTCGGTAACGTAATGAGTGTACCAGATGTCCTCCTCTACGTTGGTCGGGTAGGTAAATACTACGTTTCCGTCCCAGTCGAAGCGATGCATAGCCCACCTGCCGTCTATATACGCCTCGGCAACGTAGCCTTCTGCATTTGCGAGACCTATCATCTCATATCCGCCGTAATTCGCAAGATACTTGTTGTTAAGCGTGTACTTACGCTCAAGGCTGTTATCGAGAACAACGTACTCGGTCGCTCTGCCAAGCTTACCGTCTGCTATCGAAACAAGCGTAGCCTGGTTATCGTAGCCCTCTGCAAGCTTAAATGCGAAGCCTGAATAATCCTCACCGGCATAAGCACTTTCGAAATTCGTAATCAGGTAGTCGTAATCAAGCTCGGTTACAGCTCCGCTCGTGTGGTCCATAACCTTGGTGGAGAGCTTAATCTTCTGCGATAGAGCGCCGTATACAAAGTCGTACTCTCCGTCGTCCTCAACAATAACGCACTCCTGTATAAGCACGTTACCGTTATTCATAACGTACATCTTGGGATTGATGATGGACTCACCCTCCTGTGCGTAGGACACGCCGCTGCTGTAATTATACTGCGCAGATGCAACACCGTTGGGAGCGTATACTATAATGGTGGCTACCATTGTTTGGGGATTGAATTCCTCAGTATAAAGATAGCCGTTATACTCTGCATCAAAGCCAAAGTAATCGTACACATTGAAGCTATCAATACCAATATAGCTGTTGGATGTATCAAGAACAACAGACCGCATTATCTGAAGATCCCTGCTGATCCAGTGCATCTTTCCACCGAAGGCAGCGAGATAAACGTTGTTAGCCTGCACTACCTTGACGCCCTCTTCGTCACCTGCAACGTCAGAGATTACGGACTCTGCCTCGCCATCCTTCTTAATAAGATAGAAGGAGGTGTAGTCGTTGAACACGAGGTTTCCGCCGGCGTCACTGCCATTATAGGCATAGCGCTTAACGCTGATAATCGGATACTGAGATATATCGTACTCCGTATCCTTGGTCATGCTACCTGCGGAGATGGTGTCGGTACGCTTGAAGAGGACGCGATTGCCGTCCGAAAGATCAAGAACCTCTACCGTTCTCTCAGTCGTTCCGTCATCCTTGAGTTCGATGTTTTCAAGAGCAACGATGTCATAGCTGCTGCAGGATTCGATTATCTCGCCCTCAAGCTCGACAACGTCATCAAAGCTCGCCTGCTCATCGAACACGAAACAATCAGGAGCCTTCGACGCTTCGGTGTCATCGCACGACGCAAGGCAAAGAGCCAAGAGAAGCACGAGCACCAACAAGAAGATTTTCTGTGTTTTCATGTTTTTCTCCTTTATAGTATTTATTTGGGATCATCTTGATTTTACCACCCACATGCCACACAAGTCAATATTTGTGCCAAAGAATTAAGATTCCTTAATAATTTGTCGCGTCACTTATTTATTGCAAAAGCAAGCTTGTCTTGCGCGGGCAGCGGAATACTGTAAATACATAATGTCATCTACATTATACCCCCCCCCCCCGCACATTTTGTCAACATTTTGACCTCCATTTCTCTTTTAT
>CAYZZJ010000083.1:0-8365 GCA_964482885.1 uncultured Ruminococcus sp. | reverse complement strand
GCGGCGTCGGTCACGCTCGAGTGCGAACAACGCACTGTGTTGTTCGCTAACACTCTCGCGCCACTTCGTTACCCAAAGGGGAAGGTTAAAGGTCCACCTGTTTCACCGAGGCTTGGATTTATTTTGCCTTCTCTAGCGGGAGAAGGCAATGCTTCGCTAGGGTGTCAACACCTCGCCCTACGGGTGTCAGCACTCCGCCCCACGGTTTTTGCGCGGTTTTGCTCATTTGTCAAAATAAACGCCATATGTTGCATTAGTTGCGCGCGGGTGATATAATTTTGGTAGAACGCATCCACGCGCAAGTGTCGGATCGCGGAGCTTTGAGTATTTTTAAGCGTGTCCCACAAGTGGCGAGAGCGCCCGGGGCTGTTATGGAGAGTGCTTATGAGTAGTGTTTCTTTCGATATTGCTAAGGAATTTAAGTGCGACGTGTTCGTCTGCGGAGGCGGTGTCGCGGGTATTGCGGCGGCTGTTTCGGCGGCGAGGGGTGGCGCTAAGGTCATTCTCGCGGACAACAACGGCTACCTCGGCGGCTCGGCTACTGCGGGCATGGTCGGCACGTTTATGACCTGCTTGGATACGCGCGGCGAGAAGCAGATAATTAAGGGCTTTTTCGAGGAGTTCGTGCAGGAGCTGCTAAAGGAAAACGGAGCTATATATCACACCGAGTGCCCCGGCTGTGACAGTCACAGCGGCTACCGCGAGACGGGGCATATCGGCGTTACGCCCTATGACTTCGAGGCGTTCAAGCGCGTAGCGGAGAGGCTGTGTCTTGGGGCGGGGGTTAAGCTCATCTATCACGCTACGTTTATAAGGTGTGATGCCGAGGAGGGCAGGGTGCGCACGGCGTACCTCGCCTTGAAGGACGGAATATATAAGATAGACGCAAGGGTATTTATCGACACGACGGGTGACGGCGCGCTCTCGTATTCGGCAGGCGCTGAGGTGATGTACGGCGACGAGGACGGAACAATACAAAATCCGACGCTCTTCTGCACGATAGAGGGCGTGGACAAGGCTATGCTCGACGAGTACGTGGCAAAGAGCAGGAATCCGCGCGAGAGGTTCTATATGGACCTTATCGAGGAGGGCAAAGCGAGCGGTGAGTTCCCCTGCGGAACGTACAAGCTGCGTCTTTTCGAGGGTCTTAACGGATATTGGAACGTAAATATGGCGCAGGTCGATGAGAATATCGACGTTCTCGACGGTGAGGTCATCACCGAGGCGGAGATCTCGCAGAGGGTACAGCTCGTCGAGATAATTAAATTCTTAAGAAAGTACATTCCCTCGCTGCGCGATATAAGAATGGTGTCCTCTGCCGCGGCGCTCGGAATACGCGAGTCGAGGCGTGTTGTGGGAAACTATGTACTCACTGTCGATGACGTAAGCGGCTCGACCGATTTTGTCGACAAGATCGTTGCCTGCGCAAACTCCATTGACGTGCATTGTAAGGACCGCGTCAACTATCAGACACGCAAGAGCGAGAAGAACTACTACATTCCTCTCTCGAGCCTTATCGTTAAGGGCTTCTCAAACCTGCTCGTCGCGGGCAGATGCCTTTCTGCTGACAGATTTGCTCTCGCTGCGGTGAGGGTTATGCCTCCCTGCTTCGCTATGGGTGAGGCGGTTGGTGTGACTGCAGCGATTGCGCTCGGCATGGGTGATAACGTCAATGCGGTCGACGTGAAGAGCGTTCAGTCGACTCTGCTCGAAAACGGCGGATATCTCGATTAAAGGATTTTTTTGTAAATAATTATAGACAAATACGCCGCTTTGCGTATAAAAAGAATGGAGGCTACTATGCTTAGAATTGGTACACAGTCGGACGAATGGTATAACGAGGCGGACCCCGACGGCTCGCTCGCTTATTACAAATCTTGTGGATTTGATGCGGTTGATTTCAATTTACATAGATACATAAACGTGAATGAGCTTGCAAAGAGTGAGCCGCCTTACACCTCCTTCTATGACAAGAGCATAGAGGAGCTTTGTGAGTATTTCGCTCCCTTTAAGGCGGCGTGCGAAAAGCACGATGTTGCCGTAGCGCAGCTTCACGGCCCGTTCCCCACGTGGCTTGACGGCAAGGACGAGCTTAATGATTATCTCATCGGGGTTTTTGAAAAATGCTGTGCTGTTGCAGCCTTCCTTAACTGCCCCGGTATCGTAGTTCACCCCATTCACGGCGTGTCGGGTGAAGCCGAGCTTGAGGCTAATCTGTGGGTGTACAGACAGCTTATTCCTGCGGCGAAGAAGTATGGCGTAAAGATACTTCTCGAGAATATCTTCGGTAGGTTTAACGGCAGATTCAAGCAAGCCAGACTTTCTTCTCCTGAGGAGTCCTGCAGATACTTCGATATGCTTAATGAGGAGGCGGGCTTTGAGGCGTTCGGCTTCTGCTTCGACGTCGGTCACGCGGTAATCACCTGCCAGGACGTGCCTGCGTTCATAAGGAAGCTCGGACACCGCCTCACCAACCTTCATATACACGACAACAACGGTCTTGATGACCTTCATCTCATGCCTTATACCTGCGTTACCACGGGCGCGAATCTTGTCTGTGATTGGGAGGGCGTTGTAGATGCGCTCCGTGATATCGGGTACAGAGGAGCGCTCTGCTTCGAGACCTTTAAGGCTCTCAGAATTATGCCCCGCGCGGTGCAGGGCGACGTGTTGAAGCTGATCTCTGCGATAGGCCGTTATATGTCGGGCAGGATACTTGGTGAGGAGTAATTGGCTGTTTTAATAACCACTATTTACATAAATATATAAAAAAGGCAGACCGAAGACTGTGAAGACTTCGGTCTGCTGTTGTTTAACGCGGGGCGCCTATGTTCAAGTTGCACCTAAACGTGAGAGGGCGCAAAAGGGGGCTTTTGACCTTCTCTTGCCAGAGAAGGTTTGGCATCGGGCAAGCCGCGAGCGTCCATGTTCGCCTTTTGGAGCGCGTGAGAAGCGAAGGGGACGTTTATCCGAGCTTCTTTGGCGTGTCAATAAGCCCGGAAAGATAATCTATGGATACGTTATAAAATCTGGCGAGCGTCTTGTAATGCTCTATGGGCATTTGCCACGCACCGCTTTCCCAGCGCGCATATTGCTGCTGCCTGGTTCCAAGCACTGCCGCTATTTCGGCTTGCGTCTTGTCTGCGTCCTCTCTGACGTCTCTCAGCCTTTGGTAAAACTGCATAGTATATCCTCCGTACGTGCCGCAAAAGCGGCTCTTTTTTTGTGGAATAAGCAGATTATACCATACATCGTGTATGTTGTATTGACTTTACTACATAAATGGTGTAAAATTATGATATACACAACATACATGGTGTAAAAGGAGGAAACATGAGTGCGAAATTTGAAAGTCTTTGGAATGAATACTTTGCTGAGAGGTGCGCGACAATCCATAGCGATGAAGAAAGAATGCTTATAAGGAGGGCTGCCGAAATGCACGATGAGATTAACCGACTGCTTACGAAAGAGCAAATTGAAGCAACGCAAAAATATATTGAGCTGTTATACGAAATTCAAAGCGTTTTTGTTAAAAAAGCGTTCTTTACAGGTTGTAGGTTTGCTGCGTCCTTTTTGTTTGAAGCGCTGGGTTGAAAAGGGAAAAGGCGACCTGCAGTATGGCAGGTCGCCCAACTAAGTTTATTACGTAAGTGAGGCTTTGCCTGTGGCAAAGTAAGCTGATCAGAACAGCGAAACGGGGACGAAGAAGTAGATAGCGAACAGGACGGAGACGATGATGGCAACTACGGATACGTCCCAGGTGGGCTTTTCGGTCTTCTTGATAAGAGCGACAACGAGCTTGACGAGGTAGCTTACCGCAGACATAAGGGTGTAGGAGAGCATACCGATGCCGATGCCCTTGGTTATCGAATACGCAAGCACCATAACCGAAATGGTGAGGAATGCCGAGGTAGCGTTGATGTGGGTGGTGAAGTCCACGCCCTTGATGTTGTTCTTCATCATAAGCACGCCGACGTAGATAAGCGCGGATGCTGCCGCTGCCGAGGGGATAACGGCAAAGATGGGCGTTACGAACATTGCCGCGAAGAACAGGCACGCCGTGGTGAACGCGGTAAGACCGGTTCTGCCGCCTGCGGATACGCCTGAGCCGGACTCAACGAACGTGGTGACGGTAGAGGTTCCGATTGCCGCGCCTGCACAGGTCGCGATAGAGTCTGAGAGCATTATCTTACCGTAATTGTGGGGCTTGCCGTTCTCATCAGAGAGTATGGGGTTGCCGCCGCAGCAGCCGACGATAGTTCCCATAGTGTCGAACATATCTATCATGCAGAGGGTTATAACTATCATTATGATAGTGAATACCGAGGTCCCCTCGGGGATAAGTCCCTCGGTGAATACGTCGGTGAAGGAGCCAAATACGCTGTACTCACCGCCGAAGAAGTTAGCAAAGTTCTCCCAGAACTTCCAGGATACGTTGCCGTTGCCTGCGAGAATGGAGAGGTCGGTAACGCCGAGGGGTATTCCCACGAGCGTTGCGCCGAAGATGCCGATGATTACGGAGCCTTTTACGTTGAATTTCTCAAGAATTGTGATGAGGAACAGACCGATGATAGCGACTGCAGCAGTCTTTGCCGCGGGCCAGGGATCGGTAAGGCTGTTTACAACCTGGTCGCCCCAGTTGGTGAAGTCGACGAAGCCGACCTGAGTATATCCGTTGTGGAGGATTATACCCGCATTCTGGAAGCCTATGTAAGCGATAAAGAGACCGATACCTACCGAGATGGCGCTTCTGACCGATACGGGCATACCGTCGAAGGCAAGCTCGCGGAAGGTCTTTCCCTTAATCTTGATAAGCGAGAGTCCGAGGAAGAGAAGTCCCGAGATAAAAACGAGCATAAATGCCTGTCCGGGGGTGAATTTTCCGTATCCTCCCCAGCCGCCGATGATGCCGCCGAGCATGGAGTTAAGACCCATACCCGATGCCTGGGCAAGAGGCATTTTTGCGAGGAATGCCATAAGCAGAGTTCCGACGACTGCGCCGAGCGCCGTGGCGATGAACGCCGATGCCCAATACGGGCTGTCCGCACCGAAGATCTGGTTCGGGTTTACGGTAAGGATATAAGCCATCGAGAGGAAGGTAACGACACCTGCGACAAGCTCTGTCCTGATGCTTGTTTGCTTTTTCTCTTTGTCAAAGCCGAGAAGCTCTAAAAACTTTTTCACAAAAATAACCTCCGTTTTTTAATGTATATATTATATCATGAACGTGCCTTTCGCGCAAGAGTTTTTGAACAAATTATAAACGGATTTTCGAGTCGCACACCGCGCGGCGGAATATTGACATCGGGCGGATTTTGAATTATACTAGACTTAGCCCTACACGGGCGTAAGGAGCGAAAAATGAAAAAGCTGATTAAGATACTTTTGATAATACTCGCCGTAATACTGGCTATAGTCGCCGTGTGTGCGGTCGCGAACAAGATAAATGAGGCAAATCTCATAGAGTACATAGACACATTCGACAGGGTCGCGTATGACGAGCAGCTTAAGCCCGAGCTTGACGCAGAGGGCGTGCCGTACTTCACCACGGATAGGGAGTTTCGCATTATGCACCTGACCGACGTGCATATCACGGGCGGCTTCTTGAATAACGGCAAGGACAAGAAGGCGATGAACGCGGTTGCCGCTATGGTAACGGAGGAGAAGCCCGACCTCGTTATAGTGACGGGTGATATATCCTTCCCCGTGCCCTGGACGGGAACGCTCAACAATGCGTACGCACATACTCTCTTTGCGAGGCTTATGGAGAGGCTCGGTGCATATTGGACCGTATCCTTCGGCAACCATGACAGCGAGGGCTATAACTTCTATAACCGCGCGGCGGTCGCTGATATGTACGAGCGTGAGGAGCTTGAATATTGCTTATTCTCGTCGGGACCCGATGAGCTGTACGGCGAGTGCAATCACGTCATAAATGTAAAGAATAGTGAGAATATTATCACAAAAAGCCTGATAATGATGGATACTAACGCCTACACAGAGGACGATCCGTTCGGTATTCTCTGGCATTACGATTGGATCCACGAGGACCAGATAGAGTGGTATCGCACCCAGGTGGAGAAGTACACTGCGGCTAACCGCGCCACCTACCTCGCCATGGACGAGGCGGAGCGCCCTGAGGGGTATGAGAGCGAGGTCGTAAAGAGCCTTCTGTTTATACATATACCTCTGCGCGAGGTCAAGTACGCCTATGACGAGTACGTTGCGGCGGGAAGGTGTGACACCGAGGACGTAAAGTTCATACGCGGTATCGACGGCGAGACGGGCGACGTGGTGTTCCCCGGCGGGCGTGACGAGGAGATGTTCGAGACTATGCTTGCCCTCGGCTCAACCGAGGCTATCTTCTACGGTCACGACCACCTCAACAATTTCATTCTTGATTACAAGGGTATAAAGCTCGTCTACGGACACAGCATAGATTATTCCGCATATGCGGGAATTGATCAGGTGGGTGCGCAGAGAGGTATAGTTATGATCACCTGCGGGGAGAGCGGTGAGGTTACCGTCACGCACGAGAATTACTATCAGGATAAGTACGTACCCCTTTACGAAAAGGAAAGCGTGAAAATGGACTGAGTGAGAAGGGAAAAACATGGAAGCGAAGCTGCCAATAAGAAAACACCCGAGGTTAAGCAGCTATGATTATAGCTCGGCGGGTGCTTGCTCCCGCCGAAAAGAATGGAAATTCTGATATAAGTACCGAAAGCGCGCAACGACCAACTCCGCAAATTGAATTTACCACGTATGGCAAAATCGCTGAGCGGCAGCTGCTATCACTTAAAATGCGATACCCGTATCTAACTATTGATAGGTACGTTATAATGCCCAATCACATACACGCAATTTTGGTATTAGGCAGACAAGCGGCGGGAGCAAGCCCCGCCCTACGATTATGGATATCGTCTGCACCTACAAGTCTTTAGCGACGCGGGAGTGCAGGGCGGCAGGATTTTCGGGGGAAATGTTCCAAGCCTCGTTTTACGAGCATATTATACGCGGGAAAGAGGATTATAACGAAATCGTAAAGTATATTTACGAGAATCCTGTGTGCTTGTATTATGATGAATTGTATTCTGAAAAATAAATGAGCAAAGGGAGTGGCAATTTGCCGCTCCCTGATTATTTTCTTTTTTCGGTCTTACCCAATATTGGCTCGCATCGCACGGGGTACGAAAGAGGCACGGGGCGATAAGAGCTAGGCAGATCGGATGAAGAATCTTCGTTCTTCGAGCCGAAGCTGTACAAAGGTACAGCGAGAGGTCGAAAACGGAGATAAAAATGGAAAATAAAAAACGGGGGAAAACGGAGTTTTCCAACCTTATTATTTTTTACATGGCATAAAGCAAAGGGTGAGGTACAGTGTACCCCACCCTTAAATTTTTCCATTTTTGGTCTTCGCCGATATGGCAGTTCTTATCAGCGCTGGATACGTCCTGAGCCATCTCCGCCCGCCAGCTTCTCAACCTCTGCGACGGTAACCATGTTATAGTCACCCTCGATAGAGTGCTTAAGAGCAGATGCGGCAACTGCGAACTCAACAGCAGCCTGTGCATTCTTGCCGGTGATGAGCGAGTAGATGAGGCCGCCGCCGAAGCTGTCGCCGCCGCCTACACGGTCGATAATGTGGAGGTCGTACTTCTTCGAGAAGCAGTACTCGTCTGCCTTAACGTCGTAGAGCATAGCGGACCAGCCGTTATCGAATGCGGAGCGGCTCTCACGAAGGGTGATGGCAACGTACTCGAAGCCGAATTTGTCAGCGAGCTGCTTAGCAACAGACTTATAGCCGTCGTGATTGAGCTTGCCGCCGTAGATGTCGGTAGCCTCAGCCTCGATGCCGAATACGTCCTTAGCGTCCTCCTCGTTGGAGATGCAGACGTCAACGTACTGGCAAAGCTCGGTCATAGCCTCTCTTGCCTCAGCGCGGGTCCAGAGCTTACCGCGGTAGTTAAGGTCACAGGAGATCTTAACGCCCTTAGCCTTAGCAGCCTTACAAGCGTCCTTGCAGATCTCAACAACGTTTGCACCGAGAGCGGGAGTGATACCGGTGAAGTGGAACCAATCAACTCCCTCGAAGATCTCATCCCAGTTGAAGTCCTCACGCGATGCCTTAGCAATAGCGGAGTTAGCGCGGTCGTAGATGCAGACCGAGCCACGCTGAGAAGCGCCCTTCTCGTTGAAGTAGATACCAACTCTCTCACCGCCGCGAACGATCTTGGTGGTGTCTACGCCGTAGCGGCGAAGGCTGTTAACAGCTGCCTGACCGATAGCGTGAGCGGGGAGCTTGGTGATATAGGTTGCGTCGATGCCGTAGTTAGCGAGCGAAACAGCTACGTTAGCCTCACCG
>CAYZZJ010000082.1:0-8539 GCA_964482885.1 uncultured Ruminococcus sp. | reverse complement strand
CATATCAAGGTAGAGATAAACCTCCATACGTCTGTCGTGGGTGTGGCTGGGCATGGTGTTCCAGTTGGAGCCAACCTCAAGCTGGGTAAGACCCATAGCGAGCTGACAGGACTTCATAACCTCGGGGTGTATGTACTGATTGATAACTCTCTTGTTGCAGTCCTCAACGGATCCGCAGGGCACCTTACGCGCCTTTGTGATATCTATCTTAACGATAGGATAAGAGGTGTGTGCAGGGCAGGAGGTCATATAGAACTTTGCAGGATCGTTCTCGTCAACCGACTTGAAGGTAAGCTCCTTGTTACCCATACCGACGTAGATACCGTCACGGGGGTTCATCTCATACTCAACACCGTCAATGGTGATAATACCCTTACCGCCGATGTTAATGCAGCCAAGCTCGCGGCGCTGTAAGAAGTAATCTGCGGCAAGCTCCTTGCCCGCCTGAAGTCTCAGCACAGCCTTAACCGGCATCATACCGATAACGATGATACGGTCGATATGGCTGTATACCATTCTGATGTTATCCTTAGTAAAGAGGTTCGCTATATGGAACTCCTCTCTGAGTCTGTCTGTTGTGTAATACTTGACGTCCTTTGCATTAGCAGCGTCTCTGACTTCCATTCCTTCATTCTCCTTTTTAATATAGTTACCGTAAATTTCGATCTGTGTAAGTGCGGCAAAGGAGAGCTTATCTCCCTCTACCCTCTGCTGGCGGAAGCCCGTCAGCTTGATATACTCGGTGGTCTTCGGCTCGAACTCCACCCTCTGTCCCTCGGCAACGCCTGCGAGAGCCGCGTGCGCCTTAGTGCCGTCCGAGAACTCTACGTCCAGCTCCTTCCAGAACGTATCGTGCGGGAAGTCGGCGCGCAAGAATAGCGTCACTCCGCTGACAAGCACCTCCGTTCCGAAGTGCACCTCAAATTCAAGGTCCTCGCGAAGTCCGCCGCCCCACGAATGATAGGGGAAGACGCCGTGGCTCGAGTTGTCAATAACGCCGTCTATCGCGTTACGCTCGAAGAAGCTCGGGTCCTCGCGCGTGACGAAGTTTGCCACAGCGTGGGGGAAATATTTAGGCACGTTGTGCCTGTCGTGCGAGTTAAGAGAGATGAGCCTCTCTGCGTATATCTCTGCCTCGCTCGGCTCTGACACCGTTATTCTATGGCTATCTCCACCGAACGCGTCCGGGTGGTAGCCCGCCTTCCTCTCCTTACCGAAGGGAACGGCATATTCAAATATTCCGTCGGGAACGTAGACTATGGACTCTGCCAAGGTCTCGTCGAGCTTAAGCTTAACGAACTCGCCGTCGCACAGCTCGATACGGAACTTGTCGCCCTCCTCGTATTCGCCGAGGAAGCGCTCGTCAATATCAGTGCCGTACGCCTTGAACTTAACGTCACCGTTCTCGCGCAAAAGCTTTAAGTTAATTATGATAAACCTCCGTTCCGCCGCTCGCGGGCGGCAAAGAAAGTCACAGAGCGGGGCAAGCACTCGCCCACAATACGCTCTTATACGTTATGATACCATATTTTACTAAATAAATCAAGCCTTACGCGCGAAATATTTCCGCGCGCCGCGCGACTTATGCAGCAGCTGAAGGCTCGTTCGTTTTCATTTTCAAGAATAAGCTCTGATCTCAAATATATGAGCATCGGGTGCACCGTTCGTCGAATGAACCGTGACTGTTATTCTATCACATACTACAGAGTCAAAGCTAACGGAATTAAGCCTCTGACAGTTATTTGACACTCTTGCCTCGGCGACCCTGCGCTCCCCGTCCCAAAGGCTGACCGTGTAGTCCTTGACGAGCTCTTCTGGAACGCCGACTCTCTGCTGCTTCTGCCTTTTTCCGGACAGAGTAACCTTTATCGAATAATTAAAGTTGGTATCGAAGGTGAGCTGAACACGGGAGATCGCCTTACGCTCCCCGAATGAAAGGCTCAGGGCTTCACCCTGTTCTCCTATCCCATCCGAGCACCACATATTGCTCTCGTCGCCCTCGGCACGTGCGATGCCGTTTATGACCTTCTCCGGCTCAAAGCCGGGCCTTGCACTGCTTGCACTGACGTTCGCAGACCTTGCGTGATCATTGCCGTCGGTATTCTTGAAGCCGGGAATGTAGCAGTCGTCGCGGAGAAGGGTCTGCTGAAGCTCTCCGATATGCTCGCCTATTCCCCTTGGGAGGCATCCGTATTTTATGCACATTGCGGCGGCAGTTCCCACCGCCTGACCGCCGACGGCACAGGTTCCGATAACTCTGGTAGAGCCGAATGCAAGCTTTGACGCGCTGATATTTCTGCCTGCCATCATAAGATTTGAAACGTTTTTCGAGTAGTACGAGCGATACGGAATGGTATAAGCTCCTTTAATACCGATAACACGCGACGGAAGCTCGTCAAAATCAAATATTCCGCCCGGGGTATGTATATCTATCGGCCATCCGCCGTATGCAACGGCATCGTCAAACCGCTTGTTTGAAAGCAAATCCTCAGAGGTGAGTATATAGTCACCGATAAGCCTGCGGCTCTCCCTCGTTCCGGGCATCATTCCGACCCATTCGAGGTCGTAATTATCCGCTCCGTGATCTCCCCCGTTCTTAAGGTGATCCCAAACGCCGTATATAACCGAAACGAGCTCGTCGCGTATCTGCTCAAACTCGTCGACGATGTCCTCGCCCCCTCCCGTGACCTCTATCCACCAATATCCGTAATCAACGGTGGTGGCACCGAAGGAGGCTATGCCGAGATAAGAGTCATCGACGTCGCCCTTTGTGCTAAGCTTATGTCTTGCGGAGTGCATCCTGTATTTCAGCTCCTCCTCGGTAAACGGGCGGGCAAAATCCGGACGCTTGAAGTGTACGGACGTTCCTCTGTCAACAGCCTTGAAAAGCAGCGTATTTCCCATGCGCTCGTTATTCGGTTGCTCGGGCGCATGCCTTTCTCCAAGCTCCGAGCTGCTCTCGCTTCCCGTGCGGTACTCCGCACCGGCAAGATAACCGAGAGTTCCGTTTCCCGTGCAATCAATGAATATCCTGCCATCTATATGCCACATGGTTTCGGTGGTCTGCTGATATGCGCGGATGCTCTTTACCTCGCCGCCCTCACACTCGCAATCCTCCATAGCGGTGTTGAGATAAACCGTCAGATTAGGCTCGCTCTTAACCGCACGGAAAAGCACCATATCCCATATCGAAAAATTGTAATAATCGTTTATGCTCTTGTTATCCAGCATAATCTCATAGACTATGCCGCTCTCCTCAAGCTGAGGCTTTGCCATGCTCTCGGATGCTCCGCATATATGCATACGAACCTCGCTGGACGCATTTCCGCCCAGCACGTGCCTCGCGTGAACCAACGCAGTCCTGGCACCATGCCTCGCCGAGGCAATGGCGGCACATATTCCGGACATACCTCCACCGACAACGACAACGTCATAAGAGGCGTATTTTTTCTTCATTTTGTCAGACACACTTCGTTCCTCCGATCGCTTTCACATATTTTAATATATTTTAACATGCTCCTATACAAAAGTCAACCGATACTTGACAGCGTATGCTGCGATTGTTATAATTTAATCGGGCCCCCGCTAGGGCGGAGCTATAAATCAACCGTCGGAGGAATTATGCTTATAAGCGCGAATACGGGGCTTCGCAGCCTCAGACCCGGAAGATTAAGATTTGATATGCTTGACACGGTGGATTTCTTTGCCGATGTCGGATTTGAAGCTATTGACGTAAATTTCTGCGCTACGGTATACGACGGAGAATTTATGCACGAGTCCATTCTCGACGGAGATTGGATGTATAAGGTGGAATGTCTTAAAGAAAAAATCGAGGAGAGAGGAATGAGGGTCTATCAGACGCATCTTCCCTTCAGATATAACTACGAGACCGACAAAAAGTACTATGAGGACGATATGATGATGCGCTCGATAAGGGCGTCAAAAATACTCGGCGCGTCCTTTGCGGTATCACACCCGATACATACGCCCGATCATCACACGCTTATTCCTGAGACCCTTGCGGCATATCGCGATATATCAAAGGCTGCAAATGATATGGGTATAGCGCTCGCTATGGAAAATATGTTTCACAGCACGGCGGAGGAGATAGTTGAAATCGCAGACACTCTGGACTGCTCTGTCTGCTGGGACGCAGGTCACGCAAACATAGGCGGCTTCTCCCAGGCGGACTCGCTAAGGCTCATAGGAAAACGCCTCGGTGCACTGCATCTGCATGATAACTACGGCACGAAGGACTGCCACAACGCTCCGTATTTCGGAAATATCAACTGGGATGAGCTGGTATCCGTGTTAAATGAGATCGATTACGCAGGAGCTTTCAACTACGAGGTTATCAGATATAATATCCCCGACGCACTTTATTGGCATCATGCAAAATACCTTGTAAGGGCTGCGGAGCTTATGCTCGGGAGATAACACCCGCAAACAGGAGGTGGCTATAAAGGTGAAAATCATAAATAAATACCTGTTTCCGCCCTTTCTCACGCTGTTCTTCTTTCTCCTCGGCGGCGTTATCATACTACTCGTCGATCTCGTGCTGCCGCCCCTCTACGATTATCTCTGCTCGGTACTGCCATCTGTATTCACAAGGCCGAACGTAATAGATCAGCCCGATGAATATCTCGGCGTTCAGCGCGGTATCGCACTCACGACCGTGGGTATAACTACGCTTATTGCAACTGCATTCGCCTCGCGAATGGATAACAAGCGCTTCGAGCATCTTACGGCGCTCACCGAGGGGTTATACACAATACCCGAGACGACGGTGTGGTACTTAAAGACCTTTTGGCTGAGCGACCTTATCGCATCTGTGATATCGCCCTTGATGCTCGTTCTGCCGGCATATCTCGTTCCTATGAAATACATAAGCACCTTCCTTCCCGTCTTCTGGTGCGGTGCAAGGCTGCTCGACTTCTTTGATGTAGTTGGGGCGGCGTTCATTGCCGCAGGAATATCAATATTATCAAGGCTCATTCTGATACCCGCGACGCTCGCTGCCTGGCGCGCAAGCTGGCTCAGCGGAGCGGTGGACTAGGAGGGCGTATGAACGATCTTATCAGAATGATTATCGGCATCGTTATCGCCGTCGTGTGCCTCAGCTTCTCCTATTGGTTCGTGTGCAGAATATCGCTATTATTAAAGCTGAATTCGCTTAAAAAGCTGTGTAATGCCAATATAAGTTTGCAGGTATGGCCGTTTCGTCCTATGTGGGCGGCAAGGGAAAAGGCGGATATAAAAATAGAAATTATGAACACCGTCTACCTTATACGCCTCTATTCGGGCGGCGGAGGGATATACAGCGCGCACTTTGCAAACGAGGAATATTCCTGCCTCTTCGTACGCTTGCGCGCGGCGAACCGCGCTCCGCAGGGCTCGGGTGCAAACTCGCTCTCGATGTCCTCGGGCATCAATATAAAATCAAAGGTCATTCATCTACCGCCCTTCCCTATTCCCGAGGAGTATAAGTCGGGGCAGAGGAAGGTCGTGCGCGTGATGCTCTTGAACCCCGCGCCCGAGGTGTTAAGCTACGTGACGGAGGAAAAATGCTCGATACGCCTCGCCCTCACGGGTGACGAGCTTTACGGAGTAAAGGTATTCACCGCATCAACCTTTGTCAGATACGCCGACAGAATGATGCGCGAGGAGGAAAGGCTCTCCCGCGACAATCCCGACGAGTATGAGTTTTTCCGTGGCCGATAGCGAGTTTGCGGCAGAAAAATATTAGTTCTTTTTCATGTAAAAAGGCGCGCTCGACTGAGCGCGCCTTTTTACTATTGTTTTTACTGTGGGAGTCGCTTATCCAAAAAGCAGCGCTCTCAGCTCCTCGACGCTCTCGAGGTAATAGTCGCAGTTTTTCTTCATAAAAGCGGCTATCTCGGGAACGTGGTATGCCCAGCCTGCGGCGGCAAATACCGCACCCGCGGAGCGCGCCATATCGTATCCCGGCTTCAGGTCGTCAACGACCAGAGCCTCGGAGGGCAGAATACCGAATTTCTCGCAGACGTCAAGAACGGTATAGGGCGAGGGCTTACGCAACTCGCGCGGAAGATCCCAGCCGTAAATCACGTCGGGCATGGGTAAGCCGTTATGCCCGTAGTCGCGCCGGATATACTCCTCGTAGGAGTGAGATGCAACGGCTACAACGCCGCCCGCCCCGCGGAAGTCGGCAATTATCTCTGCCATACCCGGGTACGCCGTGGGAATTCTCGTCGCGACAAAGTCGCGCCAGTACTTGTCCTCCTCTGCCATCTCCTCCTCGGTAAGACCTATCTCACCGCCGAAGAACTCCAGCACGCCGGGGTCAAAGTTCTTGAGTATAAATTCCTCAAAGGAATATTTACCCGAGAGGTCAGGCTTGTTCTCATCAATATATGCAACGAAGGAGGGATAGTGTATCGCCTCGGTGCTTGCCACGACGGTATCGTCGTGGTCAAGGATAAGACATTTATATTTCATACACTCTCTCCTTTCTTCGCGGCTATATCAAGTATGGTCACGCGCGGAGTATGCAGCGTCAGGTCACCGTGCTTTACGGATATTCCCGCACCGCGCGTCAAAAGCTGCCACTCGGTCTCGCTGCCGCCAAAGGATATATCGCTAAGAGATACACAGCCTGCGAATATATCGGTGTCCTCAAGCTCCGAAAGAGCCGCAGGAAGCGCTATACGGCGAAGTGACGAGCAATCGAGAAAGGCATCGTAGCCTATGCTCTTAACCCCAACGGGGAGTATCAGAGAGGCAAGCGACGAGCAGCCCTGGAATGCTTTTCTGCCGATTTTGACAAGCTTTGTTGGCAAATCGACGTCGGAAAGCGAACGACAACCCTCAAACGTAGAGTCATCAATTATCGTCATATTGCAGGACAGCTTCACGGATTCGAGCGAGAAGCAGGAGGCAAACGCCGAGAACTCAAGCAAAACGCAGCTGTCGGGGACAGTCACGTGCGTGAGGTTGAAGCAATATGCGAAGGCGTTTGAGCCTATCATATATACCGATTCGGAGAGCTTCAGGTGGGTGAGCGAGGCACACGCCTCGAACGCTCCCTCTCCTATGCGGGATACCGTGTCGGGTATATTTATGCCGGTAAGAGAGGAGCAGGAGGAGAACGCCTCGTCACCGATCTCGGCAAGTCCGTTCTCCATAACCACCTTCTTAAGGCTTGCGCACCCTGCGAATGCCGCCGCGGATATAAGCCTCAGGCTCCGCGGAAGATAGATCTCCTCAAGGTGAGAAAAATCGCGAAAGGCATTCTCGGTTATCTCTATTATTCCCTCGGGGATATGAATTACTCTATTCTCGGGGATATCCTCGTAGCTGCCCGAAAAAACAACACGGGGTTCAGTGTTTTCCATATTATCAACCAAGCTTCGCAAGAGCCGCGGTGAGCGACTCGCGGGTCTCGAGATACTTGGCGAGCTTAGCGCGCTCACCCTCGATAACGGCGGCGGGAGCCTTCGATACGAAGCCCTCGTTAGCAAGCTTCTTCTCTATTCTCTCAATCTCGCCCTCGTTCTTCTTCATCTCGGCAGTAAGACGTGCGCGCTCCTTCTCGAAGTCTATAACCTCTGCAAGAGGAATGTACATGCTGCCCGCATCGGTAGCTATCATCACAGCATCGTCGCTTGTGTACTCGTCAACGATAGCAACCTCGCTTGCGGAGGCGAGCTTAAGAAGGATCTTCTCCGCACTGCGGAAGCTATCCTCATACTTGGTAACAACGTAGAGCTTAGCCTTCTTAGAGGGGGGCACGTTCATCTCTGCGCGGCGTGCGCGGATAGCGGTGATAGAGGTGATGATACGCTCTACGTCAGCCTCCTCTCGCTTGTAGTCAAGCTCAGGATTGTGCTTAGGATACTCAGCCGTCATAATGGTGGCACCCGTGTGAGGAATTGCGCTGTAAATCTCCTCGGTGATGAAGGGCATATAGGGGTGAAGAAGCTTAAGAATATCAGAGAGAACTCTGACCAGCACGCGCTTTGCACCGAGTGCCGCACTGCCGCCCTCGAATATACGGCTCTTAGCCATCTCTATATACCAGTCGCAGAACATATCCCATGTGAAGGAATAGATCTCTGCAAGAGCTATACCAAGCTCGAAATTATCGAGGTTAGTATTCACAGCCTTAACGGTGTCGTTAAGACGTGCGAGGATCCACTTATCCTCAAGCTCAAGCTCGTCATCGGAGGGCATCTTAAGAAGCTCCTCGTCCTCCTCGGTAAGGTTCATAAGCACGAAGCGTGATGCGTTCCAGAGCTTGTTTGCGAAGTTACGCGCGGATTCGATCTTCTCGTCAGAGAAACGCATATCGTTACCGGGTGCGTTACCCGTTGCGAGCGCGAAGCGGAGCGCGTCTGCGCCGTACTTGTCTATAATCTCAAGCGGATCAATGCCGTTGCCGAGCGACTTCGACATCTTTCTGCCCTGCGCGTCACGCACAAGGCCGTGAATGAATACGGTGCTGAAGGGCTTTTTACCGGTATGCTCAAGAGATGAGAATATCATTCTTGCAACCCAGAAG
>CAYZZJ010000081.1:0-8626 GCA_964482885.1 uncultured Ruminococcus sp. | reverse complement strand
AATCTGAAATTCTCGCATAAGTTGCAAGATAGGAGATAAGACCGATGTTAGGACCTTCAGGTGTCTCGATAGGACACATTCTGCCGTAGTGTGTATAATGTACGTCACGAACTTCAAACGAAGCACGGTCTCTTGAAAGACCGCCGGGGCCGAGCGCGGACAAACGGCGCTTGTGAGTAAGCTCTGCAAGCGGGTTGTTCTGGTCCATGAACTGCGAAAGAGGCGATGAGCCGAAGAACTCGCGGATAGCGGTGGCTACGGGACGGGTGTTGATGAGATTCTCAGGGCGAAGATCCTCGCTGTCATGCACGGACATTCTCTCTCTGATGTTCTTGTCCATTCTCATCATACCGATTCTCATCTGGTTCTGGAGAAGCTCGCCTACGCAGCGGAGTCTCTTGTTACCAAGGTGGTCGGTGTCGTCAACGCTGCCGATGCCGTGGCCGAGCGCTACCATATAGTTGATGGAGGAAAGGATATCCTCCTTGGTGATGTGCTTGGGCATAAGGAGATGAAGCTGCTCCTTAACGCACCTCTTGATGAAGGCTACGCGCTCGTCGCCGCGTACACCCTCCTCGTCAGCTGCCGCAACGATATCGGCGAGGACGGAGTATCTTACCTTCTCGCCATCCTTAACGCCACAGTCGGTGAGGTCAAAGCCGAGTATAAGCTCAGGACGGACGGTGCCGTTGCTGATAAGTCTTACAACTCTGCCGCTCTCGGTGCTGACGTCAACGCTGTTAACGAGGCTGTCGTCGATAGCAAGCGCAAGCTCGCGGTCAATTTTAGCACCTGCCTCTGCGACTATCTCACCGGTGAGGGGATTGACAACCGTAGATGCGAGGGTGAAGCCCTGTATCCTCGAAGCAAAGGATACCTTCTTGTTAAACTTATATCTGCCGACGGGGGCAAGATCGTACTTCTTAGGATCGAAGAACATACCGTTAACGAGCATCTCTGCACTCTCAACGAGGGGAGGCTCGCCGGGACGTATCTTCTTGTATATCTCCTTGAGCGCCTCGTCGCGAAGAGCGGTACCGTTTTCCTCAGCGAGGGTGCGGCACTCGTCCTTTGCCATAGTGATGCGGAGGATCTCCTCGTCGCCGAACATAGCGAAGATATCGTCGTCGGTATCGGAGCCTGCATCGAGAAGCGCACGGATAAGCACGGTGATCGGAATCTTGCGATTCTTATCTATTTTTACGTAGAGTACGCCTGCGGCATCGGTCTCGTACTCGAGCCAAGCGCCACGGTAGGGTATAACCTGCGCAGAATAGTTGTGCTTACCGGTCTTGTCTATCGTTGCATCGTAGTACATACCGGGAGAACGCACCAACTGAGATACGATAACGCGCTCTGCACCGTTGATAACGAAGGTACCGTTGTCGGTCATAAGCGGGAAATCGCCAAGGAAGATCTGCGCCGTTTTGAGTTCTCCGGTCGCCTTGTTAGTGAGGCGGACACCCACCTTCATGTGGGCATCGTAGGTCACCGACCTGTCCTTGCACTCCTCTACGGAATACCTGGGGGTAGGATCGAGGGTGTAATCGGTGAACTCGATAGAAAGATTGCCGGTGGCATCAACTATCGGAGATACGTCACGAAGCACCTCGTTGAATCCCTCCCTGAGGAACCATTCGTAGGAGTCTCTCTGCACCTCGATAAGGTTGGGCATTTCCGTAGCTGCTTCAATCTTCGAAAAGCTCATTCTTACATTGGTGCCAAGCGTCTGAGGTTTAAGCATCATAAATAGAATCACTCCATTCCTGAAATTTTCATGTCTTCAGTCACATTTCATCGCCAAAAAAATTTTTTTATATTTTCTTAATTAATTATAGTAAAGTAGAAAAAATACCAAAATTTTCTCAATTACCGACGCATTTTTAGTGCATTTTGACGAGGCAAAACCCGAAAAAAGGCATAATACGCCCATAATAAACGCGATTATAACGCAGTTTAACATTATAGCAGATGAAAATCAATTTGTCAAGCGTCAATTTCAAAAAAAGGAAAATTTTTCCCATGACGATTTTCTGCGCGGTTTTTTCTCCCGATTTGTGTCGAAATTGTAACTTTTTGAAAGGATGGACGAAAAAACAAAAAAGAGAAGCCAAGCAGTCAGGAAAACCGCAAAGCTTCTCTTTTGTCACAGCTGTACTGTTCTATTTTTTCATCATTTCCATAACTCCGCGCTCAAGCCTCGAAAGTCCGTCAAGCACTCGCTCGCGCTGGGTGGCAAGATTGATTCTGACAAAGCTCCTACCGCACTCTCCGTAGACCGAGCCTGCACTTATATAAAGCCCCGTCAGCTCGCGCAGCCTTTTACAGAATTCCTCGGAATCCGCACAGACCCTTGATACGTCGACCCACATAAGATAAGTAGCCTCTGCACAAACGGCATCAAGCTCTTTTATCTTCTCATTAATATATTCATACGCGATACGGCGATTTTCAAACACGTATTGTGCGAGGGAATCCACCCACCCGTCACACTCGGTGAAGGCGGCAACGCTTGCAGCAACCGAGAAGGCGTTAGGCTCGCCGACCTCGTCGGTATTTATCCCGCGCCATACACGGTAGCGCAGCTCCTTGTTCCGTGCCACAACACAGCCGGACTGAAGTCCCGCAATATTAAAGGTTTTCGATCCTGAAATGATAGTGGCGGATATATCCGCAGCAAGCTCGCTTACGGTGAAAAACGGCGTATAATGACAACCCGGCTTTACAATTTCTGCATGAACCTCGTCGGAAATGACCTTCACACCGTGCTTATAGCACAGCTGTGCGATACGCAAAAGCTCCTCCCGCGTCCATATCTTACCTACGGGGTTATGAGGGTTACAAACTATCATAAGAGTAGTTTTTTCTCTCGACAGCTTTTCCTCAAGATCGGCGTAATCCACGTAATATTCTCCACCCTTGTACACCAGGTCCGAGGAAAGAACCGTCCTGCCGTTATTGACGACGGAGTTGTAGAAGATGTTATAGACGGGTGCCTGTATAAGCACGTTGTCCCCCTCCGAGGAAAGACGGCGAACCATAGAGGATATTGCGGCTACCGCGCCGCTTGAATATACCATGTCCGATACAGCTATCTTTACTCCGTGGCGGCGGGCGTAAAAGCCCGATATTGCCTCGAAATAGCTGTCGGGCAGATCGGAATACCCGTATATGCCATGCTTCGCGACATCAAGGACTGCCCTTCTCACAGGCTCGGGCGATTCAAAATCCATATCCGCAATCCACATGGGAAGCTCTCCCTCGGCTACCGCCCACTTACAGGAGAGGGTTCCACGCCTGTCTGTCAGCTTATCAAACTCAAGCATCTTCCTTTTCCCTTACCGCTATAATGGTTTTCGAGGCGTCGACAATACCGTCGTCCATAATTATCTCTCCTATGGCGTCGGCGGCTATTCTTCCCTCGGCGGGGTTCTTAATGCTCACGACGGAGGATACCACGTCGGCATTAACCCTCGAATACTCGAACGCGAGGTCGGTATTGACCAGCTTACAGTTAACGAGCGTCACACCGTCCATGTAGCAAAGCCCCTGATTAGACTCTATCGTGCAGTTGACGAATTTGACGTTCTTTGAGTTCCAGCCAAGATATTCTCCTATTATCAAGGAATCGTACACCTCAACGTTCTCGCAGTTCCAGAAGGCGTCCTTCGATATAAGACGAGAATCTCTTATCCTGATATTCATACCGCCGTCGAATACGTAGTTTCCGCTGACGTAAAGCCCGCTCGCCTCAACACCAACCGAGCCCATGCCGAAGTAATCTCCCTTTACCGTTACGTTAAAGAGGTTAACGTCCTTGCAGTTCCAGAGCGTCTCCTGCGCGTTCGGCATACGCACGTCCTTGAGGACTATGCCCGAGGAGCGCCTGAAGGTCTTAGGTGCGTCTATGGTGCAGTCGTTCATGGATATTCCCTTGGTGTACCATATTCCCGACCTCGCGGTATCAAGAAGCGTAGTAGAGCGCGCGCTGACACCCTCACAGTACCAGAGCGGATATTTCCATTTGAATATACAGCCGTCGAGCCTTATGCCGCGGCTTTCCTTAAGCGGTGACTCACCGCCCTCAAATACCGAGTCGCGGATATCCAAGTCACGAGAGGCGAACAGCGCACGCTCACCGACGAGCTTCCCTTCCCTGATTACTTCCATAATACCTCCGTTTTTGCGCAAATCACGCACCGAATATGAGTCTGAGCAGTGCCTCAACGCCTATTGCAACGAACATGGCGGGAACCATATTCGCGGTTTTCACCTTAGTTACACCAAGGACGTTCAAACCGAGAAGAATTATTATAAGAGAGCCAACCGCAGACATGTAGGAAATAGTGGCAGCTCCCACGAATTCAACAAGCAAAAGACCGATTATATTGAACACGCCCTGGTATATAAGCACCGAAAAAGCGGAAAATGCACAGCCGATGCCGAGCGTGCTTGCCATAATGAAGCAGACTATCGAGTCGATAACCGTCTTTGCAAGGAGTATGCCGGGCTGCCCCTGCGCATCGAGAATAGCGCCGTTTATAGCCATAGCACCGACACAGAACAAAAGCGAGCAGCCGACGAAGCCCTCCGCAAATCTCGTACCCGCACCGTCGGGAACGCCATCGCCGTCCTTTTTTGACAGCCACCTTTTGAAGGAATTGCCGAGAAGCTCACCAAGCCTCCCCAGCTGCTTATCAAGGTCGATAAGCTCACCGATAACCGTGCCGACCGCCATGGAAACTATCATAATCAGCACCTTCATAAGCCCTGCAGAAAGGAAGCTCTCCTCATTTACGGGGGGTGCCTCGGCAAGCACACCGTCGATGCCTATGTAAATAACGCAGACAGCCATAGCCGACATTATTATATCCGAGAAGCGCTTAGGCACTCCGCGCTTTAAGAGTGCGCCAAGAGTACCCGCAACAAGCACGCAGATGAAGTTGACCAGCGTGCCTAAAAAATGGTTAGCAACAAATTCCATATTATCACCGTTTTAAGCGAAAACCGCGTTAATGTAAATTATAGTTATCAAAATCAAGGCGCTTTATTAACCACGCCTATAACGCCGGTAACAACGTCCGGCTCAAGCGCGCAGTGATTTCTACCCGCAACGATTATGTGTCTGTAGAGTCTTACGCCCGCCGCGCGACAGGTGGTAAAGAGTAGTGAGGTTGCACCCACGTCGTCCGCAGATGCCTCGGCAACTCCGTTCGGGTGGTTATGCGCGAGTATAACGCTTTTGGCACCTCTGCGCACCGCGCACTCGGCAATCTTCCTCGGATATACGTCCGAGGCATTCACCGTCCCCTCGCCGAGAGTGTCAACGCACCTTACGCGCCCACGCTCGTCAAGCGAGATAAGCAGTACAGTTTCCACGGGCAAGCCGTACATAGCACCGATTACGTAATTCGCAATTTCCTCATCGCCGTGCGCCTCGCCAAAGGCAAAGCCCTCGCACATGGATTTTGATACGAGCGCAGACGTCAGGCGCAAAAGATGCGCACCGCGCTCTCCGACGATCTCAGAAAGGCGCTCGAAGCTCTGTGACAGCACCGTATCAAGCGAGCCGTATCTCTTGGCAAGCTCGCGCCCGAAGCGCTCAGCTCCGCTTATTCCCGCGCTGTGAAGCAGCTCTGCAAGATAGCTCTCCACCACTCCCGCCGCACAGACAGCCTCGCTCTCGGCGCCCTCGAGTGAGTTATGGATCGTATAGCTTTCAAAGTCCTCTCGCACACCCATCTCACGCGTTAAGCCGAAGCTGCGCAGCTCGAGAGTCGGCGCCGAGCGAAGCGAGATCCGCGGTCCTCCGCCCGAATATCTCTCCCCGTCAACTATGTAGCTTTCCACAAGAGTAACTCCAACCGCAGACAGCTCGCTTGCGATAAGCTTGCAGGTAACTACGTCGGAGTCAAACGGAAAGATTATGCCGTTTCTGTGCGTGTAGGCAATGATAGCAACAGTTGCACCGAGCCTGAGCGCTCCGTCCACAAATCTCTGCGGCTTAAGCGCACCCGTGCCGAATTTAACCCCTCCGCTGTCGACAAGACCTAGCAGCCTCATCGTATCGTCAAGAAGCATCATAACCACGTCCGAGCCGCTCTCGCGACTAAAATACTCGGTAAGAAATCTACCCGTTCGGTGATAGTCGTCAAAGCGCTCACAAGGTCTATCGTTATCAGATATTTCTCCGAGGGCCTCGGCCCTGCCGAGCGCCATGAGAAGGGCCGCCGCCTTATCACCTATTCCGGATACCGCGCACAGCCGCTCGCGTGTAGCCGACAAAATACCCGAAACACCGCCAAGCTCGGCGAGCAGCCGCTTAGCAATGGGATTAGTATCCCGCACGGGTATCACGCTGTAAAGAAGCATCTCGACAAGCTCGTAGGTATCGAATATTCTCGCACCATGCTCCACGAATTTTGCGCGCATTCTCGCTCTGTGCCCGTCGTGTATGTCCTTTTCCTCCAAAGTCATCAGTCTTCCCTTCCGTATTCCGTCCTGAACCTCGACAGCTCCTCGGGTATAGATATTGTAAAGCCCGCAGGCTTAACGATTTCAAGCATATTGATTTTTACGCCCTGCGCCGAGAACGCAGCCTCATACTCGGTAACCACGTTTCCCTCGGCATACTCCGAGGCGTGCAGGTCGCGCGTGAGATTACACGGCGGGATTCCAAGTGCCGAAAGCTCCTCAAGACTGAAATCAAACAGCCCGGCGTTATCGGTCTTGAAGCGAAGCACTCCGCCGTCGCGAAGGAGATTAAGATATACCGCGAGATAACGTCTGTGGGTCAGCCTGCGCTTTGCATATCCCTTCTTTGACCAGGGGTCGGAGAAGTTAAGAAATATTCTGTCGATACTTCCGGGAGCGAATATCCTCGTCAGATTATCGGCGGTATCGGTTATAAATCTGAGGTTGTCAGCGACGCCCTCTCTCTGCGCTCTCTCCGCCGCGAGAACGACACAATCGGTCACCCTCTCCATAGCGAAGTAACAGGCGTCGGGATACTGCTTTACCATTCCGCAGGCGAAGCCGCCCTTGCCCGCACCTACTTCAAGAAATACAGGCGCGCCCGCACGGCAAAACACCTCCATCGCGGGTGCCGAAAGCGGCTCACCCTCGTGGCTGTACAGATACTCACTGCAGGCGGCAAGACGCTCGTCCGCGTGCTTCTTCTTTCTCATTCTCATAGCATTACTCCATAGTGCAACTGATAGCACAATCGGTAAAATCCCGGGTTATGCCAATAAAAGTTTACTAATTAATCATTCTTACTGAACTCCGCGAGCTTAAGCTCGGGATTGTCCTCAAGCACCCAGCGTATAGCCCACTCGCTCGTGAAGATGAGCAGGTTCTTGCCGCGGAAGTCCTGCACCCACTTGGTGTCGTGCGAGAGCTTCAGAGTCTTTGGATCGAGGTCCTCGTTCTCTATCCATCGTATCTGCTGATATGCGAGGTTTGTACGGCGCAAATCACAGCCGTACTCGTTTTTAAGCCTGTATTCAAGCACCTCGAACTGAAGCACGCCGACAACGCCGACGATAACTCGCTCAAGACCCGAATTAGGCTCGAAGAATATCTGTATAGCACCCTCTTGCGCTATCTGGTTCATTCCCTTAGCGAACTGCTTACGCTTCATGGAGTCAACCTGCTCAACCATGGCAAAATGCTCGGGAGCGAAGGTCGGTATACCCTCAAAGCGCACCTTTTTTCCCTTCTCGCATATAGTGTCGCCGATAGCGAAAATACCGGGATCAAATACACCGATTATATCACCGGCATACGCCTCATCAACCACCGCGCGCTCGTCTGCCATCATCTGCTGCGGCTGCGAAAGACGGAAGGACTTATTGCCCTGAACGTGGTAGTAGTCCTTGCCGCGCTCGAACTTACCCGAGCATATACGCATAAACGCAATACGGTCGCGGTGCGCCTTGTTCATATTCGCCTGAATCTTGAATACGAAGGCGGTAAAGTCCTCACTGAAGGGGTCTATAAGCTCCCCCTCTGCAACACGGGGCAGGGGTGAGGTTGTCATCTTCAAGAAATGCTCGAGGAAGGGCTCGATACCGAAGTTGTTAAGAGCCGAGCCGAAGAATACGGGCGAGAGCTTGCCGTGTCTTACAGCGTCGAGGTCGAAATCGAAGGACGCGCCGTCAAGCAGCTCTATCTGCTCGACAAGCTCGGTGCGAAGTCTCTCGCCGATAAGCTCATCGAGCTTGTCCGTATCGGTAATATCACACTGTATTCCGTGTATAAGCTCGCGGCCGCGGTGAGAATCTCCAAAGGAGAGTATCTGCCTTGCCTCTCTGTCGTAAACGCCCTTGAAGCTCTGTCCACAGCTTATCGGCCAGTTCATAGGATACGTGCCGATACCGAACTCGCGCTCAAGCTCGTCGATAAGGTCGAAGGGATCGCGCGCCTCGCGGTCCATCTTGTTGATGAAGGTGAATATCGGAATGTCTCGCATGGCGCAGACCTTGAAGAGCTTCCTTGTCTGAGGCTCAATACCCTTCGCCGCATCGATAACCATTACCGCCGAGTCCGCCGCCATAAGCGTACGGTAGGTATCCTCAGAGAAGTCCTGGTGGCCCGGGGTGTCGAGAATCTTGATGCAGTAGCC
>CAYZZJ010000080.1:0-8759 GCA_964482885.1 uncultured Ruminococcus sp. | reverse complement strand
GAGGGTTCCCTGAAATGAGCAACGCTCGTTTTAGGGATTGGGTTAAACAAGGGAGTCTCCGCTGCGGCGGGAATTGTGCAAAGCTAAAGCTTTTTGGAACCACCAGCACTGCTGGTGGTTTTCGTTTAACAATTAAAAGGGAGAGGCGTGGCTGCCTCTCCCTATGCTCCCGGATTAATTGCGCTGATGCCTTCCGAGCCGCCGCAAAAGCGACACGGGGTGGACTATTTAAGCGCCTTTTTGTTTTTCTCCGCTATGTTGATAAGGTTTCTTACAACCTTGCCGGGCGAGAGCCACCAATCGCGGCACCATACTCGCTCCACCGTCCAACCGCGCGCGGTAAGGAAGTGCGGCTTATAGACGTCGCGCTCCACGGTAGAGGATGAGGAAGCAAAGGCATCGTAATCTATCTCCGCGCCAACGAGATACCTGTTTGTCTCGGGGTCGTAGATAGCGAGAGAAATTCGGCTGCACTTGCTGCCAAGGTTCGTGTCGACGGAGTAGCCCATCTTCTCGAGTCTCTGCTTCATCTCGGCTGCGATATCGCAACGCTCGAGCTGATATCCCTCTGCGGGAGCCTCCTGCGCGGAAAGCTCGGAGAGCAGAACCTTTACCTCATCGGTCTTGCCTGAGCTGACAGCTCTTACGTACTTAAGGTATTTCTGCAACAGCTTGGGGCCGACGTTCTTGGCGGTTTCGACCTTGAGGTCCTCGGGCTCGATGCTTGTTACTACGATGATCTTTTTCTTAGCTCTAGTGATTGCGACGTTAAGTCTGTTCTCACCGCCGACCGCCGAAAGCGAGCCGAACGAGGTGTATACCTTTCCCGCCTCATTGGGCGCGTATCCGATAGAGAAGATTATGATATCTCGCTCATCACCCTGAACGTTCTCAAGGTTCTTGATGAATATACCGGTGTCCTCGCCGTTTTCAATTCGGTGTGTTTCAATCAGCATGCGGGAGCGGAATTCGGGATTCTTAGCAGACTCCTTATCTATCGCATCTGCAATTGCCGACTGTTGCTCCGCGTTGAAGGTGATAATACCGATGCTCTCATTGTTTTTCCTCGTTGCAAATATCTCTGAAAGAAGCTCAACAACCTTTTCAGCCTCAACAACGTTGCGCCTGTTTATCCATTTACCGTCTACCTTGTGCCTTACGATAGGCATCTCGTTCTCGTTCTTTGAAATGTTAGGTGCAATCTGAAGCCCCGATGCGTAAAACGCGGCGTTCGAGAAGTCGATAAGCTCCTGGCTCTCGGAGCGGTAGTGATAGGTAAGGTTTGCGCTCTCATATCTCGCAACCGCAAGGTCGAGCAGGCTGTCTACCTCGAGAGCCGCCTGAACCGAGTAATCCTCCTCAAGCTCGGGGTCAGCACCGAGATAACGCTTCATGAAGGTGGCCGAGGGACGAAGCTGCTTATCATCTCCTGCAACAACCACGGTCTTACCGCGGTATATAGTGGGAATGGTATTCTCTATGAATACCTGCGATGCCTCGTCGAATATGACAATGTCAAACATATTCTTTTCAAGAGGAAGTAAGCAGGATACGTTCTCGGGCGAGAGAAGCCAGCAGGGGAAGAGTGCAAGCACGAACTGGCTGTATACCTCGAGGGTCTTTCTGATAGGCCAGAACTTCTGCTTTTTGGATATCTGATATAGGTAATCCTTGTTAAGCTCGGATTTGTCGTATACGGTTTCATAATCCTTGCTGTTCTTGGAAGCGCAGAGCCTGAACGCCACCTCAAGCTGAGATTCCTTCAGCTTGTATATTTTCGAGGTGATATTCTCAAAGTCCATGAGCTTCGCAAGCTCAGCCTGGCACTGATCCTCGTGCCTCAGAACCTCGTGATATATCCTTACTCTCGCGAGCTTAGCGATAATATCGTTATATCCGGTGCGATTCCTACACGAGGTGTATGCGAAGTTAAGCACGGCAAGCTTAGCATCGTCAAGGCTGGCGAGAAGACTGCCTATATCACGCTGCGAGATGTAGTTGTCAAGCGCCTCGTGTACGAGCTTTACGTAGGATATATTTCCGCGCAGTACGTTATCAATTACGGCAATATAGCCGTCCTCGGTAAGCACTCTATGTAAACAATCGTAGTCTTTTACGTACTTTTCGATTGCTTCTATTGTCTCCTTGAACCTTTCCTTGTTCTCCTTAAACGCCTTTTTGAACTTGAAGAATCCGGGCTTGTCGAACTTGGTTTCAAGCTTTACTACCTCGTCGAGGCAGTCCTCATCCTTTATAAGGTCATAGAACGCAAGAACCTGGCGGTAGTAGGGATACTTCGCGGTGTTGAACAGCCCGCGTCTCGACTTCGTTGCCGTCTCAAGCTGAGCCTTCACCTCGGAGAGGGTGAGCAGGTCGAGATCGGGTAGCATATTATCAATGAGGGGGTTTTTCTCCTTAGCTTGCATGAAGTCATAGTAGGTCTCGGAGAGCTTCATATCGTGTATACCGAAGAGTGCCTCACTCAGCTGCTTATAGCTGAGTGCGAGTATCTCGGGATGCTCGATCATATCTGTGTATATCGTGTACTCCGCAGAGTTCTTTGATATATTTTCCGATGAGAGATACATCTCGGATAAGGACAGCCCGAACGGCATGCGAGGGCGGGTCAGAGTAGAGTGAATAGCTTCAAGGCTGCGCATTTCCTCGGCTATCTTTACCTCGATCTCGTTGTACTCGTCCTCTATAGCGGCAACGTCCGCCATAGGCTGCTCGAAGTTCTTGGTGTGCGCGGCAAGACAGCGCTCGTAGAAGGAGCGCTTCTCCTTTGCTTCGTCGGTTATGTACATAGCCTTTTCGGTCAACAGACCAAGGCGGTTATATACGACGTCAAGCGCAGCTCTTTTTTGCGATACTACGAGCACTCGCTTGTTTTTCGCCATAGCATCGGCGATTATGTTAACTATTGTTTGCGATTTACCGGTGCCGGGAGGTCCGTATATGACCATGTTGCCATTCTCCTCGACCTTGCGAACAACCTCTGATTGTGCGTAGTCGAGCATCTTTACGATGTAATTTCCTTGGCGAGAGGTCTTCTTCCTTTTCTTCTTTTCCGTCTCCTTGCGGCGCACCTCCTTTTTGCTTGGTGCTCCTAAGCGAAGAAGCTCGTTCAGGGCATCGTTTGAGAGCTTGCGTTTTTCAAGTGCAACGTAATCGTAGTAGATAGAATTGGAAAGAGGGAACCTTCCGATGACAGCCGCGTTTCTTACGGACAGCTCATTCTTAGCCTCCGGCTCCTTGAACTTGTTGTAGCTGAGAATATTCTTTGTGAGAACTCCGCCGATCTTTATGCCGCCCGCACCGAGGTACTCGATGACGTCCTTGAGTGACTCAAAGCCATAGGATATCTCGTCATACTCAAGGTCAAGCGAGTCGATGTTGAGCTTTTTGGACTGAGCATATGCGTATATCAGCGCGTGGTTTATATGCACCTGCTCGCTCTTATCAAGGCTGACCTCGACGGTATATTCGTCGATAATGTCAATTTTGATAGGGAAGAGTAAAAGCGGAGCCTTTATCATGGTTTTTGCAGGGCCCTGCGGAATACAGCCGTAAACGAAGGGGTAGCCGAGATACATCTCGCGCCTTCCTGTCTCGCGCTCTATCTCCTCAAGCTCGCGGCAAAGATCCTTAACCCGAGCTATCTCTCCCTCGAGAATGCTCGTCACCTCGGCTGTGCGCGCCTTGCGCTTCTTCTTCGCGCCCTCCGCGCCGGGAGCCTCTGCACCATTCTCCGCCTCGGGCGTGCTGCGTGCGGAGTAGGATTCAACGTTTTTGGCGATTTCCTCGCTCTCTTCTTTAGAAAGAAGCGTGAGTACGTATCGCTTGGACCTGCCCCAAAGGAAATCGACAAACTCGGATATCTTATCGTCACGCCCCTCGAATATGCGACCTATGTCATAGGCGCCGCGGCGCGAGATGCTCTTGAGATATAAGCATCTGTTACTGCCGCCTATCTCAATGAGTCTATCTTTATAATGAGTGTAAATGCTCTTTCCCATAGCGCGTCTCCTTTCGGAAAATACACCGCCGACCGCCATTGGCAGAGCGGTGCGATGCCTACAAAAATCCATCTTCAATTCTAGCATATCGGTAGGAAAAATTCAAGGGAATTTTCTAAAAAAAGCGAAAAAACGGGAATAAGGCCTTGGCTTTTACGCCCCACTTCTTCGACGCATATAAAACGCCAAAAAGCTTTTGTACAACTTTTACAAAAGTGGGGGGCTATTTTTGCCATGTTGATGCCTTGATTTTTATCGCGCTCGATGATATAATAATTATAACTATTAATATGCACACAATTTTAAGGAGAACACATATGAAAATTGCAAAGAGAGTTTTGCTGTGTATACTGGCTCTTGCTCTTTTGGTTTCGGGTCTGGTGATTGCTTCTTTCGCCGACGATGCCGAGATACCTGAGGGCGGTGAGCCTGTTGCACCGGTGCTTCCCGATTACGCTGACGTGTTGAAGTACTATGATCCTGTGTATTCCACGCTTTTTGCCAATGATAATTTCAGCGGCGATTACGCCGGAGCGGTGGAGATCATGGATAGCGCAGCGTATGAGACTGCTTACGGAGTTACCGCGGGTTCGGATGCGTATCTGTACATCAGGCTCGGTCATATTCTTAACCCCGACGCCAGAACCAACGCTGTATACAGAGTCGGCTTTGGAGCTATATCGAAGCTTGTAGCGCGCGCTACGGTAAGCGGCTCGCACGATAATATCTCGGGTATGGTTTGTGACACCTGCTCATTCACTACCGATAACGTTAGTCTTGCGCTTTGCCCTAACTGCTCTCTTGAGCTTAGGCTTGTTAAGAGCAAGGAGCCCGTTGTATCCTTTAGCGTTTCCGCAGATGCGGGCATCGGCGCATCGCTTGTTAAGCTCGACTTTGCGACAGGCAGGATCCTTTATTACAACGGATCCGGCTACGACGTTTACGAGGGCTACAGCATATGTGCAGATAAGGAATACACTGTTGAGGTTGTATGCGACGGAACCGGTTACAGCTTCTCGGTTACCGGTCCTGTGAGCAAGGACGATGCTACCGTTGTAACTCATACCTCGGGCGTGATTTCCGCTCCTATCGATACCTTCACCTCCTTCAACGTGGGTGCTGATTATGCCGATGACGTCAGGAACGCTACTATCAAAATCGATGACGTCTTCGTACAGGCAGGCTTAGACAACCGTACTGTTGGCGTTAACCTTGCCAAGGCTACTGCCGACGGCCTTCAGGTCATTGCAGACGTAATTAACAGCGTAAAGTACTCTGCCGAGATAAAGCTTGATGCTATCGGCGTGTACGATAAGCTTCTTTCAACGTATGCAGCTAAGTACAATGCGACGAAGGCTGCAAGCGGCGTTCTGCAAGACCAGGAAGACACGCTGAACGATGTGGTTTCGAAATTTTTCGTTAACGGACTCGGCTTGATTTCTGGTACTATAGATACTACTGCCGATTACTCCGTGCGCCTTGCTCATATTGATGATAACAAGGTTTACTCGGAAAGAGTGGCACTCCTCCTTGCGGGAGTAGAAGACATAGAGACCGCTTCTCCGCTTCTTCAGGCGGCGGACACCTATCTCGGCATGTACAACATAGAGAAGAAAAACCTCGAGACTCTTGCATCCGAGTCCGAGCGATTCATCGCTTATATCGCAGAGGAGTCGCTGAATAACCCCGAGACCTTCTCGACCGAGGATTATGATATTATAAACAATTTCCTCACCGAGGTTCGTGCAGAGTTTGAGAAGGACGGCGTCAAGACCTATTCGGTGACCTATCCCGCCATCAAGGAAGCTAATGGTACGTACACGGTTCTTGAATCCAAGTTTAATACCTATCTCGCAAAGAGCGAGACCTTCTGTAAAAGCGTAGAGATCGCCGCCAAGGCGAGCGGAGCTGCCGGTGATGAGCTGTCCGACGAGGAATACAGCAAGTCTCTTGAGGCGTATGAGATTGCTAAGAATATAGGCTTCTCCAATTCTACCTTCCCCGGTATGGCGGAGGCTCTGGTTGTGTTCGCTAATCTCAAGGACCTTGACGAAAAGTCTATCGTAGCAAAGCGCTTTATTGATAACGTAGCAACTGCTGAGCAGGCTATATACCTCTTCATGAAGGAGGAGATGCTCGATACCGCTGCAGAGGATCTTGACGAGGTAGACAATCGTTATCCCGGTGTATCGGCTGCAATTTCCACCTACAACGTTCTGCGCCAGCAGATCAGCGATCAGAAGGCTGCCGCAGATGCATACATAGCAGCAGTCAACGCTATCGATGGCAAGACGGGCGACGAGCTTATTGCCGCCATAGATGCTGCGCTCGCGCTTCGCGATGCAGGTAACGTTACCGGCTACGAGGGAATTACAGAGGCGAATATCGCGCTTAACCACGCATACAGTTCTGAGCAGCTTAAGGTTGCTTATGCTAATAAGTTTGTAAGACTCGTTGCGGCTATCAAGGATGCTAAGACGCTCGAGGAGCGCTACGTTGCTATAAGCGCGGCGGACCAGGCTCGCGGATTTGCTCTTGACAGCTACGAGGGAGTTAAGGAGGCAAGCGAGGAGCTTGTAATTGCCATGAGCCGTTACAATGCTGACATTGCCGCTATCAACGACTCCTACACCGAGGTTGCGGAAAACAGCGGTATACTCTCCGTAGCATCTACCGTTCTTTCCAAGATAATGAAGCTCGTTGTATCTGCCATTAAGGCTATTGCCGAATAATATTAAAGTTGTACGGCCGCCCTCGCTCGTATAGAGCAGCGGCCGTACTGTTATATACCCATCACTTTGGAGATTACCTATGCTCGATCATGAAACACGTATGAACAGTATAAAGGAGAGGCTTGCCGCCACCGACGAGGTTGGCTGCAGATATTTTAACGGTCCGTCAGAGCTGCTGCCAAGCAGGAAGGCTGTTATCCGTATTATCAAGGCGATACAGTCTGTTATGTTCCCGCAGTATTTTTCGACGAATACTGCCGCAGAGTTTTGGGCGGACGAGAGGCTTTCCGAGATATTCGCCGAGCTTAAGCGTCAGATAACCGCGGCATTTGCCTTTTCGGGCGAAAAGTCGGTGGTTGACACCGAGGCATACGCATACAAAATACTCGAGAGAATTCCCGATATTAAGGCTGCGCTTATCAAGGACGTTCAGGCGATCTACGAGGGGGACCCTGCGGCTCGCAGCCCCGAGGAGGTTATACTTTGTTACCCCGGCTTCTACGCGATATCAATATATAGAATAGCTCACGAATTTTATCTTGAGGGGATTCCTTATATCTCCCGTATCATGACCGAATACGCGCACGAGAAGACGGGAATTGATATCCACGCCGGCGCCACGATCGGCGAGAGCTTCTTTATCGATCACGGCACGGGTATTGTCATTGGAGAAACAACTACGATCGGAAACAATGTTAAAATATATCAGGGCGTTACCCTTGGTGCTAAGAGCTTTGAGGTCGGTGACGACGGCAACCCCATCAAGGGCATTAAGCGCCACCCCGATATCGGTGACAATTGTGTCATATATGCCAATGCCACCATACTCGGCGGTAATACAAGGATAGGCTCAGGCTCTGTAATAGGCGCAAGCGTATGGCTCACCTCGTCTGTCGAGCCGGGCAGCATAGTTTACTACGGTAAAAACAAAACGGAGAAAAAGTAAAAACTATGCCGAAGGTTGAAATTTGTTATCCTAACTTTACAAAAAAGGCAATAACTTTCAGTATTGATGACGGACACGTCACCTATGACGGTATGCTTCTTGACATAGTCAGACCCGCGGGTATCCTCGGTGCCTTTAATCTTTGCTCGGATAGACACGATCTTTCGCCCGAGGAATACAGGACACTTTACGACGGCTACGAGATTGCCAATCATTGCAAATATCACCCACACACCTTTGCCGATGACGTTGAGTACGATCTCTCCGATGAAATCTATAACGAGAATACGGCGGTCGAGGGCAAGGTTTACCGCCATGCCACGATACCGAATATGTATATGCTCTGCCGCGCTCCCGGAAGATGGCGCAGGATAACCGATGCAGACACGTATATAGAGCTTATAAAGGACGGCAGGCGTGAGCTTGAGGAGATCTTTGGCGAGGGAAGCGTGACGGGATACGTCTGGCCCTTCTTTGAGCAGCAGAGTGCTGCAGTACAGGAATATCTGCACGAGGCAGGGTACTACAGCGTTCGTAAAACGGGCGCTCTCGGGGATAGCACCGGGTTTAATTTTTACGATGACCCCATGCGTTGGTCGTATAACGCAACTCACGCGGATCTTCTCGAGGTTGCCGAGCTGTACGATAAATACCCTGATGACGGCAGATTGAAGGTCTTTTGCTTCGGCGTGCACTCCGCGGACTTCGAGAGAGCGGAGAAGTGGGGCGACCTCAGGCGCTTTGCCGAGCTTTACGGCGGACGTCCTACCGACTTCTGGTATGCTACCGTGCGCGATATATTTGCTTATAATACGGCTGCGACAGAGCTTGTCGTATCCGATACCGAGCTTCGTAACGAAAGCTCTCTTACTCTTTATATTAAGGTAGACGGAAAGCGTACGGAGCTTTTGTCGGGTGAGACCTACAAGCTTATCTGACCTTACAAAAAAAATAGAAGGGGCTGTCGCATTTAGGGATAACCGAATAAAAAATGAGTGGAGACATTGTAAAATGTGCCTCCACTTTTGCTTTGCGCTTATTTCATTGATTTTAAGGTTGAAA
>CAYZZJ010000079.1:5046-8941 GCA_964482885.1 uncultured Ruminococcus sp. | reverse complement strand
ATCACCGACTACGACAAGCTCACTATGAAGGTTATTACCAACGGAACTATTACAGCAAAGGAAGCGGTTTCCCTCGCTGCCAAGGTTCTCAACGAGCACCTCAAACTCTTCATCGACATGTCTGACGAGGCTAAGAATGCCGAGATACTTGTCGAGAGACCTGAAGTTCAGAAGGAAAAAGTCCTGGAGATGACCATTGAGGAACTTGACCTGTCTGTCCGTAGCTTCAATTGCTTGAAGCGCGCCGGCATCGACACAGTCGAGGATCTTATTAACCGCACCGAAGAGGATATGATCAAGGTTCGTAACCTTGGACGTAAGTCTCTTGAGGAAGTTGTACAGAAGCTGAATTCTTTGGGACTGTCCCTGAAGAAAGACGAAGAATAAGAAATAAGGAGAAACATAATTATGAGAAAGCTCGGCAGAACTACTGCACAGCGCAAGGCTATGCTCAGAGGTATGGTAACTCTTCTTCTTGAATGTGGCAAGGTTGAAACCACCTATACAAGAGCACAGGAGCTCTCTGCTAAGGCAGATGAGATGATCACTCTCGGTAAGAAGGGCGATCTCGCGGCTTACCGTGCCGCTCTTGAGTACATCACTAAGGAAGATGTTGCTAAGAAGCTGTTCTCCACTATCGCTCCTGCTTACGCAGAGGTTGACGGTGGTTACACTCAGGTTCTTAAGATGGGTCCCCGTCGTGGCGATGGAGCAGAGATGGCCATCGTAAAGCTCGTCGGCTTTAAGGCTCCTGAGGCAGCTGAGGAGAAGAAGTAATTAATACAAAGGGTGAGGACACGTTCCTCACCCTTTTTCTTCGCTTTTGTTATGTTTACTTGACAATATACGGCATCGGGTGTATAATAACAACAAAAACACTAAGGAGATAATATCATGGGACTTTTTGATTGGATCAAGGGATTGTTCGGCGGCAAAAAGGAGGAAGAGGAGGAGCAGGTTCCTCAGTTTATGTACGGCGACGCAGAGGATACTATAACTCTTACCGCGGCAGACGGTGAGGAGGTTGAGTTCAATCAGATCGCAGGCATTAACCTTAAGGGACGCTTCTACGCTGTTCTTCAGCCCGTAGAGCTTCTCGACGGCATGGACGATGACGAGGCACTTGTGTTCAGAGTAAGCGTTGCACCCGACGGCTCTGATAGTTTTGAGATCGTTACCGATGACCGAATTGTTGATGCTGTATTCGCAGAGTATAACAGACTTCTTGACGAACAGTAATTAAAAGGCACAAGGGCGGAGCATAGGTTGCTTCGCCCAAAAATACTTGTTTAAGACAACTTATATTTACAAAATATTTAACAATATCATGTTTTCATTGGAGGTCAGAATGGACATCAGGGTCAAAAGAGTTCTCTCGTTCCTTGCGCAGACGTTTATATGGTTGCCTCTCGCGTTTATCATTAACGCTTGCGCTATTGCTCCGTTTATGATGATTACGGGTGAGATGGGAGAGCCGACTAATATACTCATATTTCTCCCCATTATGTGGGGTATAGCCTTTGCCCTCAGTAAATTCCGCCAGTGGCTTAAGGGCAGAGAGACGGATGAGTATTATGACGTGGCCTACGATGAGGTCACCTATACCGCCGAATCCTCCTATTACTCGGATACGATACACGTAAAAGAGGATCACCGCTACTACACGCAGACCGAGTCCAGCAACACCTTCTGGGGCTGGGTGGGCATACTCTTATCCTTCGTTGCGTTTCCGCTTCAGCTGGTTGCGTGGATTATGTCGTTTGCAGGAATGTTTTTCCCGTTTATCTACACTACCGCAAGGGCATTACCCGAGGACAGAAGCTTCTCGTTTATCAACGTTATTCTGCATACACTCTTTGATTTCGTTATAATACCGGTTGCGTTTGTTAAGCGCAGCAAGCCGAGTGCAAAGGGGTTATTATACTGTCTTTTGCTCATCAGCGTTCCCGTTGTAGACCTTCTCGTCTGGATACTTCTCGGTGGGCTTCTATCGGGGCTTATCGGCGGCTTGATTCCTCTTGACGTTGTTCCGCTCATATGCTTTCTTGTAGGTGCCGTTCTCGCGCTTTGCATCGTTATGCTTCTTATAAAGTATTCGGTTCTTATAGTTGCAAGCTGCTCGCGGGTGGAGGCGAAGAAGTATATGCGTAAGCTTGGTAGGCTCGGCATGATACTTGGATTTTTGCTCTTTATTGCCATAATTGCTTAACGGAGGTAGAATATGTCTGTATGGAGTTGGATTAAATGCTACCTCGGCTTAGGTAGCGAGGAAGAGGATATGCGTGAGGAGGCGGAGATGGAGTCCGTCTCCCCTAAGACCTCACGCAGGGAGAACAGTAGTACGCCACGTACGTCGGGCGGTTCTCGTTTCGGCTCGTCATCGGGGTCGCAGAGCAGCAGCTCACTGCAGCCCACCGCCACTACCACGCGCACGACCGGAAGCGGTACGGGTGTTGGAGGAGGCTCACTCTTTGGCGGTGGCAGCCAATCCGGCAGCGCTTACTCAGGCGGCAACGGCACTGGAGTGGGCGGCGGCTCACGCTTTGGCTCGGGCGGTCAGTCGGGCACAGGGCAGTCGTCGAGCGGTACGGGAGTTACCGGTGGCTCGCGCTTTGGCAGAAAGTAAATGAAAATGGGGCTTAGTCATTAAGAATTTAATTATAGATTAGGAAATAATGAGAAAAACGGCGATAGAATAAAAGTACCACAAAATGAAGAAAACCGTAGGTTTTCAACCATAATGCTTCTTAAATACAGCAAAAATATGACCGAGGTGTTGCCTAAGCAACACCTCGGTGTTTATTATTCGGTTATGCCTAAATGGCACAGTTCCTTTTGTCTTATAGTGATTTATTCCTTTTCGCCGGGCGCCCGTGCAGGCTCGGAGTCACTTAGACCTACAACGCTCTCGACGGGCATAGAAAATGCGATACCCTGCCCCGGGGTGTTGAGTCCGACGGACTTGTAGAGTGCATGAAGCACAGCGTCCTTGATTCCGCTCTCAACGAGGATCATAACGATCTCCTTGTCGGGTTGGATAGCAATATTGAACATCTTTTCCGCCGCGGCGTTGGCTGTGCCGCGCGCGCGTATTACCGTACCGCCTCGCGCACCAACCTCACGTGCAGCGTCCATTACTTCATCTGTGAAGCCTGCGTTTACTATGCAGAATATAACCTCGTGCTTGTACTTGTTCATATAAACCTCCTAACCCCTTGTGTTGCTGAGGAACTGATATATGGCGACACCGATGGCGCTGGTCATAGGGACAGTGTATGCGATACCCTTACCGCCCTTAACGGTCTTGAATTTTTCTTCGAGCGCGAGCATAGCCTCGCCCGCCTTTTCGCGCCTGATGACGCTGATTATTACCGCCTTATCCGTGTCGGTAAGACCGAGCAGCTCGAGCATTCCTGAGCCTGCAGTGCCCGATGCGGAGAGCGCAAGCTGCATATTGACCTCGTAGTTCTGCAAGAGGTCTGTATAGAATTCAGCCTTGTTTCTGTTAACAATAGTGAACAAAAGCTGCATTTTTTGCGGCGCTTTAAGAGGCGCGTGGCGTGTAGCTCCTTTTTTTGTGGTTTCCTTAGCCATACCGAGCCTCCTTTACATAAAGTTGATTATCTGCTCGTCGTCGGCATCAAGAATGCGGCGAGTTGCGATGCTGTCGCTGATATGCTTGGTGACAACAGCCTTAAAGCCGAGCAGCTGTATCGTAATAAGGGGAGCCATAGCAACCATAGCTACAATACCAAATGCATCTACCAATATATGATCAGCGCCCTGTATAGCATAGCAGGCGCCTACGGCAAAGGGGAGAATGAAGCTTGAGGTCAGCGGTCCGCTGGCAACTCCACCCGAGTCAAACGCGATAGCCGTATACAGTCCGGGAACG
>CAYZZJ010000079.1:0-5036 GCA_964482885.1 uncultured Ruminococcus sp. | reverse complement strand
GGAACGAAGAAGGAAAGTCCGAGGGAGATTGCATATCCCGGGATAAGATAATAGAGTATGCTGAAATCGAATATAATTCTGATTATCGAAAGACAGATTGAGAGACCTACTCCTATTGAAAGCGCAATCATCATAGATTTGCGGCTGACAGTGCCCTCGGTAATTTCCTCAACCTGCTTGTTAAGCACGTGTACCGCAGGCTCCGCAAGCACAACGACCATTCCTATAACGAAGCTGAATATAGCCATAAGAACGGGGTTTTTAGCCATTTCGGTGCCGAGCTTATAGCCTATGGGCATAAAGCCGATTTTAACCGCGGTAAGGAAAAGCACAAGACCCGCAAAGGTGTAGAGAATACCGATTGATATCTGGATAATTCTCTTTTTCGGGAGCTTAAGGACGAGTATCTGAAGTATTACGAAGAATATGACTATAAGTCCGAGCGCAAGCACTACCTCCTTTGCCGTTTCGAGGAGCGTGTGAATGATAATGCCTATTTCGGTATTGAGTGCATAATCGGGCACGATATCCGACATGCTACCCGAGGCTGTGCAACCGAGAATCAGCACGGCAAGCATAGGACCTACCGAGCAAAGCGCGATAAGACCGAAGGAATTTTCTCTCGAGTCCTTGCCTCCGATGGCAGATGCGATACCGACACCGAGCGCCATGATGAAGGGAACGGTGATGGGACCCGTGGTAACTCCGCCCGAATCGAATGCGAGGGGAATAAGTGAAGAGCCGCCAAGCTCAATCAGTATCGCGGAAAAAGCGAATAGAAGCATGTAGAAGAACAGCAGCATAGAGGACAGCGGTTTGCGGAATGCGATTTTAAGCACCGCCGCCACAAGAAACAGACCTACGCCGATGCCGACCGTAAATATCAGCACAGCACCGTTCATGATTCCACTGACCTGATTTGCAAGCACCGAGAGATCCGGTTCTGCCACGGTTATAAGTATTCCCATAAGGAAGCATACCGAAAGCAGGATAGCGAGGCTCTTGAGCTTGGATAGTCCCGCACCTATATGCTCGCCGATAGGCGTCATAGCAAGGTCGGCACCCTGGTTGAAAAGTGCTATTCCTATGATAAGAAATACCGCCGATACGAGAAACGCGGTTATTTCTGTAGCCGAGAAATCTACAAGCGGCGTAAGATTAAGTATAAATACTATCGCAACGACCGGAAGCACCGATACGAGTGATTCTTTAATTTTCTTCAAAAGCACGGTTTTCAAACTCGCGGCCCTCCTGTTTTATTGTGATACGCAGCTGATGTATTATAATTATACCATAACGCGCGTGGGCTGTCAAATGTTTAATTGTTATATTTTTATGTATTTTATGTTGAAATTTTGTGTGAAATTACTATTAAGCCGTTATTACAAACAGAAAGAGCAAGAGTAAAAGGAAATCCTTCTATCTTGCTCTTGCTTTTCTTCCGTCGATATATTATTCCTCATCACCCTTAGCGTGCTTCTCTCGGAGAATCTCCACGTTCATCTCAACTCTCTTTTTGTGAAGCGGATACCAGAACCACAGCACTACCGCAAGCAGCGCGAAGCCTATTGCGGGCAGAATCGTTGATATCGCGTATATGCCGTCAAGCACCGCGGGATTGAAGGCGGTTTGATCCGAGTAGCCAATGAGGGATAGCAGACCGCCCGACAGTCCTGCTGCCAGCGCCTGCCCGAGCTTGCGCGCAAAGGAATAGAGCGCATATATCGAGCCGTCCTCACGCCTGCCGTTCCTTATCTCGGCGTCGTCAATGACATCGGTAATAAGCGCCCAAGATACCATACTGAAAACTCCGAGTCCGAGCCAGGACAGGCAGTTAAACGCAACGTAAACCCATACGCTTTCGGGCTGAACTATAAACAAAAGTATACAAACTGCGGCGGCAAGCACGCTGGCTGCCACGCTCACCTCTGCTTTTCCGAATTTGCTCGAAAGCGGCTTTGCTACGCCTGCGGCGACGAACATTCCCCCCATCATGGCGAAGGTGGATACCGATTGCGCCGTGACGTTTCCGTAGTAGTTAGGGTATACGTAGTTCGCCATGGATTGCATTGTGAGCTGTGCCAAGAGCATAACTACGGACGCCACTATAATGGATATAAGTGCCCTATGCCTGAGTGCGCGGCTGAGCAGCGTTGCTACTCCGGGCTGTTCCTCTCTGGGTGCCACCGTGCGTACTCGCTCGGTGGTTAGATAGTAGCAGAGGAGATAGCATATTACAGCGAGAATGGAGAATATGCCCGCGATAAGCGTGAAGCGCTCACCGTTTAAAATCGTTGCACCCTCTACCGTATCGTATGCTAAAAGCGGCACGCCCGCACCGACCAGAACACCCGCAAGCGTGCTTCCTATGCTGCGGAAGGTTGAGAGGGACTGCCTGTCCGCCGGCTCTCGGGATATCGACGACGCCATAGAGCCGTAGGGAATATTTATAGAGGTGTAGAATATTGAGCCCCAGAGAATGTAGGTTATCGAGAGCCACACCACCTTGATCCACGTATCGGCATCGGCAAGGCTGCTCTGATATATAAGAAACGATGAAATCGCAACCGGCGCGCACATTCTGCGTATCCAAGGTTTGAATTTACCTACCCTCGTCATTCTCGAGCGGTCGCATATCCTGCCCATTGTCACGTCGGTGAAGGCGTCTGCGAATCGCGCCACCGTCATCACAAGCCCGACTATCCAGGGCGCAACGCCCATTACGTCGGTATAGAATTTCAAAAGAAAGCTCGATGAGAGTATAAACGTAAAGTCGTTGCCGAAGTCGCCGAAAAGATATCCTAACTTGTCCTTGATCCCGAATTTTGGAAGCTCATGCTCCTTTATCTCGTCCATATCCGCCTCGCTGTAATTTTTATATAGTATTCACCCGAGGCGGTGTGCTTAATCACATGTGGATAAACTCGCAAAAATAAATTGAGAGCGCCGCCCTGTTCTGAGCGACGCTCGTTTGTTGAATATTATATCATAAGCTCGGAGATAAGCTTAGTCAGCTCGGCGGGATTCTCAAGCTCGACGCCCGAGATGAGGCAAGCCTCTGCGTAGAGTATCTTTGCGTAGCTTGCAAGCTTTTCCTTGTCGGACTCGTGCAGCTCCTTGAGCTTTTTTGCGATCGGGTGGTTCATATTGACCTCAAGCACAACGCTGGCATCGGGTGTCTTGTCCTCGGCACTGGGCATACGGCGAAGTATCTTCGCCATCTCGACCGAAAGCTCACCCTCGGAGGATAAGCATACGGGATACTCCGAGAGGGAAGAGGTGAACCTTACACCGCTTACGCGCCCGATTGCCTCCTTCATATAATCGAGCAGAGCCTCTGCCGACTCGTTTTCGCTCTCTGCGGCAGCCTTCTCCTCGTCTGATGCGATATCGAGCGACTCTGCAGTAACGCTCTGGAAGCTCTTGCCGTCGTAGGTCTCGAGCAGTCTCAGGGCAAACTCGTCGACGTCATCGGTAAGATATAGGATCTCGTATCCGCGGCTCTTAACCGCCGCCACCTGGGGCAATAGCTCTATCTTGTCAATGCTCTCGCCCGAGGCATAGTATATCGACTTTTGCTCCTCCTGCATTCCCGCTACGTATTCCTTAAGCGAGATATAATCGCCCTCGCCCGAGAAGTGGAAAAGCAGCAGATCCTTTAGCATTTCCTTGTGAGTGCCGAAGTCGGAATAAACGCCGTATTTAAGCTGAATACCGAAGGCGGTGAAGAAGCGCTCGTATGCCTCTCTGTCGCTCTCCATCATTTTTTCAAGCTCGCTCTTTATCTTCTTTTCAATAGCCTTTCCCATAACGCGCAGCTGTCTGTCGTGCTGCAGTGTCTCGCGCGATATATTCAGAGTCAGATCCGAGGAATCGACAAGACCGCGTACAAATGAGAAGTAGTCGGGCACAAGATCAGCACACTTTTCCATTATCATAACGCCGCTGGAATAAAGCTCAAGCCCCTTTTCGTATTCCTTGGTATAGTAGTTGTAGGGGGCGCGCTTGGGAATAAAGAGCATCGCCGTAAAGGTGGCAGCGCCCTCGAGCCTTTGCGTGATTACCTTCGCGGGCCCCTCGTAGTCGTAGTATTTAGTCTTGTAGAACTCGGCATATTCATCCTCGGTAACCTCGGAGGTGGGGCGCTTCCATATCGGGACCATGCTGTTTAAGACCTCGTAGGACTTAACTGTGCGGTGTTCGTCCTCGGTGCCCTCTATCTTTTCCTCGCGCTCGACCTCCATTTTTATCGGGTACCTGATATAATCGGAGTACTTCTTGACGAGTGAGCGGATAGTATATTCCTCGAGGTATTCGGAATAGCTCTCCTCTTCGGAATCTTCCTTTATATATAATGTAATAGACGTGCCGAAGCTATCGCGTTCGCACTCTCCTATGGTGTAGCCGTCGACACCCTCTGACTCCCACACGGTAGCGCTGTCCGCGCCGAAGGGGCGGGATACTACTACGATTTTCTTTGCTACCATAAAGGCAGAGTAGAAGCCTACGCCGAACTGACCGATTATGTCAACCTCCTCGCCGTAGTCCTCGCTGCGCTTGAAGTCGAGTGATCCGCTCTTGGCTATAGTGCCGAGATTTTTTTCCATCTCCTCTGCACTCATTCCGCAACCGTTGTCGGTTATAGTGAGGGTACGGGCGTCCTTGTCAATGTCGATGAATATCGCATAATCACTGCGTGTGAGGGTGACGCCCGTGTCGGTGAGCGACCGGAAGTAGAGCTTGTCTATCGCATCACTTGCGTTGGATATCAGTTCTCTTAAGAATATTTCCCTATGAGTATATATCGAATTGATCATCATGTCGAGAAGCTTCTTCGACTCTGTCTTGAATTGCTTTTTTTTCATAATATTATACCTCCGTGTGCGTGTGCGCGCTTTACGTAAAGCATTATACACCCACTATTGTGCCGATGTCAAGATTATGTATTGGAATTTTCGCCTTTAACGGGGTCACAATTGTCCCACTCATTGTGCATTCTTACAATTTTTGCACAAACTTAAAAAAATAGAAAAAAA
>CAYZZJ010000078.1:0-9037 GCA_964482885.1 uncultured Ruminococcus sp. | reverse complement strand
TTATACCTCAGCATTGAAAGATTTGCCGCACATATAAGGAAAACCTCATCCACCACTGCGTGGTCCCCCTTCCCCAAAGGGGAAGGTTAAAGGTCCCCCTGTCTCGCCTGCGGGCTCGGTCCACTCGAGGTCTGATAGCCCACTGGACTATCATTCAAGGCTCTCGTGCCACTTCGTTACCCCAAAGGGGAAGGTCAATTGTTATTTCGCTACCTTCCGTAGAGGGAATTTAGGTAGCGCATTGTTTCGACAGGAAACGCATCGAGCGCGTCCTTACTAAGCCTGAACCCCCAATTCCCCTCTGCAACTCCGGGTGTATTCATGCGCGTATCAGCCCCATATCCGTACAGATCCTGCACGGGTATGATAACAGTTGCCGCAGAAGAGGCAAAAAGCGTGCGAATTGCAGCACGGGGTGCGGTATCCCACGCATCTCGGTCTGCGCCGATATAGTCGAGAAATCTGACACGCCCCCCACCGTCAAGCTCCCAGGTGTAGCCGAGCATGGTGTTATTATCGTGCGTTCCGGTATAGGCAACCGCGCACTCGGGGATATTGTGCGGCAGGTGGATAGAGTTATCGTCACCGAGGAAGCCGAACTGCAGCACGCGCATACCGGGGAAGCCGCTGTATCTGACAAGCTCGCGCACCTCGTCGGTTATATCACCGAGATCCTCGGCGATTATCATTCTACCCCCCGCAGCCTCCTTTATGGCGCGTATAAGCGCGCGTCCGGGTCCTTGGCACCACTTGCCAGCCTTGGCACTTTCAGCCCCCTTGGGCACAGCCCAATATGCCTCGATAGCCCTGAAATGATCTATCCTCACTCCGTCATACATAGAGAGCGCGTGCTGTATGCGCCCCCTCCACCAGGAGAAGCCGTCAGCCTTCATTTTCTTCCAGTTATAGAGCGGGTTGCCCCAGAGCTGACCCTCCGCGGCAAAATAATCGGGCGGCACGCCCGCCACGCTCGTAGGGTATCCGCGACCGTCGAGCAAGAACTGCTCCGGCTCTGCCCACACGTCCGCCGAATCCTCGGCAACGTATATCGGGAGATCTCCTATCACAGAAATACCTCGGCTGTTCGCATACTCCTTCAGCGCGTACCACTGCGTGTAGAACTTATACTGCACGAACTGCCAAAAGAACAGCTCGTCGATATCGCACTCAAACCTATCCCACTCCTGCCACGTGCGACCGCCGTTCGCAGCCTTGAGCGCTAAGAAGTACGCCGCACGGACAAGCTCGGGGCGCGCATCAACGTACTCTATAACCTCGCTGCGGTCGAGAACGCGCGATGCCGCTACACGGAGAAGTCCAAGCCTCTCACGTGCGAGCCTGTCGTACTCTGCAGGGCTTTCGCGCTCCTGTCTTGCCGCCTGCAGCTCCTCTGCCGTGAGCAGCCCCTCCTCGTAGAGCGAGGGCAAATCTATAAAGAGCGGGTTTGCACCGAAGGACGCCGCCGACTTATAAGGAGAGCTGCACTCATCCGTCATCGACAGCGGCAGCACCTGCCATACGGTGAAGCCCGACTCGGCGAGCTTGTCGACAAAGAGCCTCGCCGTCTCGCCAAACGAGCCAACCGAGTACTCACCCGGCAACGACGACACGTGCATCAGCACACCCGATCTTCTCTTTTCACCAAAATTTTCTTTCATAGAACCGCCTAAAGTAAAAGTATAACAACGGCATTATACCACAAATAATTTGAAAAGGCAATACCGAAGCGCAAGGCAACGTAGGGCGGTAGGTGTTAGGTGTTGACACCCTAGCGTTGTGTTGACACCCCGGCGTTGTGTTGACACCCCGGCGTTGTGTTGACACCCCGGCGTAGCGGGTGTCTCACAGGTGTCTCACAGGTGTCTCACAGGTGTCTCACCATTTGCTCCCGCCGATTTCTTTATCGGCAACGTTTTTCCCGCGTGAGCAAGCAAGGAGACCGGGAGACTTTTGACCTTCCCCTTTGGGGAAGGTGGCACGAGCTATGCGAGTGACGGATGAGGTATTAAAGGGATAAGACCGGTGCGCCGAAACCTCATCCACCACTAGCGTGGTCCCCCTGTCTCGCCTGCGGGCTCGGTCCACTCGAGGTCTGATAGTCCACAGGACTATCATTCAAGGCTCTCGTGCCACTTCGTTACCCCAAAGGGGAAGGTCAAGAAACGCCCAATTCCGAATTCTACAAGCCTCCTCCCAAGGGAGGTGTCTTTCTGCCGTGCGGAAAGACAGAAGGAGTAACTCCCTCAGTCACCTGCGGTGACAGCTCCCTCGGAGATGGAGCCTACAGGAAGAAGTCCGCGCTCGCTTTAGCCTTCCCTAAGTGAGGGAAGGTGGATTTCGAGAATTCATTCGAGAAAGACGGAAGAGTATGCCGTCCCTATTTTGAATCCTGCAGAATAAAGACGGAGGGAATAGCGTGGAATATAACCCGAAATTTCTTTCGCGCGCTTAGGACAGCCCTCTCCTCGTTTGACATACTCTCCCGTCATACTCGCCGACGCAGTCGCTCGTATGACACCCTCCCTTCCTTAGGGAGGGCTTATTGACACCACGCTCCGCGCCCGTCCCACGATCACCCCACAGCCTCCCTCCCCGAGGGAGGGGGACCACGCTTTGCGTGGTGGAAGGAGTCCGTACTCGTTAACTTCCAATTCTGAATTCTTAATTCTGAATTCTGAATTTTCTTCTATTCCTTGCAATCTCCGTTTCATTGTGCTACAATACTACTGAAAAGGCACGCGCGCCCGAGGGCGTCGCACACGTGAAAGGAGTAAAGATGGAGAAAAACAACCTTAAAGCCTGGCTGTACCTTCTGCCGGCGATAGTATTCCTGGGTGTATTTCTGGTATACCCCCTGGTGGACGTGTTTATATACTCCTTCGAGGAGGGCTTTAATTCCGCCTCGCAGACCTATTTCGGCATAGGCACGTACAATTACGCCTACGTCCTGCGCGATCCGTATTTCCTCTCCGCGCTCGGCAACACCTTTATCCTCGTATTCATCACCGTGCCGATTTCAACCCTGCTCGCGCTGGTGATCTCGCTTGCGCTCTCGTCTATCAAGTGGCTTCGCAAGGCATTCCAGACTATATATTTCCTGCCCTACGTAACCAACACGCTTGCTGTCGGTCTCGTCTTTATGATACTCTTCCAGAAGACGCCGTACACCGACGGTCTTGTGAACTACGTGCTGTCCTGGTTCGGCGTCGAGGCTATCGACTTCATCACGGGTCCGTATTGGGCGAAGATGCTCGTCCTCTCGCTCTATACGATCTGGACGGTCCTTCCCTTCAAGATACTTATTCTGACGAGCGCGCTCGCCTCGGTCAACGAGACCTATTACAACGCCGCGAAAATAGACGGCACGAGCGGCTGGCGTATGTTCACGCGCATCACCCTGCCGATGATCTCACCCTCGCTGTTCTACCTCGTTATCACGGGATTTATCGGCGCGTTCAAGGCGTACAGCGATGCCGTCGCACTCTTTGGAACGAACCTTAATTCGGCTGAAATGAACACAATAGTTGGCTATATCTACGACATGCTGTACGGTGACGGCGGCGGATACCCCTCCTTCGCATCGGCGGCGGCGATCATTCTGTTCGTTATAGTTCTTACCATAACCTGCATCAATCTTATCGTCAGCAGGCGCACAGTCCACTACGAGGGAGGTGCAAAGGCATGACAGACCGCATGATACACAAGACCGTGGAAGAATACGCGCGTGATGCAAGGAGAGCAAAAATCCTTGGCATCTTAAAGAACGTCGGCATCTACACCCTGCTTTCCCTTTGGGCGCTGGCGGTGCTCTTTCCCTTCTTCTGGATGCTGCTCACGTCCTTCAAGACCTTCGGCTCGTATAACGCCGAGCGTATTCCGTCCTTCATTGTAAAGCATCCTACCTTCTCAAACTACATCTCGGCATTCACCGAGGTCAACCTCGTCGCATTCTTCTTAAACACCATTCTCTTCACCGTCATCACCACGCTTCTTATGGTGGTTGTCAGCGTGCTTGCGGCATACGCCTTCTCGAGACTTAACTTCCGCGGCAAGGAGATAGTGTTCACGGTTTTCCTCGCGCTTATGATGATCCCCTCGGAGCTTGTCGTTATCACGAACTTCGTGACTATCACCAACATGAATCTCCGTAACACCTTTACGGGTCTGATTCTCCCCTCTGTGACGAGCGTGTTCTACATATATCTTCTACGCGAGAACTTCTCGCAGATACCCGACAATCTCTACCTCGCCGCCAAGGTCGACGGCACGGGAGATTTCAAATATCTTTTGCGCGTCGTTCTCCCGATATCGAAGCCCACGATCATCACCGTAATAATCTTAAAGGTTATCGAGTGCTGGAACTCCTTCGTCTGGCCGCGTCTTATCACCGACAACGAGGCGTACTTCCTTATCTCGCAGGGTATACAGACTATACGCGAATCGGGCTTCGGCAGAGAGAACGTGCCCGCCATGATGGCGGCGGTCGTGCTTGTTTCGCTGCCCCTTATAATTCTGTTCCTCGTCTTCCGCAACAAGATAATGGAGGGCGTCGCGAGAGGAGGTTCTAAGGGATAATGAAAAGAATAGTTGGCATTTTACTCATATTCGCCCTTCTGCTCGGCGCAATCTGCTCGCTCTCGTCATGCCATGGCACAGAAAAACCGCCCGTATTTGAAATCCCTGACGGACTTGACAAAAACAAAATCTATGAGATTTCCTTCTGGGCTAAAAACGACTCTAACGAGTATCAGGTGGAAATCTACGAGAAGGCAATACGAGACTTCGAAGCTCTTTACCCGAACATAAAGGTCACCTTGAAGCGATATACCGATTACGGACAAATATACCGCGACGTACTCACAAACATTCCGACAAAAACAACGCCGAACGTATGCATCACATACCCTGACCATATAGCAACTTATATGACGGGCGAGAACGTTATGGTCCCTCTTGACGAGCTTATTCTCGACAAAAATTACGGGCTTGGCGGATCAGATATTCTCTTTGAAGGAATCGAGTCGGACGGCATCGTAGACAAGTTTCTTGCTGAGGGCGTGATTGGTGGAGAGCAGTATGCTATTCCATTTATGCGCTCGACAGAGGCGTGCTACGTCAACAAAACGGCGGTTGAGGCGCTTACAGGAGAGCCTATCCCGGATATCATCACTTGGGATTACATCTTTGAAGTATCTCTTATGGCGACCGAAAAAAATCCCGATGGCACCTACGTCGCCAACGGACAGACCGCGCTCATTCCATTCATCTACAAGTCTACCGACAACATGATGATACAGATGCTTAAGCAACGCGGAGCGGGCTACTCGGATGAAAATGGCGGAATCTTCATCTTCAACGAGGATACGAAAGAAATTCTTTACCAGGTCCATGAGGCCACAGAAAACAAAAGCTTCTCCATCTTCGCCGTGCATAGCTACCCCGGCAACTGGTTTAACAAGGGACAGTGCCTCTTTGCGATCGATTCCACCGCCGGTGCAACCTGGATGGGACCTGATGCACCCCTTATGGAGATTCCCGAGGAGGAGATCGTAGATTTCGAGGTAGGCGTATACCCCGTTCCTCAATACGATACCGAAAATCCGCAAATGATTTCTCAAGGCCCGTCATTATGTATATTCAACAAGGAAGACCCCGGCGAGGTTCTCGCCTCGTGGATATTCTTGCAGTATATGCTGACGGACGAGGTCCAGATAGGATTCTCCACCACCGAGGGATATATCCCCGTCACGAAAAGAGCGCAGGAAAGCGATGAGTACGCAGATTATTTATCGCGCGCGGGTGAGGACAACGCGACCTACTATGGCGTCAAGATAAATGCAGCGAAAATAATGCTCGATAACATCGAAAATACCTTTGTAACGCCGGTGTTTAACGGATCAACATCTCTAAGAAACGCCGCAGGCGCACTCATCGAGGAGACCGTCAAGGGCACGAACCGAAAGCAGGAGGTAAACGACGAGTTTATCGACGCGCTCTATGCCAAGGTCAGCTCGCTCTACAAGCTCGATGAAGCTAAGTGGGTTGGCGATAAGATGCACGTTGGAGCACTCCCGGGCGAATCCGCGGCCTTGCTAATTTCCCTTGGTGCAATTTGGCTTGGCATCGGAGCGTATGTTGCCCATATATTTGTTAAAAAGTATAAAAAAGACTGAATTTTATTGACAAAGCGATTGTCACGAGTATAATATTTAGTGTCGGATTTATATTACCCGATCACAAAAAGGAGATTAAAGGAAAATGAAAAAATTACTCACCTTGATTCTTACCGTTGCTCTTATATTCTCTTTGAGCTCTTGCTTCCTCTTCGGTGAGACCGAATGCACCGAGCACGTTGATACCAACAAGGACGGCAAGTGTGACGTTTGCGAGGCGGATATGCCCAAGACACCCTGCGACGAGTGCGTCGATGCTAACAACGATGGTAAGTGCGACGTTTGCAGCGAGGACGTTGAGACCGAGCAGCCCGGAGACGGCATTATGACTCACGCTCAGTACGTAGCAGCTGCAGATGATGCGGCAGTTAAGGTTAAGACCTACGTCCAGGCTAAGCAGTCCTGGTGGGACAACAAGGCCACCATCTACACCCAGGCTCAGGACGGCGCATACTTCCTCTACAATTTGCCCTGCACCGAGGCTGAGTACGATGCTCTCGTCCCCGGCACCTGCATCATAGTTTCCGGATTCAAGGCGGACTATGCAGGCGAGAAGGAGATCGTTAACGCAACTTACGAGATCGTAGCAAACGATACCTACGTCGCCACCGCAACCGATCTTACCGCTAAATTCGCGGCAGGAGAGGATCTCTTTGCAAACCAGAATGAGCTTTTCGCTCTTACCGGTGCTGTTGTAGTTGCAAAGCCCATGTATAACTGGGACGGCACGGGATCCGTAGGCAACGATCTCTACTTTGACGTCAGTGTCGGCGGCAAGATTTACACCCTCGTTGTTGAATCCTACCTCTATGGCGACGGCACCGCCCTCTACGATGCAGTTGAAGCTCTCGAGGTCGGTAACGTTATAAACGTTGAGGCATTCCTCTACTGGTACAATGGCGCTCAGCCTCACCTCACCAAGCTCACCGTTACCGCTGACGGCGGCGTATCCACCTTTGCAGAGTGGAGCGCAGCGGAGCTCGACACCGAGCACACTGTCATCACATTCGTTCAGGCTAAGCAGTCCTGGTGGAATAACAAGGCTACCGTCTACACCCAGTCCAAGGACGGCGCATACTTCCTCTACGAGATGGTTTGCACCGAGGCAGATTATGCAAAGCTCACCCCCGGCACCTGCATTAAGGTAACCGGCTTCAAGGCTGACTATGCGGGCGAGATTGAGTTTGGCGCAGGCTGCACATTCGAGATTCTCGGTAACAACGGCTATGTTCCCGCAGCTAAGGACCTCACCGACAAGATTGCTGCCGGCGAGGACGTTATCGCTTACCAGAACCAGCTTATAGAGGTTAAGGGCGCTGTAGTTAAGACAGCTGCTATCTACAACTGGGACGGCACAGGCTCCGCAGGCAACGACCTTTATCTCGCCCTTACCGTTGGTGAGAATGATCTCACGGTGGTGGTTGAGTCCTACCTCTTCGGTGACGGTACCGAGCTTTACGACGCTGTTGAAGCCCTCGAGGTTGGTGACATCATTGACCTTGAAGCATTCCTCTACTGGTACAACGGCGCTCAGCCCCACGTAACCGCCATCACTGTTAAGTAATAACGAACATAAGGAAAATACATAAAGAAAATGCCGAGGCGCAAATTCGCGCCTCGGCATTTTTTATAAATAAATCCGCCGCAGGCGGATGAAGTCCTCGGCTATGCCGAGGATAATTGTAGGGCGGGGCTTGCTCACGCCGAATCTCTGGCTAGCACCCAGGCAAAGATAGAGTCACCCAGGCGTCTTAAGCGAGGGAGGAAACGGCGATAGAAAAAGAAAATTAAATCAATGGAGGAAAGCGTAGCTTTCCAACCTTAATACCTTTTCACACGGCACAAGGAAAAGGGTGAGGTACAGAGTACCCCACCCATAAAATATTATTCCATTTTCGGTTATGCCAAAAATCACCGCTTAGACTAGCACCCAAGCAAAGATAGAGGCACCGATAAGGGCTAGGCAGATTGGTGGGAGAATCTTCGTTATTCGAGGTGATAGGCGTACAAAAGTACGTCGAACCTCGAAAACGGAGATAAAAAATGGAAAATTAAAACGGAGAAATTCGCAGAATTTCAACCTTAGCTATTTGAATCTGCACAAAGAAAAAGGAGAGGCACAGTGTACCTCTCCTATAAATGCTTTTTCATTTTTGGTCTCACCCAATATGGCAGACCTTATCACTTTTTGGGCTTGCGGATACGGTTAAGCTGCTTATTCATCTTCAAGAGCTCCTCCTTGGTATAGGATATATTCATCATACCCATCATACCGGTGAGCCTGAGAACGGTGAAGCCGCCCATCATCTGCATCATGCCCTCGCTCATCTCGAAGCCGGCTGCAGTAGCCTTGCCGTCCTTGTTCTTCGGCATCTTCTTCTTTATCTTCATCATGGTGCGGATAAACCACAGCTTGCCCCAGAAGGACTTCATGATGTCGGAAACCTTATCGTTAAGAGAGAAGCGTCCCTCGGGAGTCTCAACGTCGAACCAGTTAAGAACGGCGCCCTGCTCCTTAAGCACGTACTCCATGTTACGCTCCTCAACCTTGCGGATGAAGCTCTCGTCACGGTACTCGCCCGCGATAGCAACGATATTGCTCTCTCCAACGTTCGGAACGTCGAAGTAGAAGAAGTGATCGGGAGCAGTCTTTTTACCGATAGACTCGCCGTTTACAAACAGCTCAACCTCGGGAAGGTTCGAGTAAACGGTAACCTTGGTCACGTCCTCTACACGGTCAATATATCTCTTGCCGCATACGTGTACGAAGGGATCATCGGAGAGCCAAGCCTTATAAGCATAGAAGGAATCCTTCTTATACTTTCTGTCCATGGTGACAAGACCCTTGTGGTTCTGTCCGTTCT
>CAYZZJ010000077.1:0-9174 GCA_964482885.1 uncultured Ruminococcus sp. | reverse complement strand
GATGGTCAGCATCCCCAGCGACGGCGAACAGTCGATCAGAATGTAATCATAATTGATGGGGCAGTCTGCCAGAATGCCTTTCAGGATTTGCTCCCGGCTCATAGCCTGAAATATGCTGACCTCTGTGCCGGAGAGTTCGATGTTTGACGGTAGAAGATCCACTCCTTCTTCGCCATGCAGAATCCCATTCTGCCATGGGAGAGGCATATCTGACAGATACGCCTCCATAAATGACGAAAGGGTGACATCCAGCCGTTCCGGCTGCTGCCACCCTAGCATCTGTGTTAAATTGGCCTGTGGATCAGCGTCCACGAGTAGGACTTTTTTCCCGGTTCGGGCAAGGCCTGTTCCGAGATTGACGGTTGTGGTGGATTTACCAACACCGCCTTTTTGGTTTGAAATACAATATACTATTATATCCAAATAATGACCTTCTTTTGATGAATGATATTATAAGAAGCAATGGGACTTTATTGAAAACAATAAAATTCCATTGCTTCTTAGTATTAAATCCATGAGATATCAAAGGCTAGATTTGTGCGATCCTCGTGAGTTGAGGAGGGACTCTCCAGAATTGTTGGTGTCGCCTGACACATACAAAAATAGGCTTCAATTGCGGCCCCAATTGCTGCAGTATTTGCATTGTCTCGTCCACGCTCAATTTTGCAACTGTGCTTTGTTGCAGGTGAGGTATAAACAGAACGTCTATCGCGCATAGACTCGATAAAACTGGCTTTTTTTTCGATACTATGGCCTGTCAAAACTATATGTTGAGGACTTAGTATACAAGAGATATTATTAACTAGACATACAAGGAACTGATATAATTCATCTAAATCGTAATTAGGTCCTTGAGGGTTTTCCGATATTTCTTTATGCCGCGCCTCAAAAGTCTTGGTGTTGTGATCGTTTTGATATAAAATAGAATAACCGATTTCCCCAGCGTAATTATGTGTACCTCTAATCAATCGGTTGCTAATTACAATGCCGAGTCCGAGCCCCGATCCAACATAGAGTGCAGCAGTATCTCCACAATAGTTTCCTGCATTGTTTTCGTATAGATGTTGATACTCAGATACTACTGTGGCTTTAGCATTGTTATCAATGGAAAAAAAGACAGAGCCAGCTATTTTACAATAATTACTGTGACCGGTTAGATCCGCAATAGATACATTTATTACATCATTGATCCTTGGGGCAGAAAGCCAAGCCTTTTGTTTATAATTTACTGGGCCAGCTACAGCAAAACCTATGCCCATAAGGTTAAGTTTATTGCTTTCGTTTTTCGGCTTAGCCCCTAATATAGAAGAAATTATATAGCTAATTAATTTTTGTAATTTCAAGAAGCTAGGTGGTGTAATAAAAGAATACCCTAACTCCTCCTTCTTGGAAGGAACAGGAGAACTTGCGTCATCTAGATGAATTCCAAAATCATCCTCAATAGTTTTGTAATCAAGGGGCTTTAAAGACAAATCACATATGACTACACGTGTGTGCTCACTGCCGCATGAGATGCCAACGAAGTGAGCAATAGAACTGTTAATTTTTAGGCGTTTGTATGGCAAGTTTGGGTTATCAGCTTTATCTTTTTCGTGTTGCTCAGGCGTATTTTTTTTTATTACACCGTTATCTAATAACTGCTGTATTTGCTTATCTGCTGTAGGGCGAGATAAAGAAATTGCCTCACGCAGTGCTTCTACCGTTAAACGTTCATTTGGAAAAACGCGAATAAGGTCAAGCATTTTGTGGCATTCAATTATGGCCTGTTGCGGACTGCTTGTGTTTCCCATATGCATTCCCTCCAGATTTATTATAGTGTGATTATACCAAAATGGAATCATAATTTCAATATATTGATTTAATGAATTAAAATAATTGAGCTTCTATCTGAATGGTGAGGAAATAACTGGATAGGAAGATTGTGGCCGTGCTTGCTCTGACTTTCATTTGAGAGAGCTGACTCTTTCATGAAGTATAAAAAATTAGTTCGTATAAGAAATTATTTCAAACGATTCGTTTCACTTGAACGAATGTATTTTTTGAAATTATCAAAGAAAAACTGATAAAAGTCAAAAAAAGAAAGTGCATGTAATAAAAAAACACTTGCGTGCTAGGTGTGTCCAGTATATCATAAAGGTAAAGTATGAAAGGAGGAAGGGCCATGTGCAGATTTACTGAGTGATGAGTTGTTGTTCTATAGCCTCAAATTAGTTGGCGTGGTTCGACAAACTCATACATCGAGTTGGTTCCGAGATACATGCTGATTGGGGGTATATGCATGATGAAATGCGTTTTATTTTGGGGCACTGCGATATGTGTAGGCTTGTTTGTCTACAAGCAACTTGCATTTCTGAGAGATCAACCTGATGATCTGCAGAGAGGTAAGAAACGAAAGCATAACATTGAGATGGCAATGTTACTTTTGACATTTGTCATTGAAACTACATGTGCCAACTGTTATGATGATTGCATAGCGTTGGTGGGTAAGGTGCTCACTGACTACGGGTACATGAACAAAGCAGAGATTACTGTTGAAGCAGATGAACTGGTTCTTGAAGTTGGACAAGTTTACCCGGTATCGTATTCGATATATCCGGCTAGCGAGGATTACTACTCGCTGGTTTGGCAGAGTAGTAATCATGATGTTGTGATGGTTCAGGACGGTATTTTGTATGCTAAAGCTGTGGGGGTTGCCATTATAAGCATTTCCTTCGATAGCCTGATAAATAGAAAAGTCAAAACAATTCACGTATATGTCGTTACGGCTAAAGATGATCCCGTTGTGGACATCCAGTTTGATTATGCTGGTTTGTCCGCAGGAAACGTTAAGGATGAGTGGTACTTAATTTTTATAGTTGAGAGTCTCGAAGAAAGTGCCATATGTGATGCTGTAGTATACATTTACGAAACGGCAGGAGAACGGTTGGCAGTTGCGACCATTCAGCAAAAATCTGAGACTGTTGAAGTAAGGGGGTATGCAAAGCTTGATTCAGCGGAGAAAATTGTTGTACAAGCAGTGCTGATAACAGTTGGAGGATATACACTCAACTCGGAGGCTAAGATAGTGACAGTTCCCTGATTTATATTATGAGAAAACAAAGAACACCACAAACATGATGTTTGTGGTGCTTTTTTGCTTGCTCGGAAAATCATTGAACTTTCAAGTCTATATCCGTAGTACATAGAGCTAGATGAAAATATAATATTGGGGATGTGTATTACCACATCGTGGTTATATACGATTGAAACTGTAGGTTTGTCAATGATGTGTTACACATTAGGGAAAGAAAAAGGATGTGTTTGGGCGACAGACTGGACAGAAAGCCCGTTTTATGATAAACTTTGCGCATACAGAAAGTGAACTAAGTGCAGCCACCCAGCATATTTGCTAATAATTTTGCTAACTGGACCGTTATATTACACCGGATACGGTGTATCACAGCGGAGTATAACAGAATCTTCTGAACGTTCAAATTCGTTGGTATATAAGGAATTTTAGAGCACTGTATGACAACGTGTTACATCGCAGATTATTGCGTTTTTTCAACTCCTAAGCGGCAGGTCGGGAGTTCGAATCTCTTCTGGGACGCCAAAAAAGCACCAAAAACGCCTTGTTTTTGGTGCTTTTAATATCATTAGTGTCTGCCAGGGCTTCTGCCGCCGGGGCCACCGTGTCTGGGACCTCCGGGACCGCCTCCGGGTCTGTGGGCACCGGGGCCATGATCCATGGGGCCTCTGTGGTGGTGCATGGGGGGACGCTTTCTACGGCGGAACATGCTGCCGAGGACCGCGGCACCGGCAATGGCGGCAGCAGTTTTGGTTGCGTCAGAAATATCATTGGTTTGGGTGGTGGAGCTGTGAAGAGCTTCGCCGCAGACAGGGCAGAAGTTTGCTACATCGTCAATTTCAGTTCCACAATGTTTGCAAAATGCCATATAGAATGCATCCTTTCCGTTATTTGCTTTATTGTATCACAGAATGGAAAGGATACAAGAGGTTTGCAGACTTGTTTACATAATGTTTTGGAATTGTTCATAATTTGTGGGAAAGTTGACAACTGAAAATTTGAGATTATAATAAAGGAAAACGAGCAAGAACAGGAGGCTTCGTTATGAAGATCGCGGTTACTTATGAAAATGGTCAGGTCTTTCAGCACTTCGGCCATACCCGGGAATTTAAGGTCTACACCGTGGAGGATGGAAAAGTGACCTCTTCCCAGGTGGTGGGAACAGATGGCAGAGGCCATGGCGCTCTGGCGGTGGTACTTCGGGAGCTTTGCGCCGATGTGCTGATCTGCGGCGCTATTGGCGGCGGTGCCCAGGCGGCGCTAAACAATGCGGGAATCACCTTCTACGGCGGCGTCAGCGGAAGTGCCGATGAGGCTGTGGAGGTCCTGCTGGCAGGTACGCTGGAGTATAACCCCAACGTTATGTGCAACCATCACGGTGAGGGGCATACCTGCCATCATTGATATTGAGAGGCTATTTGCTTTGGGAAACCATGGGTGCCCTTGTGGGGATGAAAAAGACGCCTTGGAAAAGAAAAATTAGATTTTCTGAAAAAAGTGCTTGACAAAATCCCAACAGAGGGGTATAATATCCATGCTTTTGAGAGCTGCCGGTATAGCTCAGTTGGTAGAGCAGCTGATTTGTAATCAGCAGGTCGGGGGTTCGAGTCCGTCTACCGGCTCCAATCCTAAAGCAAATTGTATATGGGGGATTTCCCGAGTGGCCAAAGGGGACAGACTGTAAATCTGCTGGCTAAGCCTTCCGTGGTTCGAATCCGCGATCCCCCACCAAGAACCCTGAATGCGAAAGCGTTCAGGGTTCTTCCTTTTTCACGATTCATGTTCTTCAAGACGCATTCGGTAAGTGTGAAGAAGGAAGAATGATTTTGTATCAAAAAGCTCCCCTCGTTTTTACAGAAGCAAAACGAGGGGAGAAATTTTATTGCCGGGAAGGGCTGGCAGAACGCAGGAGCTTGGGCCAGCCCCGATCCTTTACCAACAAAAATAGTTTGCGGTAGATCACACTGAGCGCCAGTGAGATCACAACGATCAGGATCCACTGAGTATTGGTGGGGCGGAAGCAGAGCTTGACGATGATGTCGATTCCGACGTGGAACATCAGTGCCTCCAGGGAGGCGTTTCCGATGACCTCAAAGGGCTTGAAGATCAGGTTGAAGGGCTTCCAATTTCGCAGATACGCGGCAATTTCAGCCAGCAGGAACGTTGCGCCGGGGGCGACCAGGGCGTAGGGATACCACCAGAGGCCCCATTTCCGTGCCACAAGGTAGAATTCATAGCGGACGATCAGACTAATGAAGATTCCCACCGGAATCAATGAGTATAGGATGCAGCGAAGCCACTTTTCGTTGTATTTGCCGGACAGCTCCATACGTCCAACCAGCATGCCGATGACAAAAATGGGGATTCTCGCGAAACCGGTGGGCTGGAAGGTGGAGATGGAGCGCCGCACAAAAACGAAGCTCAGTATAGTTACACCGAGCAGAAGCAGCCAGGGATGCCGCTTTTCCATAATGGGACGGTACAGGATCACGGCAAATGCATAATAAATCCAGACGGCGGCAAAGTACCAGTTGATATATTCCTCAGATCCCAGCCACCAGCCCGAAAATGTGATATTTCCGATAAATCCATACAGGCTGATATAGCCCCCCAGAAAGGCGAAGAGGCTCCAAATCAGCAAAAAGGGCAGGAAGCTGGGGAGCATGCGGCTGGCACGCTGCTTGAGATAGCCCCGACGGCCCCGCCTTTGAATGGAATGGCAGGCTCCGATGCCGGATATGAACAGAAATATGTCCACGCCAATATAACCCATGTCGTGAATGACATCCAGAAGCTCAGAGGAAAAGGTCATGGTGGCATGGAAAAATGCGATCCAGATGCTGGATAGGCCCATGATCAGGGCTCGGTTATCGTTGAGTTTTTGAAACATGCGAAATCTCCCGAAACAGGACAGCGGGCAGATGCCCTTTGGTCCGAATTCTAACGATAGAACGATTATATCGCTGAGCTATGGCGTTTACAAGGAATTGGGAGATTCTTCACAGAAATGACATGATAATTTCGGTGAATGCACAAAAAACGTAAAAGCCCTGCCGCAAATGTGTGCGGCAGGGCTCAATTCATATTACCAATTTTCCGGTTTGCAACGTTTCTTTTTCCTGTGCTGCTTCCGAATGGAAGAGATTGAGGGGATCAGGATTAGCAGCGCGAAGAGCCCCAACGTGACCACAGTCATGGCATTGTCGCCGCTGTTTCCACCGGTTTTCACCTGGAGCCAAAGGGAATCCATGAGCTGGGAAGTTTCCAGGGGGAGATACATGAAGCTCTCGGAGCGGGCCAGAATCTCTTCCGTAGGATAGGCGATCTCACTTTCCGCCACGGAGGGATCCATGTGGTTCTTGGCCTCGGCTTCCGGGGCGGAGTAGCCCAGGTATTCCAGATTCTGACCGCAAATCTCCGGATTCAGCAGGAAATTGATATAGGTTTCGGCAGCTTCCTTATTCTCACTGCTGGTGGGAATGCAGAAACAGTCGATATACATGTTGAAAGTTTCTTCCGGGAAATAGAAGGCCAGGTCGGGATTTTCCTCCACCATATACAGGTAGTCGCCGGCATAGTAGGGGGCGATCCAGGCCTCTTCACGGATCATCTTGTCAAAAATCTGATCCATGACATAGCTCTGAACCAGGGGCTTTTGAGTGGCAAGCAGATCCGCAGCGGCCCGAAGCTCTGTTTCGTCCGTGGTGCTGAGGGAAAAGCCCAGGGAGGCCTCGGCAATGGCAAAAGCGTCCCGGTTATTGTCGAACATCAGAATCTTACCGGCGTACTTGGCGTTCCACAGGAGGTCCCAGGAACCGATGTCCTCCTGATCCACATACTTGGTGTTGTAGATGACACCCACCGTGCCCCAGGTGTAGGGGATGGTGTATTCGTTATTGGGGTCATAGGAGGTGTTCCTGTAGGTCTCGTCGATATAACGGTAATTGGGGATGTTGTCGTAATTGATCTTCTGTACCAGACCTTCGGCAATGAGCCGTCCAGCCATATAGTCCGAGGGGATGATAACGTCGTAGGTGGAACCGCCGGTTTTCAGCTTGGTGTAGAGGCTTTCGTTGGTGTCAAAGGTCATGTAGTTGACCTCAATGCCGGTGGCCTCGGTAAAGGCGGCATTCACGTCGATGTAATCATCGGTGCCATCGGAGATATATTGTCCCCAGTTATAGACGTTGATAGTGACCGGGTCATCCGCTGCATGTGCAGGGACACAGCACAGCCCCAGAAGCAGGGCCGCGGTCATAAGAAGGGAGAAAATACGCTTCACGAGGACACCCCCTTCTGACGGGAACGTCTGGAATCCCGGGCCTGCAGCACATTCATCAGGATCATCAGCAGCAGGATCACCAGGAACAAAAGGGTGAACAGAGCGTAGATCTTGGGCTGAAGGGGCTTTTTGGTGTAGTTATAGATCTCCACCGGCAGGGTCACGAAGGAAGGACCATAGACAAAGTAGGAGATTACGAAATCATCCAGGCTCATGGTAAAGGCCATGATGGCGCCGGAGATAATACCTGGCAAAATCTCATGGATGACCACCTTGAAAAAGGCCTGAACGGGAGTGCAGCCCAGGTCCAGAGCTGCCTCCTGGAGATCAGGATCCATCTGTGTCAGCTTGGGCATGACGGACAGGATCACATAGGGCATATCAAAGGTGATGTGGGCAATGAGCAGGGTGCCAAAGCCCATGATGTTGTTCTTTTTCAGCATGACGCCCGCAAAGGCGAACAGCAGAGCCAGGGAGACACCGGTGACGATGTCCGGGTTGGTCATGGGGATATTGGTGAGCATCATTGCCAGAGCTTTAGGCTTTCGTTTCATGCTGTGGATTCCCACGGCGGCCATGGTGCCCAAAATTGTGGCAATGAGGGCTGCGACCACTGCGATCAGGAAGGAATTGCCCAGCAGGGGAAGCAGGGTGCCGTCCTGAAACAGTTCTGCATACTGATCCAGAGTAAAGCCCTTCCAGTTGGCCACGTCGGTGCCCCGGTTAAAGGAGGCAATACACAGTACGATCATGGGAAGGTACAGGAACAGGAATATAATGATGGTAAAAATGCGGGAAAACTTTTTCATGGCGTAATAATCCCCTCCTCGTCCTCGTTGTCAGAGAAGTGGTTCATAATGCCCACGCAAATCAGTACCATCAGCATCAGCACCAGGCTCAGTGCCGCACCCAGGTTGGGGTTGTAGGCAGTCTTAAACTGGCTCTCGATGACGTCACCGATGAGAATGGTGCCAGGACCGCCCATCTTCTGGGAGATATAGAAGGTGGAAATGGCGGGCACGAAAACCATGGTCACGCCGGAGATGATTCCGGGCAGGCTCAGGGGCAGCGTTACCCGGCGGAACACCTGGGTATGGCTGCATCCCAGGTCCTGGGCGGCTTCCTCCAGTCGGGGGTCGATCTTCAGGATCACGGTGTAAAGCGGCGTGATCATATAAGGAAGATAGTTATAGACCATGCCAAGAATGACCGCACCGTTGGTGCGGATCAGGGGCAGGGGGCCAATGCCGATGGCAGTCAAAATCTGATTGACGATGCCGGTATCCTCCAGCAGAGAAACCCAGGCCAGGGTCCGCAGCAGGAAGCTCATACACATGGGCAGCATCACCAGCATAGAGAGGAGCTTGCGCCATTTCTCAGATACGGTGGCGATGCAGTAGGCCACAGGATAACCGATCAGCAGGCAGATCAGACTGGCAATGGCTGCCAGACCAATGGAGCGGAAGAAAATCGGAAGATAGGTGCTGATGGGTGCCAGATTTTTCAGGGTGAAGGCACCGGTTGCAGCATCCGTAAAGGCATAGTAAACCATGATACCCAGAGGCACCAGGGTAAAAACGATCATCCAGAGGAGATAGGGGCCGGCAAGAAACTTATTCTTCATCGCTGATCCCCTCCGCATCTTCCTCCATTTCGTCGTATTCGGCGCTGTAGGAGCTGTAGTCACCGAACTGTTCGGAGTAGGCACTCTTCTTCATAACGTGGATAGCATCTGGGTCCAGGCTGATGCCGATGACCTTGTCCACGCCGTGATAGTCCGTGGTCTGGATGAGCCATTTGAAGCCCTCCACATCCACGAAGGTGT
>CAYZZJ010000076.1:0-9197 GCA_964482885.1 uncultured Ruminococcus sp. | reverse complement strand
GCTATAATCTCAGCCTTTAATCCTCTTTGACTTTTAATTCTGAATTCTGAATTCTTAATTCTGAATTTTCTACACCTTCTCGGCTATCTCATATATCAATCTTTCCGTCTTCTCCCAGCCAAGGCAGGGGTCGGTTATCGACTGTCCTATAGCCTTCCCTTGCCAGGGAAGGTGTCAATCAAAATGCTCGCAATTTTGATTGACGGATGAGTAGTTACAATGCAAAAGAACTCTCCAAATACAAAAAAAGAGGATCAAGGGCTATAATCTCAGCCTTTAATCCTCTTTGACTTTTAATTCTGAATTCTGAATTCTTAATTCTGAATTTTCTACACCTTCTCGGCTATCTCATATATCAATCTTTCCGTCTTCTCCCAGCCGAGGCAGGGGTCGGTGATAGACTGACCGTAGACCTCACAATCCGAGATCTTCTGCGCGCCGTCGACGATGTAGCTCTCTATCATAAGTCCCTTGACGAGTGAGCGCACCTCGGATGAGTACTTGCGTGAGTGCAGCACCTCCTTGGCGATTCGAGGCTGCTCGAGATATTTCTTGCCCGAGTTCGCGTGGTTGGTATCTACGATGACGGCAGGGTTCTTAAGCCCCGATGCCTGATAGGTTTCGTATAGGCCGTAGAGGTCCTCGTAGTGGTAGTTGGGGTGCGATTTGCCGTAGCTGTCTACGTATCCGCGCAGTATCGCGTGCGCAAGGGGATTGCCCGTGCTTTCGACCTCCCAACCGCGGTAGAGGAACATATGCGAGGACTGTGCAGCCTTGATGGAGTTCATCATGATGCTGATATCGCCTCCCGTCGGGTTCTTCATGCCTACGGGAATGTCAATGCCGCTGGCGGTAAGCCTGTGGTGCTGATCCTCGACCGAGCGCGCACCCACCGAAACGTAGCCCAGCACGTCGGAGAGGTATCTGTAGTTCTCGGGGTAGAGCATCTCGTCAGCGGGTGCAAAGCCCGTCTCGGAGAGCGTCCTTATAAAGAGATCTCTTATGGTGAGCAGTCCGCGCAAAAGGTCTGCATGCTCGTTCGATACGGGCTGATGGAGCATACCCTTATATCCCTCGCCCGTGGTTCTGGGCTTACCTGTATATACGCGGGGAACGATCATAATCTTATCGGCTACCTTTTCCTGCACGCGGCGCAGGCGCGAAACGTAGTCTAAAACGGGTGCTTCGGCATCGGCGGAGCAGGGACCTATGATGAGCAAGAACTTGTCCGACTCACCGCGCAATATCCTTCCCATTTCATCTATTTGCTGCTCACGGAGCTTCGCAAGCTCGGGGGAGACGGGGTATTGCTCCTTGATCTCCATGGGGATAGGCAGCTTTCTGTAAAATTTCATATTCTTATTCATAGCGTTATCTTCCTATTATATATTATATAGCTTTAAGCCTTCGGCTTGTCAAACAGGCTTCTTCTCTCGGTTGACCTTCTCATCACGGCGCGCATTCCCTCGCGGTCACCGCCGTCGAGCATCTCGCGGAAATGCGTAAACTCCGCCATAAATCGATCCATCTCTGCGAGCAGAGCGTCCTTGTTCGTCAGGAACAGCTCCGACCACATCGCATCATTGATTTTGGCGATTCTCGTCAGATCGCGGAAGGAGTCGCCCGTGTATTTCTCGAGATTTGGCGTCTCGTTCGCCGTCATCAGCGTAACCGCTATAACGTGCGTCAGCTGAGAGAGAAAGGCTATCATTTCGTCGTGCGCCTCGGGGGTAAGCTCGCTTATCTTAGCAAAGCCCAGCACTCTGCCAAGCTCCTTGCACAGCTCTATTGCCTCGGGCGTATTCTTCTCGGTGGGGGTAACGATGTAGTTCGCACCGCGGAAAACCTCGGGGTCAGAGAACTCAACGCCGCTGCGCTCTCGGCCCGCCATGGGGTGAGCCGATATAAATTCAACGTCCGGGCGTAGCATATCCTGCACAGGTCCGACGACCGAGCATTTGACACCCGTAACGTCGGTTATCAGGGTTCCCGGAGAGAACAGGTGCTGATACTCGCGCACCCACTCAATAAAGGTAGAGGGGTAGAGCGCGAATATAATCAGCTCCGCCTCGCCTATCATCTCGGCGTCAATCTCGCTCGTGCCGCGCTCGATCATTCCGCGCGCTATGGCGTAGCGTATATCGTCGGGATTCTTGGTGATGCAGCTTACGTGGTAGCCCTCGCGCGTGAGCGCTGTAGCATAACCGCCGCCGATTACTCCAAGACCGACTATGAGTATTTTTGTGTCCTTGTTAAGCTTCATATTCCGTAACCTCGATTCCTAAAGCCCTGAGATCGTCAAAGAAGGCGGGATAGCTCTTCTTTATTGCCTCAGCGCCGTCGATTTCGCCGCCAACCTGAGTGAGCAGGACCGCAAGTGACATAACTATTCTGTGATCCGCGTGACCAAAGAGCAGCTCCGTCGGCTTATGGAAATCAGCGGGATATACGACAACCTTGTCATCGTATATCGACACCGACGTGCCGAACTTCGTAAGCTCCTCAGCCATAGCCGCGGCTCTGTCCGATTCCTTGATCTTGAGCCTGCGCGTGCCGCTGAATATTCCGCCGCTCTTTGCCGCAGCCACGGCGAAGAGTATGGGTCCGAGATCGGGGCAGTCGTCTATGCGTATAGCAGGCGTGCCGCGAAGCAGACTTGCAAAATGCTCGCGGTATACCCGGTCACCCTGGATACTGTCCTCGGCAAGCCCGTCAATTTCGACCTCGCCGTCAAACAGCCCGAGCGCATCTATAAACGCCGCGCCCGAATAGTCGCCCTCAACCGTTACGTCGGTTGCGGTGTATTTTTGCCCGCCCTTGATATAAAGGGTATATTCGTCCTCCCAAGCCACCTTAACGCCGAAGCGCTCAAGCGCCGAGATAGTGAGGTTGATATAGGATCGGCTCTCCACGGGGGGGATAATCTTAATTCTGCTATCCTCCTCGAGGTTCGGCAGGGCAAACAGAAGTCCCGATATAAACTGGCTGCTTATGTTTCCGACAACGGTGAATTTACCGCCACCAAGAGGCCCTCTTACTGTTATACTGTTTCCGTCTGCGATGAAGGCAAGACCTCTTTCCCGGCAGATCTCCTCATACACGGTCATCGGGCGTGACATCAGACGCCCTTCTCCGACGAACATCGTCGTATTGCCTGAGAGCAACGCTATCGGGATAAAGAAGCGCAGCGTGCTTCCGCTCTCGCGTGCGGAAAGGGGGGCTGTCGGCATAGTCTCTCTCGGATTTTTGCCGTATACCGTTACAACGTCGCCCTCTGCGGTGTACTTAACACCCATAGCCGACATACAGTCGAGCGTTGCGCGCACGTCCTCGCAATCGGATATTCCGCGCACACAGCTGACACCCTCTGCCATAGCGGCAGAGATGAGCAGACGGTGTGCCATTGATTTTGATGGGGGTGCGGAGATTTTTCCACACGCCCGCCCCGGTTCAATTCTGACTCTCATTGTATTTCTGTTGCTTCCTTACTCTTTTCCGTCTATAAGATAGTCGATAGCCTCAATATATCCGTCGGTGCCGTGACCCGTGATGGTCTTATCCGCCGCAAGACGGATATAGCTGACCTGCCTGAAGTCCTCGCGCTCCTCAACCTTCGAGATATGCACCTCGACTAAGGGCAGCCTTACCGACTTCGCAGCATCTAGGAGTGCTATGCTGGTATGTGTGTATGCGCCGGGGTTAATAACTATGCCGTCCGCCCCCTCGAAGTACGCCTCCTGTATCTTATCTACAAGGTCGCCCTCGTGGTTCGACTGATAGCATACGCATTCGATGCCGCGCCCCTTGCAGTGCGCCTCTATCATATCGACAAGCCCCTTATATGTAACTGAACCGTAATGCTCAGGCTCTCTTATGCCGAGCATATTGAGGTTCGGACCGTTCAAAATGTAAATCTTCATTTGCAAAACTCCTTGATTATCCTATCTGCAACCTCGTCTATATTACCGTCGCCGTCTATATGCACGTCGGCAGAAGCGGTGTATATCGGGTATCTCTCGCGGTATCTTTGCTCGATTGCCTCTCTCGAGCGTGAGAGGGGTCTGTCATCGGTCGGTACAAGCCGATCGAGAGGTCTGTCTATAAAGTATATCCTACCGCTCTCGCGCAAGGCGGCAAGGTTCTCGGGGCGTAATACAGCGCCGCCGCCCGTCGCAATGACAAGCCCGCCGTCCTTTGCACACGACTTTACCGCGGCACTCTCCGCGTCGCGGAAGTATGCCTCGCCGTGCTTTTCAAATATCTCGGCTATCTCGCAGCCCTCTGCCTCTCGCACAAGGTCGTCTGTGTCGACGAAGCGCTTGCCGAGCAGCTCTGCGATTTTGCGCCCTACGCTGCTTTTGCCCGACGCGGGCATACCGATAAGAACGACGTTTTCCTTCTCCCTTACTATCTCGGAGTAGACCTCGTCTATTATCCCCTTGTCAAGCTCTTTATCGAGGAATATCTCGACGGCTCTGACAGCCTGGGCAACAAGCATATACAGTCCGCCCTCTGCGGCAATGCCTCTTTCCCTCGCCTCGCATACAAGACGGGGGCGCAGGGGATTGTAAACCGCATCAAGCACGCCGAGAAGGCTCGGGAATTTTGAAATATCCACGGCAGCCTTACCCGGATTCGGGTACATTCCTACCGGCGTTGTATTTATTATTATCTCTACGTCGGAATAATCTTTGTAAAGCTCCTCGTAGCTAACCGCATCGCCCGACGTGGAGCGCGAAACCCTGAGTATGCCGAGCGCGCCAAGCTCGTCGGCACATTCGACCGCCGTTACCGACGTTCCGCCCGTACCAAGCACGGCAACCTTTTTGCCCTCCATGGATATGCCCGCATGCTCCGCGAGCTTCGTCATGCCGTATATATCGGTGTTGTATCCGTAGAGCTTACCGTCCTTATTTACGATAGTGTTGACCGCGCCTATTTTCTCCGCCTCGGGAGATATATAATAGAGGTAGGGAATGACCGCCTGCTTGTAGGGAATAGTGACGTTTATGGCGGTGAACTCGCGCGCGCGCATGAATTCGCCGAGCTTGTCACGTGCCACCTCGTGTAGCTCGTATTCGTAATCCGCGAGCCTCTCGTGTATTATCTTCGAGTAGCTGTGTCCGAGCTTCTCGCCTATAAGTCCGTACCTCATCGGCTCTCACCCAGCCAATCCGTGCCGTATTTGACCGCCAGCATATCCGCGACGGCTATCGCGCTCACCGCATCGACAACCGCCCTTGCGCGGTGTACTATGGCGGGGTCGTGTCTGCCCGATATTTCAAGCTCGCGGTTCTCCATTTCGGAGAGGCTTACCGTGCGCTGCTTCTTGAATATAGAGGGTGTGGGCTTTACCGCCGTGCGGAAGATTACGGGCATACCGTTCGATATACCGCCGTTTATGCCGCCGCTGTTGTTGGTCGCGGTGCTTATGCTCGCGCCGTCGGTGATAAAGGCGTCGTTAGCCTCGCTGCCGTACATATCCGCAAGACCGAAGCCGCCGCCGAACTCCACTCCCTTTACCGCGGGAACAGAAAAGAGAATATGTGCAAGCACGCCCTCGAGCGTGTCGAACCACGGCTCGCCAACTCCCGCGGGCAGACCGATTATCGCGCTCTCAAGCACGCCGCCAACGCTGTCGCCGACCGCCGCCGCCGCCTCTGCCTCGGCAATCATTTTGTCCTTAGCCTCGGAATCAAGGACGGGGAAGCCGCCCTCGGAGAGCGTTCTTATATCCTCTTTTATATTTTCAAAGCTTCTGTCGCATACGCCGTGAAGCTTAGCCACGTGCGTTCCAACGTATACGCCCTTTTTCTCAAGAGCGCACCTGATAATAGCACCCACCGCAACGAGCGCCGCCGTAATCCTTCCCGAGAAGTGACCGCCGCCGCGATAATCCTGGTATCCGCGATATTTGACACTCGCCGTATAGTCTGCGTGCGAGGGGCGCGGCATATCCAAGAGGGAAGAGTAGTCCTTGCTCTTGGTGTTCTCGTTGCGAATGATCAGCGTAAGGGGAGTACCGGTGGTATACCCATTAAATACTCCCGAGAGTATCTCATACTTATCCGCCTCGTGCCTTGCCGTGGAAATTTTACCCTGAGGACGTCTTTCGTCCAGCCTTTTATTTATGTACTCGTCATCTATCCGTATGCCGGGTGCGAGTCCGTCGACTACCGCCCCTATTGCCGCGCCGTGGCTCTCGCCGAAGAGCGTAACGGATATTGCACTTCCAAACGTGTTTTTCATATTTCCTCCGACCTCAGAATACCTCGCGTACCCTCTTTGAGAATTCCTCGGTAGTCATTTTCCTTATTTCAAAGCACCCTGCCTTGGGAACGAGTATAGCGTTGACACCGCCCTCGGCGCATTTCTTATCGTGGGTAACGAAGGAGAGCGCACGCTCGGTATCGCCGTGATACTCCGTCGGCAGCCCTATCTTTTTTAGCACGCTGACGAGCCTATCTCTTGCGCCTCTCTCGCACATCGGTATCATGCCGATAGCTACGCACTCGCCGTGCAGAAGACCGCCGAGCGTCTCCTCCGCCTCGACACAGTGACCGAAGGTGTGACCGAAATTGAGAATTTTTCTAAGCCCGCTCTCGCGCTCGTCCTGCTCCACTACAGCTCTTTTGATTTTGAGCGAAGCGACGATAATATCCTCGATATTAGCCATTATGTCAACAAAAGCGTACTTTTCGAAGCGCTCAAACAGCTCTTGATCGGACGTCATAGCCATTTTGACAGCCTCTGCAAGTCCGCTTCTCACCTGTCTTTCATCGAGCGTTGCAAGGCAGTCAACGTCAATAAGAACGCCTCGCGGCTGATGGAACGCGCCGACGATATTCTTTATACCGCCGAGGTTGACCGCGGTTTTACCGCCTATCGACGAATCGACCTGAGAGAGCAGAGTGGTAGGCACGTTATAAAAGTCTATGCCGCGCATATATACCGCCGCCGCAAAGCCTGCGAGATCTCCGACGACACCGCCGCCGACAGCCACCACGCAGTCGCGCCTCGTCATTCCGAAGTCCGACATAGCACTGAGCAGCACCTCGAGCGTGCCGAGGCTCTTTGAGCCCTCGCCCATCTCTACGACAGTAACTCTCGCCTCGCGGCAAAGCGCGCATATTTTATCCGAATATTCTCTCGGCACGCCGCTGTCGGTCACCACCATTACGCGCCTGTCAAGCTTGAAAAGCTCTGACGCCCGGTCGAGAATTCCGCGGCCTACGGTGATATCATAGCACCTCTCGCCGAGGTTAAGATGTAATGTAGTCATATCGCCCTCACTTTTTTACGAAGGTTCCGACGGCACGGAGCTTGTCACAGTATTCCGACAGCTCTCGCATCATATCCGCGCCGTTTTCGGTGTTGACGTTTCCGTCTGCCTCTACGTAGAAGTAGTATTCCCAGAGCAGCTCCTTCATAGGCCTCGAGCGCAAGGAGTGCATGTTGAAGCCGTGCTTACCGATGATCTCTATCGCCTTGGCGAGCGCGCCCGCCTCGTTGCGTACGGTGAACATTATTACCGAATGAACGCCCGCCTCCTTTTCGCCGTGCCTTGCCTCTATGCGCGAGAACACTGCGAAGCGCGTGGTGTTGTTTCGGCTGGCGTTGATGTTTCTCACAGCGACCTCAAGGCCGAATACCTCTGCCGCCTCTGCCGATGCAATTGCCGCAACGGTGGGGTCACCCTTTTCCTTGACGTATTTTGCCGCGAGAGCGGTGTTGGAGTACTCGCTGGCGATAAAGCCATGCTCCTTTATGAAATCGGCACACTGACCCAGTGCCTGGGGGTGGCTGACAACCTCCTTTATATCCGAGAGCTTCGCACCGGGGAGTGTGAGAAGATCCTGAGTTATCGCAAGCTCGGTCATACCGCAAAGATACAGCGAGCCCTGAAACATAAGGTCTGTAACCTGCCCGACCTCGCCGTTATAGCTGTTCTCTACGGGCAGCACCGCGACCTCGCACTCGCCTCTGACAACCGAGGCATACGCCTCGTCAAACGTGCTGTATGCGACCTTCCTCGCGGTGGGGAAGAGCTTTCCCGTTGCGATATGTGCGAACGCACCCTCGGTACCGCAATATGCTACGCGCATGCCCTCCATGAGCCTCGACTGATAGGCTCTCGATACCGCCATGGTATCCTTGAGGAAGCTTATGTAATACTCGCGTATCTCGTCGCACTCTATGCGTGCGGAGCCGCGCCTTATAACCTCGTCCTCGCGCGCCGCATCGTATATCTCAAGCCCGCGCTCCTTCTTGTATTCGGCAATCATTGCCGCGGCGGCCATTCGCTCCTCAAAGAGCCTCGCCATCTCGCCGTCCACGCGGTTTATTATCTCTCTTGCTTTGTTAAGCTTATCGCTCATTTTGACCTCCGAAGGTATGTTTGTTAACACTGTTAACTGCGATTTTATTTCCGATAGTAGAGAAGCAAAATTACATTAAGTTAACACTGTTAACATATTTTCTTATTCTGCGCGCTTATATTTATCAATATCTCGCGCTCGCGTAGCTGCACTTGAACCGTAGCCACTTAGTGTTGTTAACGCTGTTAACTTAACGTTTTCCAAGTTATATATTGATATTATACACGCGTGCGTATGGCTTGTCAAGTGAAAGTTTGATAAATGGGTAAAAATACCGCAATCCCGAAAAGTAAAAAGGGGGAAACACCCCGTGACAGCCCTTATCGTTCTGTCGCCGGAGTGTTCCCCTCGCCGTGCATTATTTATCGATCCGCGCCACCCTTGTAAAGCGGCGCGGAAAGCGGATGCGCGTTTTCCGGTTGAATCCTTTAATATGGATTTCAACTTACAACGTAACGGTTATACCGTCAACGATGCCAGTTTGCCTTGGTTAAGATAACCTCGATAAGTCCTGCTTCCGTACGTTATATAGCCCACCGCCAGTCTGTTCAGGTCTGTGCGTGCTGTGCGCGCCGCAGGCTCTTTTTTATTGGGTTGTATCTTATTCCAAGCCGCCGGGGATGACGAACTCGAAGCCGGCGCTCTCGCCTGCGATGATGTATTCGAGCGAGGCGGTTTTATCCACGTCCTCGAGGATGAACTCGGAGAGTCCTTCGCCGCTCGGAGTGACCTGTCCGACGATCTTGCCGTCAAAGACGACGTAAAAGGCGAAGTTACCGCCTGTGATCTTGAAGTTGCCGAGCATTACGTGAATGTCCG
>CAYZZJ010000075.1:980-9223 GCA_964482885.1 uncultured Ruminococcus sp. | reverse complement strand
TGTTGCTGCGGCTTCTCACAGCGATTTCCTTATCCCCGAGCGCGCATAGCGCGCCCGACAACGAATTCTTACATTCAGATGCCCTGCGTTTATTCCTTTATGACCACATTATAACATAAAGGCTCGGTCTTTGCAATCCCTCATCAAAATTTTAATGAGAGTGACCGAGCCTGTGACGTATTTTCAATACTAATGACCCTTATATGCCCAAAAGCAGCGCCCAGGCGAGTCCGTAATAGCTGATAACAGCTACAAGGTCGTTGACCGTGGTGATGAGCGGTCCCGAAGCTACGGCGGGGTCGACGCCGCACCTATACAGGCATATAGGGATTGCCGAGCCGGTGAAGCCGGATATAGTCATAGCAAAGCACATCGCAAGGCCGACACAGCCCGCAGCGGCGAAAACGAACGAGGCGGCGTATGATGCGAATACGAAGAGATAGGTGCTGACTATCAGGAAGGATATCACTCCGAGGGCAAAGCCGTTGAGAAGCGCAACACGCACCTCCTTCAATATTGTAAGAACGTGATTTTTAAGGCTGCCGTCATCACTGTTACCAAGCGCTCTGACGGTGACGGCGAGCGACTGTGTACCCACGTTACCCGCCATGCCGAGGATAAGCGACTGGAAGGAGACTATCATAGGCAGGGCGTCCACAACGCTCTCGAAGGCTCCGACAACCGCGGAAACGACAAGTCCCATAAGCAAAAGTGCAATGAGCCACGGTACGCGCTTCTTCATGCTGACGAGCAACGGCTCGTCAGGCTCGGTTTCCGCACTCATAGCAGCGAGCTTTGCATAGTCCTCGGCAAGCTCCTCGTCTACAAGCTCGATGATGTCCGTAGAGGTGATTACACCGAGGAGCGTATTATCCCTTGCCGAAAGGACGGGTATCATATTCTCGGAGTAGCCACGCAGGCGCTCGATATTCTCCGATACGATATCCTTATCGTATACGAAGGGGAAGGTGGTGGAGATAAGCGTTTCAAGCTCGACACCGCTCCTGGCGACTATCAGGTCCTTCAGGTCAATGACACCGTAAAAGGAGCCATCGTCGTCAACGACGAAGAGTGTGTAGATATTATCATTCTCTGCCGCCTCGCTGACCATAGCCTTCATCGTTTCCTTTACGGTAGATCCGCGCTTGACAGCTATGAAATTTGTGCTCATACGGCTACCGAACTCGTCATCGGCGTATGAGTCGATAAGCTCGATATCCTCCCTTATTTCGGCATCCTCTATCAGCTCGAATATCTCGCTTCGCGTCTCCTCGTCAAGCTCGTCGAGTGCCTCGTGCGCGTCGTCAGCATCCATCTGCTCGATAATCTCAGCCGCATCGTCGGCATCAATCTCGGAAAGATACTCCGCCGCATCGTCAAGGAAGGCAACGATGCCCGACATCATCTCGCTGCCGAGAATCTCGGACAGGCGCTCGCGCTCATGCGCATCAAGCTCCTCAAAGGTGCCGGCAAGGTCGTTCTTGTGATACTCCTCGAGGCGCAGCTTTATCTCGCAGTCGGGCAAGTCGCCTCGTATGATGGCAAGGATCTCGGAGGTGTAGCCTCTATCCCTTATATTAAGCTCATTTCTTTCCTCCATAGTCTACCTCCTTCCTAGCGCTTTCACGCTGAATAAGTTTAGTTACGAGAGAACAAATGCGCCATATTGCATGGTTTTATTTACATTTCGCGGTTTAATAGCAGGCTTTAAGGACGGCGAGGGTGTCCTCGGCGGTCATATGCTTGTAACCTCCGCCCTCCTCGGTAGTCTCAGCGATAAGGGGTAGCATATCCTCGGTTGCACCGAGCTCACGCAGGGTCAGGGGAATACCCATTTCTATTACGAAGCTCTCAAGAGCGGCTATACCCTCGAGGGCTACGTAGTCCTTAGACTTGCCCGAGGGGTCTATGCCCCAGACAGACTCGGCAAAGCGGACGAACCTGTCGATACCGTACCTATAGATATACCTGTAATAGGGCATCGAGATTACGGCAAGACCGAGGCCGTGAGGACAGTCGGTATATGCGCCGAGCTGATGCTCGATATGATGCACCTGCCAATCCTGTTTTTTGGAAACGCCTGCAAGCCTGTTAAGCCCGAGGGTGGCACACCACATAATGTTGCTGCGAGCCTCATAGTCATCGGGCTTTTCGATGGCTATACGTGCGCTCTTTATAAGCGATTTCATAACACCCTCGATGAGGTAGTCCGAGGTATTGTCGTCCTCACCCGAGAAGTACTGCTCCATAAGGTGGGAGAGGATATCGAATATACCGCTCACCATTTGTATTTTCGGTACGGTATAGGTAAGCTCGGGGTTCAAAATTGAGAAGCGTGGATTAAGATCGGAGGTGAAGGTTCTGCCCACCTTAAGCATTACCTCTTCGTTGGTTATTACACTTGTGGAGTTCATCTCGGAGGCGGTTGCCGCCATGGTAAGGATCGCACCGATGGGAATAACCTTGTTATTCACCGCCTCGCGCTTTATCCAATATCTGTCCCAGGCGTCACCCTCGGCATACGTGCTCGCGGATATTGCCTTAGCACAGTCGATAACCGAGCCGCCGCCTACGGCGAGGATAAGGTCGACATCATTTTCGCGCACCAGCGCGGCACCCGCCTTAACCTGAGAATACGAGGGGTTGGGCTTTACGCCCGAAAGCTCTACTACGTTTTTACCGCATTCGCTAAGCACGCCCATAATTTTATCGTAAAGTCCCATTTTCTTTATAGCGCCTTTGCCATAGAGCAGAAGGACGCTCCTTCCGTAATTGCCAAGCTCGGCGGCAAGGTTGTCAAGCGCGCGCTTACCAAAATAAATCTTCGTCGGGTTGTGATATACAAAATCGTTTAACATATTTTCCTCCGTATCAGTCGTTCATAAGTTCCTTCAGCGGACTTATGATTTTATAATCGAAGCTCTCGTAATATACGTCACCGTACACTCCGCTTTTAAGCCAGCGCCATTCGCCGAAGACACCGAAGAAAAGCCAAAGGATCACATTGAAGCGGCGTTCCTTTTCCATCTCCTCCGCGTCCTCCTCGGTGAAATATCTTGTGATGTAAATATAATTCTTCTCGGGATCACCCGGATCCTCAAGCTCCATATGGCATGCCTCGTTAAGCTCATAATACACGGGATCGTCGTGGTTATGATAACAAAGCACGTAGCCCGCTTCCCTGTATGCTGCGATTATTTCCTCGCAGGATACCTCCCTGCCGTCGCGCACACTGCAAGCGCTCACAGAAAGTGCCATTGCCAAGAGCAGAATTATTGCGACAGTTCTCTTAATCATTTTTTCTTTTCCCGATATTTCTCATCGGCGGAGGTCTTACCGAAATACATAAGCTCCCATACCGCGGGTGCGCTGACGTTTTCTGTTACCGCTCCGTCCACTATTCTCTCGACGGTTGCCGTACCCTCGAAGCGCAGGTATCCGCCGTCAAAGCCGATGAGCTTAGCAAGAAGCCCGAGCGGCTTCGGTAGGACGTCCACAAAGCGCGTTTTATTAATATCGGCATGGCGGTCATAGGTTATTCGGTATTCCTCTCCCGCTTCGGTTTCATACTCGTAGACAACCTTCGCAAAGACCGGCTTGCCCGTATATTCGTCTATGTACCTGCCCGAGGGAAGGAAACGCAGCGTATGATTGGAGTTGTCACCGAGGATCTCACCACCGCGTGCTATCATAAATACGTCGTGATCCTTGTAGCCGTATTTGCGCTCGGCTGTGATCCATGATGATATTACCTTATAATCGCCTATTTTCGCCCTGCCCCAATACCAATGGTGCATGAGCTGCATCATAGATACGTTGCCCCAGTTATGATCGTGATATCCCGAGCCTGTTAGGTGCAATTCGCCTCCGTCGTAGCTGACGTCAGCCACGGCTATGCCCTCGGGTACTGCGGGGAGCCAGGCAAAGTAATGCTCCTCCTTGTCACCGAAGAATATGCTGCCCGTCTGAGAGCGCCAGGCGGGTATCGTGCCGTCGAGGGTAAGTCTGGCGCTTATGGTCTTGCCGCGGAAGACCACCTCGTAGTGACTGAGGTCACCGTGGCAGTAGCACTCCCCTATCCTTACGTCGCACTTATCCTTTGCATAATAGCTGTCCTCAATGCTCGCGTAGACCTCCTCGGATATTTTCCTGCCGTCGGGGAGGGTAAGATCCGCTGTGGCTATCGGCTTTATAGGACCGTTTACGTCAATCGGCATCTTTGAGAAGAAGAGCATGACAAGGACAGTTCCGTCGGGATAATGCGAGTCGTAGTACCACCATTCATATTCTCCGCGCCCTCCGTCTACACGGGAGCCGTCCTCCCATTGCTCTACAGCACCTCTTGTAAGGCCCATTTTTTCGTAATGAAGCTCATCGTCCGGGTGAATTGATTTCTTAATTTTCATATTTCTTACCGTCTATGCCTTTCGGTGGTTTGATATCTAAAATAATTATAGCACGTACGGGCGGCGAGCGCAATATGCGCGCGACAAATAATTTCACGCAAAAATGCAGGCGCGCGTATTGCAATCAGAGGGGGTGTGTGATATAATCGTTACGTCAAGGTCGAAAAAACAACCGGAAAAAGCGCAATCCAGCGCGCCAATATTATCTGAAATTATTTCGACGCCATCTCGAGGAAGTGTTAATTTCCCTGGATTTTTCGACAAATTTGACAATAAACATTTACATATTATAAGAATAACAGTATCAAAATATTAGTGAAGGGCTTGATTTACGATGAGCGAAAATATACTTTTGCGCTTCGCCAAGGAAGCAAAAAGGCGCATGATACGCCTGCACGGAGCGGCGCTTATAAAAGGCGGCGAGGTGATAGAGGAAATCTATTTTGGAAATTACAGCGCCGACACTCACACAAGAATGTACTCGACGAGCAAGTCGGTTGCCGCCGTTGCGATAGAAAAGCTCGCCCGCGAGGGCAGGCTCTCGCTCGATGATAGGGTGGTAAATATCTTCGCCGACAGATTCGATATGTCGGACGTTCACCCCTATATAGCCGAGCAAACGGTAAGGCAGATGCTCACCATGTCTACGGCATACTCGAAGCCTACCTACTCGGCGGATACACGCGACTGGCTTGCATCGTATTTCAAAGCCGAGCCTACGCACCCTGCGGGAACGGTATGGCACTATGACAGCTCGGGAAGCTACGTTCTCGGAGCAATCACGAAGCACCTGACGGGACTTGACTACATAGAATACCTTCGCCCCGAATTTGATGTTATGGACATCAGCCGGGGTGTACACAGCCTGAAGGGCCCCGACGAGGAGGCGTGGGCGTCATCGGGATTCATGGCTACGACCACCGATCTCGGCAAGATCGCATATCTTCTTCTCTCGGGCGGAAGATGGGGCGGAAAGCAGCTTATTCCCGAGGATTTCGCACGCGATGCGATCTCTCCCCTTGTGAGAAATGACGACGGAACGCTAAGCTCGATGTACGAGTGCGGATACGGATATCAGATATGGGCTCACCCGAACGGCTCGTTTGCCTTTCGCGGGCTTGGAGGTCAGGTGGCTATCGGCTTCCCCGGCAGGGATCTCGTATTCGTTTGCAACTCCGACACAGCGGGAACGCACAATGCATACGACCAGATATTCGAGGCGGTGGACAGAATCATAGTACCCGAGTTCCCCATCACAGACCGTGCGGCATACGATAATGCTCAGCGAAAGCCCGTCATACCTGAAGCACAAGAGGCAATAGCCGATAGCATATACGTCCTTGACGAAAATAAAATGGGTATTACAAGGCTGCGCTTCGTCACTCACGGTGAAAGCGTATCCCTCTACTACACACGCGAGGGCATCGAGCGCGAGATAGTGTTTGGTATAGGTCACGAGGAGAGCTTCGTATTTCCAGAGAGCTATTCGGGAGATATTCTTTTTGATAAGGACAGGTACGTCAACTACTCCTGCACGGCTATCGGTGAATGGATAGAGCCGCGAAAGCTACGCGTGCGGATATGGGCGGAGGATATATACGTAGGCAACATGTCGATGTCCTTCGGCTTCCGCGAGGACGGAAAGATAGGCGTCAAGATGATGAAAAACGCACAGTTCTTCTTCGACGGCTTCGATGGCTACACGGGCGGTGTACGCTCTTAATAAAATGAAAAACAGTTGGCGAGCGAGGTCTGATGTGCCTCGCTCGCCATTCGCTTATCGCGTGTACCATCACGGTACAAATTCTTTGAATTATTACATTTTTCGTCATTTCACTGAGGAAAAAGCAGGGTTTCATCACATTTTGGATATGGCTCCGCCGCGCTTGGGACTTACGTGAGTGCCGCAGTCTCTCGAAGATAAAGCTCGGCATGATGCACCGCGACGGCACCGTCCGCCACGGCGGTAACAACCTGCCGCAGCTCCTTCGTTCTGACGTCGCCCACAGCGTATACGCCCGGTATACCAGTTTCGGTGTCCTCGCCCGCTACTATATATCCATGGCTGTCAAGCTCCAAAAGTCCAACGACAAGCTCGGACGCAGGCTTGCGACCGATGCTGACGAACAGACCGTCGACGGCAAGCTCGCTCGTCCTGCCGTCCACCGTGTCCGTGAGCCTCACGCCCGTGAGCCTGCCGTCGGATATAAGCGACTCTACCCTGCTGTTCCACAAAATCTCGAGATTTGACAAAGCGGTAAGACTCTCCTTATAAACGCCCGCAGCGCGTAGCTCATCGCGGCGATGAATGAGATAAACCTTTTTAGCGAGTCGCGAGAGATAGAGCGCGTCCGTAACCGCGCTGTTTCCACCGCCGACAACCGCCACCGTCATATCCTTATAGAACCTGCCGTCGCAGTGAGCGCAGTAGTGTACACCCGCGCCCGTAAGCTCCTCTTCCCCCGCCACGCCAAGCTCACGCGGATTCGCACCCGTAGCAATCACAAGCGTGCGTGCGTGTCTGTCGCCCTCGCTCGTCAGAATACATTTAACCTCGCCGTGCGGCTCGAGCGACAGCACCTCGGCATACTCGGTCTTTGCACCGAAGCGCTCAGCACCCGCCTGCATCTGCATACCGAGGGTAAAGCCGTCTATGCCCGAATCAAAGCCGGGATAATTATCTATCGCATCGGTGAGCGCCATTTGTCCGCCTGCCGACATACGCTCTATAACTAGGGTATCAAGTCCCGCTCTTGCGGCATAGAGCGCTGCGGAATAGCCCGCAGGTCCGCCGCCAATCATTATCATATCATAGACGTGTGCCATAACTGCCTCCTACGCTTTTCTTCAATTATATTATACGCGCTTTTTCTGCTGCAAATCCGTGACAAGGTCACATGAAGCAAAAACACCCTGTCCGTTTTTGATATTATATCACGCGCTCCCGTATCTTATCAAGAGAAGAAAAATAAAAAATATACAAAAGACCTTACATTGATTGCTGTAATGTGATATAATGTAGCGTAGTTAATAAAATTCCGGAGGATACATATGAATATCAAGGGTCTGAAAATAAACGTTCTCGGCGACAGCATCACCGAGGGCGTTGGAGTAAGCGACAGAGAGACAAAGAGATACACCGCCGTATTCGAGGCTAAGAGCGGTGCTACCGTGCGTACGTACGGCATTGGCGGAACGAGAATAGCAAGGCAGCATAAGCCGAGCGAAAAGCCTCGCCACGACCTCGTTTTCCTTGACAGAGTTGAGGGAATGGACGCCGATGCGGATATTATCGTAGTATTCGGCGGTACTAACGACTTCGGCCACGGCGATGCGGCGTTCGGCTGCTTTGAGGACCGCGACGAATACACCTTCTACGGCGCTATGCACTCGCTTGTTCTCAGGATATTGAGAAGATACCCCGATGCCGAGATAGTATTTATGACACCCTTGCACAGACGCACTGAGAGCGTGCCTAAGGCGGATTCGGGCAAGGTTCTTGCGGATTACGTAAGGGCAATCAAGGAGGTTACCGAATATTACGGCATACCCACCCTCGACCTCTATTCGACGAGCGGAATACAGCCTGCGCTCCCCGACGGAATGGACACCATGACAGTTGACGGACTGCACCCGAACGACAGGGGCGCCGAGAGAATTGCAGACAGGCTTCTCGGCTTCCTGAGTGCACTTTAATAACCAATCTCAAAATACCAAATTTAGGTATTGACAAAAGGATAGCGTTGTGCTATACTACATTCATCAAACCGTTGATGCGGAGATAAAGGCGAAGAACGGCTGCACAGAGAGCCTGTGATGCTGAGAGTCAGGCGGGCA
>CAYZZJ010000075.1:0-970 GCA_964482885.1 uncultured Ruminococcus sp. | reverse complement strand
ATCGTCCAATGGACCGCGGAGGGCGCAGTCAAAGGCGGATTTGTACCGCTCAGTATTCTGCGACGTTCGGCAGACGTGATATGCCCGGGATATACGTGTATCCCACGAGTGTGCGACAGGGTCGCAAAGCAAGGTGGCACCGCGGATAATTATTCGCCCTTGTGACAGTGTTTTTTCATGCTGTCACGGGGGTTTTTATTTTTCTCGGAGGATTAATATGATATATGCTTTACGATGGCGAGGTCGCCAACAAAACGAAATTTAATTGAAAATTGACAACAAATATTTGCATATTACGGAATTATCAAGAAAAGAGGAATATAAAATGAATTTTGGCGGAGTAGATTTCGATACATATTTCAAGCATTATCCCGATGCTAACGGATACTTTGGAAAGTACGGCGGCGCGTACGTCTCCGAGGAGCTGAGGACGGCAATGAAGGAGATAACCGATGCGTATTTCACCATATGCAAGTCCTCAAAGTTCATAGCCGAGCTGCGTAAGATCCGCCGCGAATTCCAGGGCAGACCCACCCCGATATCATACCTTGAGCGCCTGTCGACAAAGATAGGAAACGTTCAGCTCTACGTCAAGCGTGAGGACCTCAATCACACGGGCGCGCACAAGCTGAATCACTGTATGGGCGAGGCTCTTCTTGCCAAGTACATGGGCAAGAAGAAGGTTATCGCGGAGACCGGCGCGGGTCAGCACGGCGTTGCCCTTGCTACCGCTGCGGCATACTTCGGTCTTGAATGCGATATATACATGGGCTCTGTCGATATAAAGAAGCAGGCACCCAACGTAGCAAGAATGAAGATACTCGGTGCAAACGTCGTTGAGGTTACTCACGGTCTTGCAACGCTTAAGGAGGCTGTTGACGCGGCGTTCGAAGCTTATGCAAGAGATTACAAGGACTCGATTTACTGCATCGGTTCGGTTGTCGGCCCTCACCCCTTCCCTATGATGGTA
>CAYZZJ010000074.1:0-9251 GCA_964482885.1 uncultured Ruminococcus sp. | reverse complement strand
GATGGCACATAGTTGCCATCAGCAATATATCGAACGCGCCAGCGTATATCGAAAATTCGCGTTAGCGGATTTATATCGATGCGTAGTGTCCTTGAGGGCACTACGCTGACGGTGTGCCTTGTTGTGTTTATTCTTTTTTTGAGGCGTCAGAGGTGCTCTGTGCTTCACCGGGTGCATCACTTTCAGATGAAGGCTTGTTTTTTTCTTCACCGAATACGATCTCACCCGAGGAGCTGATACGGACAGGGCGTCGCGGCGCGGTAGCCTGCTCCGCATATTTGGCGGCACGCACGAAAAAGCGCTTGATTATTCCCTGCTTCTTGAATTCACTTTTGTAAAGAAAATAACTGAAGCCGACAAGAAGAAGCGGAACGAGCGTAATACCTCCGACTATAAAGGACCGGACGAGGAAGTATACGCAGAACGCGATAAGCGCAAGGTGATAAATGGGTGCTGTAAGTATAATTCCGCGAAGTCTGGACTTGCCGTCCTTTTCCTTAAGTGAGCCGAGGAAGAAGGTGCCGATAAGGAAGCCGTTATCCTTGCCGCCCGCACCGCCTATCATCTCGCAGGTAACGTAAAGCGTGCTTCCCTTTTCCTTGACCTTTATGGCGGGTCTGCCCGCTTTCTCGTCAAACTTGACGTTCTCGTTGACCTTGCCCGAGCTTTTTATAGCATCGAGCAGGTCTTCTCTTTTTGCGCTTGAGCGCAGATTTACGAATTTCATTAATACTCTCCCGTAATGAGGGCGATTATCAGCGTTTAAGCTCTATAACCGTAACGCCTGCGTCCCCCTCGCCGTATTCGCCGTGACGGTATGACTTGATGCGCTTATCGGATTTGAAATACTTCCAGAGCGCGGCACGCAGAGCGCCCGTTCCCTTACCGTGAATTATGCGTATGGGGCTAACACCCGCGAGGACCGCATCGTCGATATATTTGTCAACCACAAACCAAGCGTCGTCGCCTATCATTCCGCGAACGTCAATTTCGGTCTTGAAGCTCGAAACGATGCTGCGCTTGACCTTGCCCTCGCTCGGGCGTTTAGGCTCTTCGCCCGCCCTTCTGTATTGCACGTTGCCCTCGATAAGCCTGAGCTTATCCTCGGTAACCTTAATTTTAAGAATACCCGCGGTGACAGCCACCTGTCCCTTCGAGTCCTTCGTAGCGGTAACTACGCCCTCTCTGCCGACGGTGACTAAGAATACCTTGTCGCCAACCTTTAAGGGACGGGGCAGCTTATACTCGTCCTCCAGCGATATCTCACGCACCTCAACGCCGTCGAAGAGCGCCGTTGACTCACGAAGCCTGCGGCGAACCTCCTCTCTTGCACGCTGGGTCATTTCGTCACGCTTTTCGCGATTTTCCTGCTTCTTTATATCCTCGAGCTGACGGAATATAAACTCACTTGAAGCGCGCGCACTATCCAAAATCTGCCGCGCTTTAAGCACCATTTTCTGAATTTCATCCTCGCTACGCGCGATTTTGGAATTCAGCTCAGCCTCGGCGCGCGACTTGTATTCCTCATACTCGCGGCGTAGCCTCTCGGCAATTTCGCGCTCGCGCTCCATCTCCATTCTTGATACGTCAAGACGCTCGATAACGTCCTCAAAGCGCTTGGTATCCTTCTCTATAAGAGCGCTTGCCCGCGCTATGATTTCATCGCTTATACCGAGCTTTTCGGATATTGCAAATGCGTTTGATTTACCTGGTGTCCCCACGACAAGCTTATAGGTAGGTCGCAGAGTTTCGACGTCAAATTCACAGGACGCATTCTGCACTCTCGGGGTTTCGAGAGCATACACCTTAAGCTCGGCGTAGTGAGTTGTAGAGGCGCTGAGAGCGCCCGCGGCAGCAACGCGCTCAAGTATGGCTATTGCAAGCGCCGCGCCCTCGGTGGGGTCGGTACCTGCACCAAGCTCGTCAAAGAGTGCGAGCGAGCGTGGTCCTACGTTTTTCAGTATATCAACGACCGTAACCATGTGCGAGGAGAAGGTGGAGAGCGATGCCTCTATGCTCTGCTCGTCACCTATATCCACAAGCACCTCTGAAAATACACCCACACGCGACTCAGCCTCTGCGGGCAGCTGTAAGCCCGACTGAGCCATAAGAGCAAAAAGACCCAAAGTTTTAAGGGTGACGGTCTTACCGCCCGTGTTAGGACCTGTAATTATAAGCGTATCAAATTCGCCGCCTAGCGATACGTCTATCGCGACAACCTTTTCCCTCGGGATAAGCGGGTGGCGCGCGCGCCTCAGGTCAATCACACGGTCATCTACTATATTCGGCATCTCGGCGCGCATATTATAGGCAAGCGTGCCGCAGGCAAATGCAAAGGAAAGCTCGGTGATATTGTGATAATTAAGAGATACGGCGGACGAGAACTCCGCAACCGATGCGGAGAGTGTCGAGAGTATTCTCTCAATCTCGTGTGACTCGGCAGATGCAAGCTCGCGAAGCTCGTTATTCGCCTCGACGACAGCCATAGGCTCAACGAAAAGCGTAGCACCCGACGAGGAGGTATCGTGGACAAGACCCTTCATCTCGTTCTTATATTCCGCTTTCACAGGTACTACGTACCTGCCGTTACGCATTGTGACGAGATTTTCCTGCAGATACTTAAGCCTTACACCGCCGATATAGCTCTGGAGCGTATCCTTGATACGGTTATTCGTGGCGCGTATTCTGCGGCGTATATCCGCAAGCTCGGGGCTTGCCTCGTCGGCTATAAGGTCCTCGGATATTATAGATTTCGTTATGCTGTCCTCGAGCGCACGGTTGGGTAACAGGCGCGCAAATATCGCATCGAGCGAGGTCTCGAACAGCTTGTCCGTATTTATATAGTCAAGCATCGTGCGCGCAGAGCGCAGGAGTGATGCCACGTCGAGAAGCTCGCGCGGAGAAAGCACAGCGCCCTTGTAGGCTCGCTCGGCAGCCTCAACCGTTCCTTCGGGTGCTGAGAAAGCGGGATAGCCCTTAGCGCCGATAAGGCGCTTAGCATCGTCGGTACGTCTCTGCCGCTCGCAGACGGTATGATAATCGTCGCTCGGCATAAGTGAACGCGCCCTTGCCTTCGCACCGTCCGTATACGCGCAATCGACGAGCATCTCGGTTATTTTGTCAAATTCAAGTGTAGTCAGCGTTTTCGTGGTAAAAATCATTACCGCTTTACCTCATTATAAAAGTCGAGAGTTCTGAAGCCGCGCTCCAGGTGGTTAAGCAGATACGCCTCGGCGGCGCGCGAAAGATAATGCATATCATCATCAGAAATATTAAAGGACAGCAGCTTTTCCTGCGGAGAATATATACAGTATCCGAACGCCGTCCTTGCGGCGGGGGTAAGTATGTAAACTATATGGCTCTCATGCTCGTCGGAGAGCGGCGCTTCGTTGCGCTCGGAGCGTCGGTAGCACTCGCGGCACTCTACGGCACCCGCCATAATATCAAAGTAGAAGTCGCCCTCCTTAGCGCCGCACAGCGCGCAGGAGATAACGTCGGGCATAAAGCCGAGAATTGTGGCGACTCTGATTTCAAACGCCGCCTTTATCTTGGCAAGCGAGTGTCTGCCCTTCGATATGGCATACAGAGAATTTAAGGCGAGGCGCAAAAGCTCCGGCTCTGGGTCTGCCGTACCTGTCTCGGACAGCACCTCGGTTATATATCCGCCGAGCGCGAGTCCTTCTATGGAATCGCGCAGGCTGAAGAAGCTCTCGATTAAGGTAGCTTCTCTTACCGAAACGCGCTCCTGACTTTCATATAGGACGAAGGCGGCGTAGCAGAACTGCATCGAGGCGGGCATTTTGCGGCTCCTCAGTGACCTTGCGCCCTTGGCGTGCGCGCTGACAATTCCCGCTTCCTCGGTATATATGGTCAGCATTCTGTCGGAATCGCTGATATCCGTGGTGCGAAGCACAAGTCCCTTGACCTCTCTCAGCACGCTTCTCCCCCCTTCCTCCGATAGTCTTTTACATATCCTCGTGATAGCCGAAGTTCGTAATGTTGAAATCGCTCTCGCGCCAGTTCTCCTTTACCCTTACGTAAAGGTCTAAGAACACCTTCGTATCGAGCATAGCCTCGATATCCTCGCGTGCGCGCGTTCCTATAGTTTTTATCGTTGCGCCGTGCTTACCGATTATGATACCCTTATGCGACTGCTTCTCGCAGTATATCTCGGCGCGAATGGCAACGGCGTTCTTCTTCTCGGTCCATTCCTCTATGGTAACCGCAGTTCCGTGAGGTATCTCCTCGTCAAGCAAGCGTAAGAGCTTCTCTCTGATAATCTCGGCGGCAACCTGACGCTCGGGCTGATCGGTGATCATATCCGGCGAGAACAGCCATTCCGACTCGAAGAGATACTGCTCGCACTCCTTCATAAGCACGTCAACGCCCTTACCGCTCTTTGCGCTGATCGGCACTACCGCATCGAAATCAAAGGCTGCTGCGTATGCGGCAATAGTCTTTGCAATATTAGCGCTCCTTACGGCATCGATCTTGTTGATAACGAGAACAGCCCTCATACCGTCAGCCTTTATTCTCGATATGATCTCAGCCTCGATATCTCCTACAGCCTCTCTCGCCTCTACGACAAGGATAGCACAGTCAACACCGCCGAGGGTGTTCGAGGTGGTCTTTACCATAAAGTCACCGAGCCTTGTGCGCGGCTTATGCATACCGGGAGTATCAAGGAATACAAACTGATTTTCCCCCTCGGTATATATGCCCGTGATACGGTTTCTCGTGGTCTGGGGCTTCTTTGAAACTATGGCGATCTTCTCGCCGATTATGGAATTAAGCAGAGTGGATTTACCGACGTTCGGTCTTCCAACTATGGCAATAAAAGCACTTTTAGTCATCTTTACAGTCCTTATATCTCAATGGTTTGTATTATTTCCTTTTGTAAGCGGCACTGCTCCTCGTCCTCTTCTGCCGAGCGCTCGTGGTCGTAGCCGAGAAGGTGAAGCGTCGAATGTATAGCTAAGAATGCGACCTCGCGAAGAAAGCCGTGTCCAAGCTCTGCCGCCTGCTCCCCCGCGCGCTCTGCCGAGATAACTATATCACCGAGGAGAACAGGCTCGTCCTCCGAAAGCTCTGCAAGCTCCTCCCTCTCGTACATCGGGAAGGAGAGGACGTCGGTATGCCTGTCCACGCCGCGCGCCCTAAGGTTAAGCGCGTGTATGTACGCGTTATCGCACAGGGTAACCGACACCTCAGCGGGAGCGGGAAAGTCCATGTGTGCGAGTGTGGCGCGCACGGCGGTGCGTACAGTTCTCTTGAAGTCGTAATTCGCCTCGGGGAGGTCGGCTGTCTTTGAAAATCTTATATAAAGGTCGGTCATTGCTTCTCCTTGCTTTTTTCGCGCTCGCGGCGCTCGTACGCCTCGTAGGCGGTTATAATACGGCGGACAAGTCTGTGTCTTACTACGTCGCGCTCGCTGAACTCGAATATTGATATTCCCTCTATACCCGAAAGCACCTTTTTCGCGATTGCAAGCCCGCTCTTCTTGCCCGTGGGCAGGTCAGTCTGAGAGAGGTCACCCGTAACGATTGCCTTTGAGTTATAGCCAAGCCTTGTCAGGAACATCTTCATCTGCTCAGGGGTGGTATTCTGCGCCTCGTCGAGTATGATGAAGGAGTCGTCGAGCGTTCGCCCGCGCATATACGCAAGCGGTGCTATTTCTATCGTGCCCCTCTCGCGGTGTCGCTGGTAGTTCTCGGGGCCGAGCATCTCAAAGAGCGCATCGTAAAGGGGGCGGAGATAGGGATCTATCTTGCTCGAAAGGTCACCCGGAAGAAATCCAAGATGCTCGCCCGCCTCTACCGCAGGACGGGTGAGGATTATCCTCGATACCTGCTTCTCGCGCAGCGCCTCAACCGCCATAGCTACGGCAAGGAAGGTCTTACCCGTACCTGCCGGGCCAAGGCCTAGGACTATCGTATTATTTTTTATGGCGTCGACGTACTTCTTTTGTCCTATCGTCTTAGCCTTTATCGGCTTGCCGCGGTTAGTAACGGCTATTATACCGCCCGTATGAGTGTCACCGCCGTCATACTCACCGTCGCGGACGAGACCGATAACGTATTCAACGCTCTCCTCGGAGAGCTTCTCCCCGTCGCCTATAATGCGCTTAAGATATTCAAGCACGCGGACGGCGGCGTTCACGTTATCCCCTTCACCGCTGACAGAGAGCGCATCTCCCGAGTCGGCGGCATCGTTGCGGTTTCCTATACGCACGTCAAAGGCACGCTCTATCATTCTCACGTTCGCATCGAACGCACCGAAGAGAGCGGCAGTTGCCTCGTTAGACTGTGTAAGTACTATCTTCTCCATAAAATTCCTTTATAGCTATCGATTTTGTATGAGAATTTCCCGCTCCTCTCCTATTTCGGCAGCGTAGACGTACTCAGCCGTCATTACGTATCCGTCCTCTGTGTATTCACCGTAGGTACGCAGCTTGATAAGGTCGGCGGACGCGAGAGCCGCGCCGAGCAAAGCCTGCAGCCTTGATGAGGCGAGCGTGGGAAGCTCATCATCGGTATACGTCACGCACTCCCTTTCGGTATACGAGAGATATTGGCGTTTAATTCTCAGAGGAAGTCTTACCCCGCCTAAAAGCAGGTATTCTCCCTCATCATCTATTATAGCACAACCCTCGTCTAAATTGCCATACTTTTTGTAAATATTTATAGTATGACCTAAAATCTCAAGAGCCGTGCTGTATTTTTTTCCCTCGCTGACGCTTTCTATATATTCGGTGCGCTCTGCAGATGCCTTCAGCTCTCCTGCCGTACGCGCGATAACCGTTCCCTCTGCGCGCACGAGGTATCCGCCGCTCTCGTTTTCGACAATGCCCGAAATCAGTATATCACCCGCCTTGACAACGTCACCCGGCTTCACCTCGGCTCTGCCGGATTTTACCGTTATTTCCTCTACTACCCCGTCTCTGTCCGCTACTATATTGGAAAGCGTTGGCACGGGGGTATTCTCCGCACTCATTCCCTCGCGCTCCTTGACGGTGACGTATGCAACCGTACCGCTGCGGTTGATCTGCACCCAGGCTATATCTGGATATTTGCTCCGCAGCTCGCCCTCGACCTTAACCGTGTCAACCTCCCGCCACACCGATCCTACACCGAAGCCAACCTGCCCCAGCATATCCTCAATCTCGGTATCGGATAGCTTCTCCTCACCATCTACGCGGACGTCCCAGACAAGCCCCGATAGCAAAAACGCCATAACAACACCGAACACGAAAGCTACAAGCGAGGGTATATGGCGGCGCAAGCCGAGAAGGGCACCGAAAAGCCCCTCTACCTCGCCTGCGGTATAGCGAATTCTGCCGCCCGCATAGGAGCGGAAGCGCTTGAAGTCCGCCTCACGGAGAATAAAGCTGCCGTCACCCTCCTCCCTCGAGGGAATACCGAGCCTTATAAGCGCGGTAGCAAGCCTTGCGCGCTGCTCGGGCGCTGCGGAAATTCGGCGGTATCCGAAAATATACGCGTCAAGTGCGGGCATAGCCAAGCTCCACCTCCGTAATTCTGCCGCTTACCTCTGCGGTGCGGTTTGCATACACGGTAAGGCGAAGTCCTTCGCCGCGCATAACTATTCTTCCAAGATGCGAGGACAGCGCAATCTCACTCGCCGACAGCTCGGTTACGCCTATGACCCCTCCTACCGACACAGATGCTGCGCGCGAGGATTTTCTCATTTCAAGCAATATCGGTGCAAGCTCTGCTCCGCTCCTCGGCAAAAGCTCTGTATCCTTATCCGTCTTATGCATTTTTTACCTCCCCTTCTCATAAAGAGTTAATAGAGTTTATGCAAGGGGGTACGGGTAAATGACGGGAGAGGGCATGCCTGCTACGAGATCGGTCGGGCAAATCGCGATACGGCAGAGGGCGTGGCGAGGTATAATATCACTGCTTGCGATTTCGGGCGTTGTGGTTACCGCGCTCTTCCTCTCGCGTGATATAGGAGAATTTGCCGCCGAGGGATTAAAGCTGGCAGTAGAGAGGGTTTTGCCCACCACTCTGCCCTTTATGGTCATTTCGGGCCTTGCGGCATCGCTGATTACGCCTGAGAGCCTGCCGCGACTATCGCGCCTTCTTGCGCTGCTGTTTGGCGTTTCCGAGGAGGGAGTATCCGCACTCATTATAGGCAATCTCACGGGATTCCCGATAGGGAGCAAAATGACCGCAGAGCTATACTCGTGCGGCAGGCTCGATAAGCGCGAGGCTGAGTGCCTTATAGCATACTCGTCGAACCCCTCGCCGCCGTTTGTTGTTGCGACCGTTGGCGCGGGGCTGCTCGGGGATTTGGAGCTTGGCGTAATACTGCTCACATCTCTTATGGCAGGCACTCTGCTGTCGGCGCAGATTTTTCGCGGAAAATACAGTAAAATATCGAAAACTGTGATTAATGCTCGGCAGAAATACAGCTTTGTCGACTCTGTCAGGAGTGCGGCAGAGGCGTCGGTATCCATGATTGCCTTTATAACAGTCTTTTTTTCGGCATCAAAAATGAGCGCAAGGCTGCTCGGCAGCACCCCGCTTTCGGTGCTTGTAATTCTGCTCTCTGAGGTGACGGGTGCGGTATCCTTCGTAGCCGATTTGAGTGCTGCCGGCGTTGTCGTGCAGATTGGATTATGCGCCTTTGCGCTCGGCTTCGGAGGGGTGTCCGTGATGCTACAATCCGCCGCCTTTTCCACCTCAAAGGGACTTCGTCTCGGTCGATATTTTCTTATCAAAATAAGCGAGGGTGTATTCTCTGCTCTTGTCGCTATGCTACTGTCATATCCGTTATTAGGCTAAAAAGCAGGACGGCACCCGCGGGTGCCGTCCTGCTCTTTATTTTACCTATGCTTAATTAAATTCAAGATCAACGAAGGGGGTCTCTATATCACCCTTAAAGGTGTGGTCTTCCTTCCCACCCTTATCAGTCTCGTCACTCTGAGTACAGGAGAAGAGTGCAAGACACATAATGAGAGCAAGGAGTACGGTCAACGCTTTTTTCATTTTTAAGCCTCCTTTAATTTAATTAAACGGAAAATTACTTCTGAAGTCTTGCTTCAAGTGCTGCAAGCTCATCGTAAAGCTCTGCAGGAACGCGATCGCCAACCTGCTTGTAGAATTCTCTTACAGCCTTGCAATCCTCGAGCCAAAGCTCCTTATCAACCGAGAGAAGCTCACGAACGGTGTCAACGCTGATGCCGTCAAGTCCCTCGATGTCGATATCCTCGGCGTTGGGAACGTAGC
>CAYZZJ010000073.1:0-9445 GCA_964482885.1 uncultured Ruminococcus sp. | reverse complement strand
CATCTGGTAGGCAGTATGCTCCGTAACCGCACTCCCGAATTTAAGGCGTATATTCTCTCTGAGCTTGTTAAAAACGTTTGGCCGAAGATAGAGGACGGAAGCATCAAGCCGTCTATCTACCGTGTTCTTCCGATCACCGAGGCAGAGGCAGCACATGCCATTCTCGAGCGCGGAGAAAACGTTGGAAAGGTTGTATTGACCGTATGCGACGGCTGATTGAGTATCAGCACGGAAATGTAAAGGCATAAAGCACGCCCTCTTGATAATTGCTTTTTACGCGAGGAGTGCAGAGATAAAACAAAAAAAGCGTAGGCACAGGATTCCCCTGTGCCTACGCTTTTCATAAATATTATTCTTCAATAAGATTTCTTACCGACGCGACAATCAGCTGTGCCGTGCCCTCAATACCAAAGGTAGAGGAGTTGATCGCCATATCGTAGTTGTCGTATTTGCCCCACTTGTTGCCGGTGTAGAAGTTGTAGTAGGAGGCTCTGCGCTTATCCGTCTTGTTTATGACGTCGATAACCTGCGTGGGCTTTATCTCGGGGTGGCGCTCCTTAATGCGCGCCTGACGGTGGTCGAGATCGCCGTATATGAAGAGCCTGAATACGTCGTGATCGTCCTTAAGCACGTAATCGGCGCATCTGCCGATAATAACGCAGCTGCCCTTTTCGGCATATTCCTTAATAACCTCCGACTGAAGAATAAAGAGCTTGTCGTTAAGAGGCATTTTATATCCGAAGTGCATGGCAGTGCCGTAATGGTTAGAGCCCATAGCGAGAGTGTACAAGAGGCTGTTCGCCGCGGACTCGTCTGCGCTCCTTATTATCTCCTCGTTAAGGCTACCCTTTGCCGCCGCGTCGGTGATAAGCTCCTTATCATAAAGAGGAATGCCGAGCATAGCAGCAACCTTTTCTCCGATTTCGCGACCGCCGCTTCCGTACTGACGTGCAACGGTGATGATGATTTTCTTAGACATAGTGGATCTCCTTTACAGTATTTGCGAAGGGTATCAACCCGTTTTTGATACCATTATAGCAAATAAAAATGAATTTGTAAAGGGGTTGACACATAGGGACACACAAATTTTGGTAAAAGCTTCCAAAAATATAACGCAAATTTCTGATTTTTGCGAGAGTGGGCACGCCTGCGAAAAGAGTAAGGCTTGCGCCTGAACGAGAGAGGGAGGGCAAAAATGCCGCGACCCGAACATCGAAAAACACAAGCCTTTATTATGATACAAGCGCCGTTAAGCGCCATCCAATACGTTGCAACTACATTTTGCTAACTATTACTTACCATTCTGTATAAAAACTCGGCTGCATCAGCGCGTGTCAGCTCTGCGGAGGGATCGCATCTGTCCTCGTCTATAATGCCGAGCGTGAGCATTGCCTCAACCCCTGCGCGCGCCCAAACGGGAACGCCCTCGAGCGTACTGTATTCGAGCGTTTCCTCTGCCGTATCACCGATTATGGCTGACATAATACTCGCAGCCTCATATACGGTTATTGCCTCTCGCGGTGCAAAGACCAGCTTCGTTCCGTCATGCCTTCCGTCGACGATACCTCTGCGTGCGGCAGATGCGACGTATCCGCGCAGCGGTACAGGTATATCGGCATCATCGTCAAAATAGGTTGCACCAACGTCTGCCTTTATGCCCGCTGCCTTGAGCGCCATCGCCGTAAACTCAGCACGGGTCACCGCTTCTGTCGGCATAAAGTAGTATTCGTCGCCTATCAGCGTGCCCGCCATGATTCCCATTGCGCTCATTGCAACAGCGGCGTTGTATTCCTCCTTGTCGGTCATATCTCCGTATACTATATCAGACATTCTTTCGGTTACCTTAAGAACCACCTCCTCGGCCTTCGAGTAGTTTCCGTACTCGTCGCGTACAGCGTAGGTGAAGGAGTCGTAGCCCGTGAACCCGTCCTCGGGAGTGTACTTATATTTTCCGCTGCCGAGCAGGGTGAGCGATCCGGATTTCGGGTATGCCGCGACGATAAATTCAAGCTCGTCCCCCTCGGGGTCGCTTCCCTCCATTCTTCCCCATACGCTGATGCCGGCTTGGGTAGCAATGCTTAAAGAGGCGGCCTCGTCCTCAGCCGCGCTCGGCGCGTAATTCACCTTTGAGAGCAGCTTGATTTTGCAGATATGCTCCTCGCCGCCGTCCAGCGAGAAGCTGAACTCCGCCTCTGCGACAGCCTTGTCGGCGGGCACGAATACCATAGCCGCGATATTGCGTCTCTTTATCGTCTGCCCCTCGCGCACTCTTCGCCCTGCAAGCATCAGGGTTCCGCTTGTCGAGGAGGGAAGTGCCGTCACGGTAATGCTCTCGAAATCATCTATGGCAAACGCACACTTGAAATCCGTGTCGCTGAAGGTTACCTTCTTTCCGAGCAAGCCCGCCTTTATCACCTTCACGTCGCGAGCCATGACCTCAATTCCGCTGCCGCGGAACGCCTCCGCACCGACGGAAAGTGCGGATAAAAGAAGTGCCGCAAGGAGAATTGCCGTAATAATTCGTTTTTTTGTCATATTTACCTCCGTTTTCTTGTACTGATATTATTTTGGACAGCCTCTCCCTCAATATTCGCTCACACGAAAAATAAAGTAAAGTTTTCGTCAAGCATTGACTTTAGGGATATCATGGTGTATAATTTTCTCGAAGCTATTATTTTATTTACTAATACACGCGAGAGGAGGCAACGGGGTATGGAAGACGTCATAGAGCGCAAGGCTCTCAGTAAAAAGGCAAGGATTGCCATAATAGTATCGGTGTCGGTGGCAGCCCTGCTACTCGTCGGTCTCGCCGTTTTTCTTGTTTTGCATTTCGCTCGTAACGATGCAGGTCCTCGCGTCGTTTACACCTTCGGGGATTTCGATTACGTTTATCTTGATGACGGAACGGTCGAGCTTGTCGGCTATCACGGAATTAACAATAACGTAACTCTCCCCTCGGTTATAGAGAACAAGGAGGTCAGCTCCATAGGCGACAGAGCCTTTGAAGGCGAGGACAGCCTTATCAGCATAGAGGGTGGAATTTACGTCAAGCGAATAGGAGAGTCGGCGTTTGCGGGTTGCTCTACGATAGATGACATGGAGCTGTACGATCGCCTTGAGTATATCGGTGACTATGCCTTCTACGGCTGTAGCTCGCTTACCGAGCTTGTTATACCCGACTCGGTTACCCATATCGGAGAGGGTGCGCTCTGTAACGCTATGCTCCTCTCGGAAATAACGATTCCTAAGGGTGTCAGCACTCTCTCGGATAACCTGTTTAACGGCTGCAGGTACCTTGAGACGGTCAATCTGCACGAGGGCGTTGCCGAGATTGGTGAGTCGGTGTTCTACAACTGCAGCGCTCTTACCTCTCTTGATCTTTCGTATGTAACCAAAGTAGGCGACGGAGCCTTTATAGACTGCACGGCTCTCGAGAGTGTCAGCTTCGGCGAGGGCATTGAGCTTATAGGTGACGGCGCATTCTCGGGAAACAGCTCGCTGAAAACGGTCAGCGTACCTCTGGGTAACGCGCATTACACCACCGAGGGCGGAGCGCTTGTATCCATAGATACAAAAACGCTTATCATTCTCCCTGTTAAGTCGGAGGTGACGGAGTACGTGTTCCCCGTATACGTCGAGCATATTGCAGATTATGCTATGGGACAGAATGCCGCTATCACTAAGGTGGTTCTTTCGCCCGTGCTTAAGACTATAGGCTATGCCGCCTTCCACGGTGATACCGCACTCGACCGTCTGGTTCTGCCCACGACTCCCGAGGACGTCGCGTATGAGTTCCCCGCGTCGCTTGCCTACGTTGGCGGAAATGCGTTTGTAAACGCCCTGTTCTTTATGAAGATAACGGACGAGTTTGCTGTTATCGGTGATGGGATTCTCATAAAATACAATGCGACGACTGACCGCTACGGTAAATATATTGAGACCGATGCAACGAAGCGCGTCGGTGACGGTACGGCAGTGTCGCTCAGAATTCCCGAGGGCATTAAGTCGGTTTCCTCTGCTTTCGGTCAGTCGGGCGTCAATATATCCGAGCTTTACGCATCCGCTGATCTTGAATACATTGGAGATTATTCCTTCTACAATCTCAGCTCACTCACCAAGGTTGATCTCTCGGGCAGCTCTCTTTCAGAGCTTGGAGATCAGGCGTTCTCGAATTGCCCTGCGCTCTCGAGCGTTACGCTGCCGAATACGCTTACTGCAGCGGGTGAGTCCGTCTTCTTCTCCTGCTATGGCCTTAAATCAATAACACTTCCGGAGTCGCTCACCGCCGTTCCCGAAAAGATGTTCTCGGATTGTACGGCGCTCGCGACGGTAAATCTTTCGTCGGCTACAACCTCTATCGGCAGATACGCTTTCTATAAAGCCTCTGCTCTTGAGAGCATTACCATACCCGACCGCCCCGTAGAAATTTTCGACTATGCCTTCTCTCAGTCGGGTATCAAGGAGTTCACCGTGAGGGAGAATATGTCCGTCGGAGACGGCATCTTCCTCGAGGCGGCAGGCCTTGAGAAGATTACCGTTTACGGCTCGGGTGCAACTCCCGTAGCTCTTTGTATGGGTGCGACAGCGCTCGAGACGGTTGATCTTCGCGGAGAATTTACCGCTATTGCAAGCGATACCTTCTTTAACTGCACCTCGCTTAAGAAAATAGCTATTCCCGACAGCGTTACTGAAATCGGAGAGTCCGCATTTGGGCAGTGTGTTGCTCTTGAGAGGGTAGAGTACGGCGGCAAGCTGACCTCTGTTGGCAATAAGGCGTTCAGCGATGCCAAGGCACTAAAAGAGTTTTCCTTCCCGCGCACGCTCACCACGATAGGCGAGTATGCCTTCTCCAACTGTAAATCTCTTGCGTCGGCAGACCTCCGCTGGGTGACGAGCCTTGGCAGAAATGCATTCCAGGGCTGCGAGCTTCTCACCTCGGTAGATCTGCGCAGTCTTTCCTATTCCGTTCCCGAGGGAGCGTTTGACAACTGTATAGCACTGAGGTCCGTCAGGCTCAACGACAGCGTCAGCTTTATCGGCTCCGCCGCATTCAGGCACACCGCGCTTACCGAGGTTAATATGCCGAAGAGCCTTGAATACCTGGGAGATAAGGCGTATATGGAGTGCGCCTCGGTCAAGAAAATCACCTGGAGCGATAAGCTCATTGAGATAGGCTACCAGGCATTTTCCACCTGCACGTCTATCACCGAAATTGCATTACCCGAGTCCGTTGTGAAAATCGGCGTAAATGCCTTTGAGTACTGCACGTCTATGACCGAATTTACGATGGGCGACGGCGTAACCGAGCTTGGTGAGTACGCATTCTACAAGTGCACCTCGCTTATTGACGTCAGACTGTCGGAAAATATTACGTCCATCGGTGCTTGCACCTTTGAGGATACGTTGATTGTCGAGGCGAGAATTCCCGAGCGTGTAAGCGAGATATGCTACGGTGCCTTTTACGGTTGCACGTACCTGACGAGAGTTTATCTCGGCACGGGTATCAGAGTTATCGATCAGTCCGCCTTCGAGGGCTGTGCGGGAATTGAATACACCGTCTTTAAGGGCGGTGAGAGCAGCTATGCCGCGATAGCTATCGGCAGCGGCAACGATTACCTGCACCAAGGATACGTAAATTACTTGAACAGATAAAGGAAAGGAGTCGATATGCTGAGAGTTAGCATTGCCGGTATACCGTTCGAAATTAATAACCGCTACGGCTACGTAGAGCGAATAATGCAGGATTATCTCACTGCCGACTCCCCGCTTTTCGTGCTTGAAGCCACCGATGACGAGATTGCCGCCGAGAGGGAGGGCTTTGAAGAATTCCCCGACGAGTATCTTGAAAGCACGGTTATACACAGACAGCTCGCAGAGCGCCTTCCCGAATATAATGCCCTTGTATTTCACGGGGCGGTTATAGCTGTTGACGGCCTAGCGTACGCATTTACCGCACCCAGCGGTACCGGTAAAACCACACACACGCGCTTATGGACTGAGCGCCTTGGCGGGCGCGCAAAATATCTCAACGGAGATAAGCCCATAATCAGATTTGACGGTGATATCCCGTACGCCTGCGGAACGCCCTGGCGCGGGAAGGAGCGCTACGGCGAGAATATCTCGCTCCCGCTCGCAGGCATTGCCCTTGTCGGGCGTGCAGAGCATAACAGCGCCGCCACGGTATCGGCGGACGATATGTCCTCGGCACTCGTCTCGCAGATATATTTGCCGAGGGGCGGTGCTGCGGCGCTTCGCACCCTGTCGCTTCTCGACAGACTTCTCGGCTCGGTTAAGCTCGTAGAGCTTAAATGTAATATGAACACCGACGCGGTAGACGCATCTGCCGCCGCATTCGGCGTAATTCTTTAGCCGCGAGAGCATATAACGATATGAAGTTTAACAGTGACGGCATTGACGTAGCCCGCTTCGCAGATGCGCTCGCGCGCGTGGCGCTTATGGAAAAGCTCTCCGAGGGCTTTACCGTATATTCAGAGGGCAGCGTGCATAAGGCAATAAAGCTCTACCTCGAGCCGAGAGCAGAGAAGCACGAGGTTCCGCTGTGCGGCGGAGTTGCGGATATATACAATGAAAACGGCGTTTTCGAGGTGCAGACAGGCTCTACGGCTCCGCTTTTACCGAAGCTGCGCCGCCTTTTGCTCGAATATAAGGTGACGCTCGTTCACCCCTTCCCAATAAGAACCTCGCACCGCTGGCTCGACCGCGAAAGCGGAGAGATATCCGCGCCGAAGGGCAGAGGGGGCTCGCGCTCGCCATATTCTGTTGGCAGGGTGCTGTATCCCTTGCGCGAGCTTATAGGCAAGCCCGGCTTTTCGGTCCTTATCCTCGCCTACGAGTGCGACGAATACAGGGCGCTCGACGGCTGGGATAAATCGCGAAAGCGCGGAGCGACCCTTCTCGGTAAAATACCCACTCGCCTCGTTGGGCAGCTGCGTCTTACGGAGATAGAGGAGTACAAGGTCTTCCTGCCCGAGACGCTCGGCGAAGCCTTTACGGCGAAGGAATATATGAAGGCTATAAAAAGCCGCTCGAGATACGACGCGGTTAATCTTAAGCTTCTTTCCGAGCTTGGCATAACCAAGCTCGCCGGCAAGCAGGGCAGAGCCTTCTTGTATAGAAGAGCGAGGGGCAGAGAAACGCAAACATAAGTTGGCAAATAATCCGTTTTCTTGCAAAAAAACGTCGATACGTGCCGCGATAAATGGCGGCGAATAATTCAAGTCTATCAATAAAATAAAGGTATAACCCCAAAGAAAGGATTTTCCAATGAAAAGCATCAGAGATTTTGAGAAGAAGGCACGTCCCGAGCGCGTGATTCAGTTTGGCGAGGGCGGCTTCCTTCGCGGATTTGTAGACTGGATACTTAAGAAGCTCGAGGAGAAGGATTTGTTTGACGGCAGCGTGGTAATCGTTCAGCCCATTGAGAAGGGTATGTGCGATATGCTCACCGAGCAGAACTGCCTTTACACTCACATCATAAGAGGCGCGGAGGGCGTTGACACCACTCTCGTCGACATCATCTCCCGTTGCGTTAAGCCCTATGATGATTTTGACGCTTATATGGCACTTGCAGAGAACCCCGATTTCCGCTACGTTGTTTCCAATACCACCGAGGCGGGCATTGCATTCTCCGATGCTGACAAGCTGACCGACAAGCCTGCGGCTACCTTCCCCGGTAAGCTCACTCAGCTTCTTCTTCGCCGCTATGAGCTTGGTCTCGACGGCTTTATCTTCCTCCCCTGCGAGCTTATCGACCGCAGCGGTGATAACCTCAAGAAGTGCATCCTTCAGTACGCTGACATTTGGGGTCTTGGCGATGGCTTCAAGGCCTGGGTTGAGGAGAATAACGTGTTTACGAACATTCTCGTTGACCGTATCAACACCGGCTTCCCGAGAGGCGAGGAGATCGACCTCGGTTACACCGACAATATGCTCAACACCTCCGAGTTCTTCCACCTTTGGGTTATCGAGACCGAGTACGATCTCGAGGCAGAGCTTCCCTTCGGTAAGGCGGGTCTTAACGTCATCGTTACTAAGGATAAGCTCGAGATGTACCGCACAAGAAAGGTTCGTATCCTTAACGGCGCACACACCTCTCTCGTTCCTTACGCACTTCTTTCGGGATTTGATACCGTTAAGAGCTGTGTTGACGATGCAGGCATGCGCGCTCACATAGAGAAGTGTGTATTCGATGAGATCATTCCCACCCTCGACCTTCCCCGTGATGAGCTTGTAGCTTACGCCACTAGCGTTATCGAGCGCTTCTCGAACCCCTATATCAAGCATTATCTTTCTTCCATAGCTCTCAACTCGCTCAGTAAGTTCAAGGTAAGAGTTCTCCCCTCGATTCTCGAGTACATCAAGCGCTACAACAAGATGCCCGAGACCCTTGTATTCTCCTTTGCAAAGCTGCTTGACTTCTACAAGACCGATATGACGAACGACGATGCTAAGGCAACCGAGTTCGTACGCACTCACACCACCCGCGAGGTTCTTGCAAATGCCGAGCTTTGGGGCGAGGATATCTCCTTCCTTACCGAGGCTGTCGAGAAGTACAGAGCATAAAACCCGAGAGAGGTAGACATAATGGTTATACATAAGCTTGACAACGTCGAGGTTAACCTCGAGGACGGTCATAAATACGCCCGACGCGATATAAAGGCGGGCGAGGACATAATCAAGTACGGCAATCCGATAGGACACGCCACCTGCGATATAAAGAAGGGTCAGCACGTTCATACCCATAACGTAAAGACCAATCTTTCGGGCAACCTTGAGTATACCTACACCGCACCTGCGGAGGAATACATTCCGGGTACAACCGACGAGACCTTCATGGGCTACGTCCGTAAGAACGGCGACGTGGGTATCAGAAACGAGATATGGATTGTCAACACCGTAGGCTGCGTCAACAGAGTATCCGAGCGCCTTGCCGCCGCTACGGGTGCGCGCGCTTTCGTTCACCCCTTCGGCTGCTCCCAGCTCGGTGACGATCAGCTCGTCACGCAGAAGATCCTTGCAGGAATGGTAAGACACCCGAATGCCGCAGGCGTTCTTGTGCTGGGACTTGGCTGCGAGAACAACAATATAGCGGTGTTCAGGGAGCATCTTGGCGAGTACGACCCCGAGAGAGTGCGCTTCCTTAACTGTCAGGACGTCGAGGACGAGTTTGAGGAGGGCGTTCGCATTATAAGAGAGCTTCAGGAGTATGCGGCGGGATTTGAGAGAGTACCCGTGCCCGTATCCAAGCTTAAGATAGGTCTTAAGTGCGGCGGCTCGGACGGATACAGCGGAATTACCGCAAATCCGCTCTGCGGAAGACTCTGCGACCTGCATACCTCTCACGGCGGCTCCTGCGTGCTTACAGAGGTTCCCGAGATGTTCGGTGCAGAGCATCTTCTGATGCAGAGATGTGTCGACGAGGAGG
>CAYZZJ010000072.1:4118-9453 GCA_964482885.1 uncultured Ruminococcus sp. | reverse complement strand
GGCAGACAATTTTGATATAGATGAGCTTAAGGAAGCCACCGCATATGCCCACGAGCGCGGAGTTAAGGTGTATCTCACCGTTAACACGATGCCGCGTGAGTATGATTACCCGAGGCTCAGGGAGTATTTTACCGCCCTCGCGGATATCCCCGTCGACGCGCTTATTATTGCCGACGTCGGCGTTCTCACCCTTGCACGTGAGATGCTGCCCGACGTTGCGATCCATATTTCCACACAGGCAAACGCCGTGAGCTCTGCCGCGGTGCGCGCCTGGTGCGCCCTCGGTGCTACGCGCGTGGTTCTTGCAAGAGAGCTTACCCTTGGGGAAATCAAGGAAATCAGACGTAATATTCCCGACACCGTCGAGCTGGAATGCTTTATACACGGCTCAATGTGTATTTCGTATAGCGGCAGATGCCTGCTTTCGGAGCATATTGTCGGCAGAGATGCCAATATGGGTGCCTGCGCCCAGCCATGCCGCTGGAATTACACCATTCGCGGCTATGAGATAACCGAAGAAAAGCGCCCGGATTGCACGATGCCACTCGAGGAGGTCAACGGAGAAACCTTTATCATGGCGAGCCGCGACACCTGCACGATCGAGCATATTCCCGAACTTATTGAGGCGGGTATAAATTCCCTCAAGATTGAGGGCAGAATGAAGTCCGCCTATTATACTGCCGTTGTTACGAATACCTACAAAATGGCGATAGACTCCTATTTCGGCGGTGAGTACCGCTACGATGCCGCTTGGTATCGCGAGCTTGAATCGGTCAGCCACCGCGATTACGCGACGGGCTACTATTTCTCGGATTCTCACACCGATGCCAACCTTGCACCGAATAACGGATATATCAAGGATAAGGCGTATCTTGCAGTATGCCTTGGATATGATGAGGAGCGCGGTCTTGCGCTTATGGAGCAGAGAAATAAAATGTCACTCGGCGAGAGCGTCGAATTCCTTACTCCCGGCAGCGTCGGCGCGCCGCTTGAATTCGATAAGCTTTATGACGCAGACGGTGTCGAAATCGACTCCACCAAGCACCCGTATATGCGCTTCTATATGCACACTGAAACCAAGCTTAAAGAGGGCGACATAATCCGCGCTGTGTGACATTTTGCCGAAATATGACAACAATAATTGTCGAAAACGGAGGTTTTAACCCGTGTTCATAGAAATTCTTAAGTCGATACTATTCGGCATAGTCGAGGGCATAACCGAGTGGCTGCCGATAAGCTCTACGGGGCATATGATACTGCTCGACGAGCTTGTGGCACTCGACGTAACTCCCGCATTCCGTGAGCTGTTTCTGGTAGTTATTCAGCTTGGCGCGATCGTTGCCGTTCCTGTTTTGTTCTGGGATAAGCTCGTACCCTCAAAGAAAAAGAACAGGGAAGAAAACGGGCGTATATGCTCGCTGTGGCTAAAGGTTATAGTGGGCGTTTTGCCCGCCGCCGTCCTCGGCGTTCTGCTCGACGATTTTCTCGATGAGTACCTTTTCAATTTCGTAGTCGTAGCCATCGCCCTTATCATATACGGCGTTGCTTTTATTCTCATCGAACGAATTAACAAGGATAAACAGCCCCGGATAGAGAGCGTGTATGACCTCACCTATCGCGATGCCCTTGTCATTGGCTCGTACCAGGTGCTTTCGCTTATCCCCGGCACCTCGAGGTCGGGCTCTACGATTCTCGGCGGTATGCTCTCGGGCGTCTCGCGCACGGCAGCCTCCGAGTTCTCCTTCTTTATGGCTATCCCCGTTATGCTCGGCGCATCGGGTATTAAGCTCTTAAAGTTCTTTGTCGAGTACCTCGGCGCAGAGGATAAGACGCTACTTATCCCGGACGGCCAAGTGCTCCCGTATATCGTTTATCTGCTCGTTGGAATGCTCGTTGCCTTCCTGCTTTCGCTCTTTATCATCAAATTCTTAATGAGCTTTGTAAGGTCGCACAGCTTTGCTGTGTTCGGTATATACCGCATCGCCCTCGGCGCTCTGGTTATACTTTATTTCTCGCTTAAGCTCGGCGGCGTTCTCGCATAAGCCGAACGCTAACAGCAACAAAAACAGCACCGCTTCGCTGCGGTGCTGTTTTACTTATACAGTTCTCGACCAATCAATTTCTCTCTCGCCAATCGAGGCAAGAAATTCGTTTGCCCGTCTGAAATGACCGCAGCCGAAGAAGCCTGCGTACGCAGACAGAGGGCTTGGGTGCGCCGACTCCAGCACGAGGTGTGCGGGGTTTGTTATAAGCGCGCGCTTCGTCCGCGCGTGACCGCCCCAGAGAATAAATACAACGGGCTTCGTCCTCGCATTGATGATTTCGATGATTTTGTCCGTCAGCTGCTCCCAGCCGCGCCCCTTGTGGCTTGTGGGCATACCCTCGCGCACGGTGAGAGTTGTGTTGAGCAGCAGAACCCCTTGCTTAGCCCAGCCCGTAAGCTCTCCGCTCGGCGGCTCGGGAATGCCGTACTCGTCGTAAAGCTCCTTGAATATATTTTTTAATGACGGTGGCTTTTTCACTCCGTGCTTGACCGAGAAGCACAGCCCGTGTGCCTGCCCCGCGCCGTGATAGGGGTCCTGACCGAGAATGACGACGCGCGTATCCTCGAGGGAGGTGTACCTCAGCGCGTTGAAAATATCGTTCATGGGCGGATATACAGTTCTTGTGAAATATTCGCTCTTCAGGAATTCTCTGAGAGAAAGGTAGTACTCGCTTGAGAACTCATTGGCAAGAAGCGTATCCCAATCGTTGCCGAGCTTAACCATAGCCGACCTCCGCTAATCGCTTATTTTCCTCTATTTTACCACGCCCTCACCGTTATTGCAACAAAAAAACGCCTCTTTGGCAAAAAATAAAGGTCGGGAGCAGCCCTCCCGACCTTAAATAGGAGCATTAAAATACCGTCGTCACCACCTTCTTGCAGCCCTTGGGCGAGTATATCCACTCGTCCATGTGCCGCACGCTCTCGGTGTCAACGAAGTATTCGAGCGGAGTCCTTACAAGCGGCTCGTCGTGCGTGTCTATGATTATCAGCTTTATCTTCATTTTTTCGGGTATAATGCTCTTGATAAACACCGCCGCCGTCTGCCCGACGCATACGTCCTCGCGGAATTCCGCAAGCCCTGCGAGGTTCGGCATAAGCTCGACAAATACCCCGTAGCTCTCAACGCTACGTATTATGCCGCGTACGGTTTCTCCTTCGGAGAACAGCGCCGCGTTTTCCTCCCAGCTGCCGAGCAGCTCTCGCTCGGATACGTATATTCTGCCGCGCTCGTCTATGGATTTTACCACCGTGAATATCATATCCCCGACAGCAAGCCTTGCCGACGGGTGAGCGATACGCGATACCGATATGCAGTCGATAGATAAAAGGGAAGTGATACCGCAGCCAATGTCGACGAAAGCGCCAAAGCTCTCAAGGTGCGTTATCTTCGTAGGTATTATATCGCCCGGAGTGAGAGTGGATATATAATTCTCGTGGCACTCCTTTTGTGCCGCCCTGCGCGAGAGCAGTGCAACTCGCTCCCCTGCGGCTGTGCGCTCGAAGCCTATGAGCTTGAAGCAGACCGGCTTTCCAACCCTCGTAAGTATGGCAATATCCTTTATCGTCTCACCGTAAGATACCTCGTCGCGCGGCATTTTGGCGCGGATACCGCCGAGATTCAGATATAGGTTGAAGCCGTGATCCGCCATAGCGGCTATCCCCTCGAGGATAATTCCGCGCTCCATAGCCTCCTCGAGACCCTCGTACGTAGAGAGGTATTCACGGTTCTTATCGGTGCGTATGAGGCTGCCCTCTGGCTTGTATTGGTTCATTTTATTAGCCGTCCTTTTTTCTTGTACTGTCCAAATCTATGCACAGGCGAGCGGCTTTATTCGGAAAATACGCGTATTACCCCAGATATTCTCCGAGACCGAAGGATACCTGTATCGCGCCGTTTACTCCGCGCATCGTCTCCTCGTCGAGATGCCCCATTTTTTCCTTCAGCCTTTTCTTATCGATAGTACGTATCTGCTCGAGCAGAATGACGCTGTCCTTCGACAGCCCCGCTCCGACTCCCGATATATCTATATGCGTCGGCAGTCTGGTCTTTCCCATTCTCGAGGTAATAGCCGCCGCTATTACGGTAGGGCTGTATTTGTTTCCCACGTCGTTCTGCACTATAAGCACGGGACGCAGCCCGCCCTGCTCGCTGCCTACGACGGGGCTCAGGTCGGCGTAATATATATCACCGCGTTTTATGTTCATTTTCATTTCCTTTCGGCAAACCTATGGCTTCCGTAAGCTATTTTTGCCATGTTTTCTTATTTCTAAACGCCCATTTACGCTCTATTTACATATTATGCCGAAGACGGGCGACCTGCGAAAGTGCAGATCGCCCGTCCCGCGCTTAGCCTCAGGCTCTACCCGATGCATACTGCTCGTCTCTGTCAAAGAGCAGAGCAATACACCAGATGCCCGCCAGAGCCACGACGGTGTATATAATACGCGCCATGACGCTGCCTGCGCCACCGGATATCCAAGCAACTGCGTCAAAACCGAACAAGCCGATTAAGCCCCAGTTGAGCGCACCGATAATCGCTATAACAAGCGCGATTTTATTAGCTATCGCCATTTTTACCTCCCACCTCATTCGGCACCCGGCCGTAAAGTAAATCGAAGAAACGCGAAAAAGCGTCTCAGCCTTAGTTTCCCGTAAGTGCTGAAAAATATACGCCGACAAATATTAAGTTGGAAATGCTGTTGATTTTGTCGTTTCTATATGTTATAATTAAAATGCGAGGATTTATGCTCTTATCAGAGCCTTTGCAGCCGCCTCACGGCGACAGAATGGAGATTATAATGAAAAGCATTCGTATACTGTCGATTTTAGCACTGATTCTTGCGATGGTGCTTGCCTTCACCGCTTGCGGAGCGCTCGACTCAGCGTCGGGCTTGCTGAATGGCGAGATCACCCTCGAGGAATTTCTTGGTTCGCTTGGTACACCCAACACGGAGGAGCCGCCCGCTCCCCATGAGCACACCTATTCCGAGACCTGGAGTAAGGACGCAGGCGGACATTGGTATGCAGCCACCTGTGAGCATACCGCCGAGACCGTCGGCTACGAGGCACACAACTACGTAGACGGCGTATGCAAGTGCGGGCAGGCAGAGCCTCTCGCTCCCCACGAGCACACCTATTCCGAGACCTGGAGTAAGGACGCAGACGGACATTGGCATGCAGCCACCTGTGAGCATACCGCCGAGACCATCGGCTACGAGGCACACAGCTACGCAGACGGCGTATGCAAGTGCGGGCAGGCAGAGCCTCTCGCTCCCCACGAGCACACC
>CAYZZJ010000072.1:0-4018 GCA_964482885.1 uncultured Ruminococcus sp. | reverse complement strand
AGTAAGGACGCAGACGGACATTGGCATGCAGCCACCTGTGAGCATACCGCCGAGATCATCGGCTACGAGGCACACAGCTACGCAGACGGCGTATGCAAGTGCGGACAGTCGGATCCCAACCCTCCCGCAGGCGGTGACGATACCGAGTATCCCGCAGAGGGCGAGTACCGTTACGCTATAGAAAGCTACGTTCCGCTTACCTCTATTCCCGAATTTACGGGAGAGAAGTGGACTGTGCTTAACGATAACGTTCCCTATTTCGTAAATGCGGATAAGTCCAAGATATGTTACGCATACTACTCCGAGCTTGATTCTCTCGGCAGAGCAGGGCTGGCAGTAGCCTGCCTTGGCACCGAGCTTCTTCCTACGGGTGACAGAAAGGATCCGACCTACGAGCCTACCGGCTGGATTCAGAAGACCTACAGCGGAGATATAGTCACCGGTGGCAGCATCTGGAACCGCTCGCACCTTATCGCCTGGTCGCTTGCGGGCGACTCAGGTAAGACTAATCTCGTTACCGGAACGCCTTACTTTAACCAGCTGGCTATGACCAGGTTTGAGGATATGGTGCGCGACTACGTCAAGGAAACCGGAAATCACGTCCTTTACCGCGTAGTTCCCGTTTTCGTAGGCGACGAGCTTGTCTGCCGCGGAGTTACCATGGAGGCGTTCTCGGTAGAGGATAACGGTGGAACAGACGATGCCGTTGTATCCGACGGCCTTTACTTCAACGTATTCATTCACAACGTCAACCCCGGCATCATCATCGATTATGCAACCGGCGAGACCTCTCTCGACCCTAACTACGATGACGGCAAGGATGGCGTAGTTGAGCCAGAGAACGTTACCTACGTAGTTAACATAAGCAAAAATCCTAACAAAATACACGAGGCGGATTGCTCCAGCGTTACCTCCATGAGTGAGAAGAACAAGGCATTTTATACCTGCACCTACGATGAGGTCGTGGCAGATATTCAAGCAAACGGAAAAACGCCGTCAGCCTGTGGCAATTGCCACCCCGAGGATAAGGAAAACGATCCTCAGTAAAGAAAATGGGCAGCTTTATTTATAAGCGGCTGTAAAAAAGAGCGAGGATTCCGCTGTGATGGCGGTTTCTTCGCTCTTTTATCTTTTGTGATTTGTCTTGTTTGGTTACTTAGTCGTCAAAGCTCGGCACCGAATCTCCGAACGCCGCCTTAAGCTCGCACAGCGCCTTCTTCTCAATGCGCGATACGTACGAGCGCGATATTCCGAGCTGCTCCGCGACCTCTCGCTGTGTCCTCGGGCGGAAGCCCTTCAAGCCGTAGCGGAGAACTATTATCTCCCGCTCTCTTTCGTCAAGCACACGCTCTACAAGCTCGCGCAGCCTCTCGACGTGCAGCTTCATATCTATATCCTCGGCTATGTTCTCCTCGGTGCTGATGATATCCATGTAGGTGAGAGGGTTGCCCTCCTTGTCAACGTCTATCTGATCGTTTATCGACACCTCGCCGAGCAGCTTCTTGCGCGAACGGAAAAACATAAGGATTTCATTCTGTATGCATCTTGATGCATAGGTGGCAAACCTGGTGCCGTACTCATGCTTGAAGCTGTCGGTAGCCTTTATAAGCCCGAGGCTACCCACGCTGAGCAGCTCGTCGGGCAGCTCATAGGTGGAATAATATTTTTTGATTATGTGCGGCACGAGCCTAAGATTATGCTCGATTATCCGCTCCCGCGCACTCTTGTCACCCTCCGCCATTTTGACGAAAAGCTCACCCTCCTCCCGCTTTGACAGAGGTGGCGGAAAGCTGCCGCCCTCCTCAATTCCGAGTATAAGACCGACAAACCTCAGAATGATGCTAAAAAGAATATTCATCAGATACCTCTCCTACGAAAAAAGCATAACAGGACTCAGCCTGCTATGCCAATCGTATGCTTTTTCGGAGGATAGAATGACAGTTATAAAATTTATACAGGCATCGGCTCGCGATCTGCACAAATAACCGCCTCGGACAGTACGTAGCCACCCGCGTCGGACGGGAGTATAAGCGCCTCACCAACAGCACCCTTGAACTTCTTGTTCATTATCGAAACGTGGGTTCTTACACTTGATACCTCGGGCAGACGCGCGGCACGGAACGCATATTTCAGTATATCCTCCGCCGATGCGGCACGGGGGTACGTGAGCATGAGGTAGCGCAGCACCATGGCCTCGGTTCTCGTCAGCCTGACGGGAACTCCGAGATAGCTCACTCCTCCGCGCTCCGCAGAAGCATCAAGTGCGCCGAGGGTGTATTCTCCGATGCATCTCTCACCCCTGTGGCGCATATCAGCTCTTATGGCAGAGATAATTTCGGCAATCGACTGACCCGACGAAAAGCAGACCCTTACCTCGGGAACGTAATATTCCGAAACCGCATATCTCGGTATATCGCCTTCGCATCTGATCACGCCCGTATCTATCGCACCCTCGGACGCAAAGAGCAGGGCGGAGCAGTGTGGCGGAAGCGTCTCACACGCCGCGCCTTCCGCACCAACCGAAAGTATGCCCATATAATGCAGCATCTCGCATATCGACTGTCGGCGCAGCCTGTCATTATCTATTATTGCTATCATCTCGAATTTATCCTTTCAGCTTTGCTTATCCCGCCACCTTGACAAAGCGCGCGGAGGCGGGTATAATATTTTATAACGGCAATCGGAGGTCGAAATTCTTGAATTTCGACATTCTATAATCATTATCACTCATCGGAGGCGGATATGAAAACAGTATTGGTAACCGGCGGCTCGCGCGGTATCGGCAGAGCCATTGTATCGGCTCTTGCGGACGCAGGCTATTCGGTAGCATTTACCTATAAATCCTCGGCTGAGGCAGCGCTCTCGCTTGCCTCGGAGTGCGGTGCGCTCGCAATACGTGCGGATTCGTCCGTTCCTTCTGAAATAGAAGCGGCGGTTGCCGCCGTGACGGAGAAGCTCGGCGCTCCCGATATCCTTATCAACAACGCCGCAATATCCTCCTTTTCGCTCCTCGCTGAGCTTTCACTTGAGGAGTGGGAGAATACTCTGGCGGTAAATCTTACAGCCCCGTTCTTATATTCCCGAGCCGTGATACCGCACATGGTGTCGGAGAAGTGGGGCAGAATTGTAAATATCAGCTCCGTTTGGGGGCTTGTCGGCTCCTCCTGCGAGGCGCACTATTCCGCCACCAAGGCGGGTCTTATCGGCTTAACCAAGGCTCTTGCCAAGGAGCTTGGACCCTCGGGTATAACCGTTAATTCTATTGCCCCGGGAGTTATACGCACCGATATGAACTCGGCGCTTGATGCCGAGAGCCTCAATGCGCTCGCCGATGAAACGCCGCTTATGCGCCTCGGCGAGCCTTCGGAGATTGCCCGTGCGGTGCTGTTCCTTATCGGTGAGGGCGGAGATTTTATCACGGGTGGCGTTATGAACGTCAGCGGAGGCTTCGTTATCTGATGCTCTGGCTCGGTAATTCGAGCCGCAAGAGGCTCTGCCTTGTCGAATAAAAAATTTGCGAAAGCTATTGCTTTTCTTTTATTTATTTGCTATAATAATACGTGTCCGTGTGTCGGACGGAGTCATACCAGCCGGGGCGGTAGCGGTGCCTTGTACCTGAAATCCGCTATAGCAGGGGTTCATTCCCCACCCGAGGATTACTCTTGTGTAGTCTGCATCGTTGCTTACTGTGTTGAAGAATTGGTCTTGCGCAACATGAGGCTGTGAACCATGTCAGGTGGGGAACCAAGCAGCATTAAGCGGTTTATCATGTGTGTCGCGAGGAAGCCTGTTCGGAGCAGTGGCGGCGGTTACCGTATGTAAGGGTATTTTCGACGGTGGGGTGTATGGCTCTTTCCGACACACGGACTTTTTAATAACAATCAAGCTGTGCTTGAATTTTATTACGGGGGGATATATGTCGGATTACAGAGCCTTGTACCGCAAGTGGCGCCCCACGGTCTTTGACGACGTGGTGGGACAGAGCGCTATCACCTATATACTTAAATATGAGGTTGAC
>CAYZZJ010000071.1:0-9509 GCA_964482885.1 uncultured Ruminococcus sp. | reverse complement strand
TTTTCAACCTTAAAATCAACGAAATAAGCGCAAAGCAAAAGTGAAGGCACATTTTATAATGTCTCCACTCATTTTTTATTCGGTTATCCATAAATGCGACAGCCCCCCGCATTTATTATCTTACCCTCTATGATCACCTCGTGACCAAGCTCTATAGTGCCGAGGGTTGCAACGTCGTTCACAACACCTGCGATAGGGCCGGTATCGTCCATAAGGTAGAAGCCGTTTTTGTTAACGAGAGAGGGGGTCGACGATGCCCTTCACGGTTACGGTGGAGTAAAGCTCTGCGGCTATCGCACCCTCAACGCTGAGGTCGATATGCCCGAGGGCGGGATTGCCGGTGTATACGGGCAGGAACTGATCGCGCAGGTGATATTAAGCGCATACTTACCTGCGCCCTAGGTCAAGCGAGGCTGTTAATTTCAGCTCCGCAGGGAGATATTGCGTAACGTGCGATTTTAAAATACTGCTTTCCGAAGGGAATTCCTATGATAGTAATGCAGAGCAGAACACCGGCAACAAAGGCGCCTGATGCGACGTCAATGCCGCCGAGCGCGAGCCATGCGGCGTTTCTTACAGGGTGCTTTTCAAAATCCGCACTTACCGTCTTACCGAACGGGAAGAAGGCGAGGGAACAGATGCGGAAATATTTTATTCCCAGCGGAATGAATATAATGCTGAGGCAGAATATCACGCCGAGGAGGAAGCATACCACGCCGTACCACACACCGAAAAGTATAAACCAAATGATATTTCCAAGTGTTCTCATAAAGCATCTCCTTAATAAAATGTTTACAATTTCATTGTAGCACAAATTATCTGCAAAGTCAATACCGCCGTGGAAATTAGATGGGTATTCGCGTCAAAATAAGAATGCCGCTCGCACCTCGAAAAATATAAAAAGCTCGGTTGATCAAACCGAGCTTTTTATATTGGCTTTCAGACTTCTCAAAAATTACTTCTCGATAGTAGCGCCGAAGGGGCTGAGAGCGTAACGAGCGATCTTGAAGTTCTGCTTTGCGAAGGGGATAAGTACGAGGGTAACGCAAAGAACAAGACCGATGATGAAGTGGATTACTGCGGTGAGAAGACCACCGAGTACGAGCCAGAGTGCATTGCCGAAGGGATGCTCTTCGAAGTTGCACTCAACAGTCTTACCGAAGGGGAAGAATACGAGGCCAGCCATCTTGAAGCACTTGATACCTACGGGAATACCTACGAGGGTTACACACCATACGAGACCGAGTACGAACCAGATAAGACCGGTGATAAGGCCGCAGGGTACGAACCAAAGAATGTTGCCCAAAGTTCTCATGAGAAAAAGCTCCTTTATAAAAAAGTTTATTAATACGCCACTGTCTTACGTACGCCTACATTTTAACATATTGTAAAATAAATGTCAATAGGGAAAATAAAAAATAATTAAAAAATAATTAATTTTATTTAACCGACTACCGGCCGGCTCGGGACGGCGCCGATAAAACTCCGGATAAAAGCCTCGACGCCGAGTCACACGGCTTCGTATGTGTGTCATGGATGACGGCTCTGTAAGAATAAAACGCCCCCCCTGAATGTCTGGTTTTTCTTAGATGTGATAAAAAAGTGTCCGGATTTGTAAATTATAGTTGTCGAATTCCAAGTTGATATAATTAACTGTTGATTTTTGTGTCGTTATGTGCTAGAATCGTTTTAGAGGTGCTGTCGCACCGATGTTTGATAGGAGCTTGAATTATGAAAAAGTTTTTTGAAGAGTTTAAGAAATTCGTAACCCGCGGCAACGTCGTCGATATGGCTGTCGGTGTTATCGTAGGTAGCAGCTTTACGGCTATTGTAAACGGACTCAGCAACTTCATACTTAAGCCAATTATTAACTGGCTTTTAGCAATTATACTCGGTAAGGATTCTCTCGCGGGTATTCAAACGATGCTTCTTCCCGCATATTCCGAAACGGGAGAGATAGATCTCACGAACTCTATATACATAGATTGGGGAGCGTTTATCAATTCCGTCATCAACTTTTTCCTTGTTGCTATTGTCCTTTTCACAATCGTCAAAATCTTCAACAGGTTCAGAGAAGGGCAGGAAAAGTGGATTAAGATGCTCGAGGCGGGCAAGCTTACCAAGGAGGATAAGCGCGAGCTTAAGGCGCGCGGCATAAAGAGACGCGACCGCGAGGCTGTTGCGGCTTACCTTGAGGAAAAGAAGGCTCGTATTGCCGAGGAGGCTGCCGCAAAGAAGGCTGAGGCGGAGGCAAAGGCACTCGCCGACCGCGAGGCTAATCCTACCACCGAGGATCTCTTAAAGAAGATACTCGCCGAGCTGCAGAGTAAAGAGTAAGCAGTACAATAAGCGCGCCCGCTCGGGCGCGCTTATTATATATTTAGGAAGATAAGAATAACAAAGGCGTGAAGCCGTGCTTCACGCCTTTGTTATAGCAGAATTAGTTAGCTGCCTCGTCCTTGGATGCAATAACCTCAACACCCTTGTAGTAGCCGCAAGCCTTGCAAACGCGGTAAGCAAGATTGTACTCGCCGCACTGAGGGCACTTAACAAGATTGGTAGGATTCTCGAGCTTCCAAACGCTCGAGCGTCTCTTCATCTTTCTCGAATGAGAAACCTTTCTCTTAGGAACTGCCATTGCTGATTACCTCCTGTATTATGAGAGGGCATACGCACACTCTCGTCTATATTTTTTAATAACTAAATTAACCCGGAAGATTCCTCTTCCTTCATTTTTGCGAGAAGCTCGCGAAGCGGCTCAAGTCTCGGGTCGATCTCCGTGTGATCGCATTCGCACTTGCCCTCGTTGAGATTCTTTCCGCACTTATGGCACAGCCCGAGACAATCTTCCTTGCATAGGAATCTGATGGGAAACTCCATCTCGATCTGCTCATAAAGGGGCTCGTCCATATCGAGAAATCCGTCCTCGATAATCGCGTAATCGTCGAGTCGGTCCTCGTCAAGTCCTGCAAGCACGTCCTTCGGGGCTACGGTTTTCTCAAGATCAAGGGTAAAGCAGCCGCTGACGGGGGCAAGGCATCTCGCACACTCGGCTTGGTAGTCGACCGACATGGAGAGCGTCATCCTCATATAGCCTGCGGTGTTGGTAATCTCGCCCGAGACCTTCATGGGAGAAGGAAAACTTACGCCGTAAAGAAAGCTTGCGGTGTCATCGGGGTCACACGCGAGAGGTAACTCATAATCAAACGTCAGCAGTCTTTCGCCTGCCAACAGCGGTCTGAGATCAAGCTTCACGCGGTGGTCCTCCTTGGGTTTGTTCGGCTAAAAGAGCGCAGTTTAGGCTACGGCATCCATAGTCGTACACCATATTATATAACTTTGCGCGTGCATTGTCAAGAGGGAAAATGAATTTTGTTCCAATATTTTTACGATATTTTTTTGCCGCCCTTTTCGACCGAAAAAACAGAGAAAGACTCGAAGTTAACGGCGGCTATGATTGTGTCAATTTCAGACTTTAGCTTATTTGACTACTATTGTGTACACTACGGGCATATTCTCGGTTATTCTGTCTATTCTGACGGTGACCTTGTCGTTGCCGCTTGTTTCATTGTACTTTATAATGAGATCGGTTTTCTTGTCGCTCACGGTGCGGAAGACGTTCTTCTCGCCACCGACGGTAACCGACAGCTCCACGTTGTCGGAGTCCCAGCCCTTGGCACTTACGATTACAGTGTTTTCTGCATTCGGCTTTACTCTGACGTCATAGGAGAACCAGCCGTGCGCCTTGATAACGCTCCACGCCTTACCTCTTGCCGAGCCGGCGAGACGGCACATACCGTCGGGGAAGGCATGGCTCGAGGAGAAGTTGATCTCCTTTTTCATCGAGTGGCGCTCGTTGAAGCCGCCGCAAACCACGTAGTCGGTAAGCTGCTGCTCCTCAAGTCGCTTTATCTCGGCAACCTCAAGCTCGAACGCGCGCGTAACCTGCTCCACGAAGAAGGGCACGTTGCTCCTCGTTGTTTTCGTCGCGGTAGTCTTTCCGAGTGCGTAGCAATAGTACTCCTCGCCGAGAGTGGCATAGCCCTCGTTGTCTATCTCGATAAGGCTCTTCATAGCCGCCTTAACGTCGGAAACGTATTTTTCCTCCTTGGTATCGAAGAACCTTGCAAGTCCTATGCAGCAGAAGGTCAGCTGCTCCCACAACCTTGCCGCTACGTTCATATTCATAAATCTGGTATAAAGTCCGTGATATTGCTCATCCGTGAGCTTGCCCTTAAGCGCCTCGAGCGCCTCGAGCTTCGCCTCCGACATCTCTACCGCCTCGCGCTTGGTTGCGGCAAGCTCCTCGAGGGGAAGCCTTACGTAATCCTTCGGAATATACCAGGCGGTCGCCTCAAGCTCCGGCTTTTCGCGGAACATCTCCACCTTCTGCGCTGTGATTATGTAGGAAAGGGAGGGGAAGAGGCTGAGCATACTGAACTCAACCTTGTTGATGTAGAACATCTTTATCTGGATATCCTCGGTGTTCTCCATAAGCGCGCGAACCTCGGGCCCGTACTCGCCGTACATACGAGCGAAGAATGCGTCGATAGCCTCATCAACGTTGCGTCCGTCATGGCAGGCGCTCATTATCTCAAGGTTTACCTCGTTGGGCGTGCCGAACGGAATAAAGCCGTTACGGTCTATTCTCGACACGTATCCCTTCGGCTCGTATCCCTCACAGTACGCATACTTATTTACAATGTGATCCTTAAGCATAATGGGAAGGAAGCCCTTGCCAAAGTACTCGCCGAATATATCGGTCTCCACCATGAGGGGATTGTTCTTGATTTTGTTGAAGAACTCGTTGTGCGGCATGGTCAGTGACCAGTCGAACTGCGTCCACTTATCGCATACGACAAGCTCTGAGGATATCTGCTCGTACGCCGCCATAAGATCGTCGTAGTCCGACAGCATGCTTGCAAACGGGCGGACGATCAGCTCCTTGCCGAGTCTCTTGCAGGTGTCGTAAAGTATCTCGGTTACGTACTTAACGCGCTCGATTTTGTCGAGCTTCTGGTTTTTGAGCTTAAGGAGCGGTATTCTCGTCTCGTGTAAGGTAAGCACGATGCCGTCCATGTTGGGATAAAGGTGGAAGAAGTCCTCGATCTTATTAACAAGGAAGTCCTTTACCAACGGGTGGCTGACCTCGACGTCACCGTCCACGTTATGTATCTCAGGGAACTCCTCGTCGAAGCGGTAGGGGATCTCAAGCTCGTGATGCCAGTAGTAGGTCTTGATGCCGTGGGGTGCGAGCATATCGCATACCTCGTTGACAAGCTCGATGCAGAAATCGACGTACTCCGCGTCCTTGTCGGAGTTGAACTGGGAATACTTGCGGTAATACATCATACCGTCGCAGTTGCCCTTAATGGGGTCGTGCGTCGGACCTATCATCTCAAAGTGCGTGTATCCGTTTTCGATAGCGTACCTTGCCGTGCTGATGAGATAATCTCTGTCGAGTACAACGGGATTGCACATTGACATGCCCTTGATTCTTTTAGCCATAATAACCTCGCGTGTGTTTATTTTTACGAATATTATAATACACCGTCCCGCGAAAGTCAACCGAAATACGAATATAAAAGCAATAGCACGATTGACAACGGAGAAGAAGTGTTGTATAATTTACCGTGTAAATTCAAAAGCAAGGAGATACCGTTATGATGACCGATATCGAAATAGCGCAGTCCGTTACCCCAAGGCATATCCTCGAGATTGCAAAAGAGGCGGGTGTTGACGAGAAATACGTTGAGCTTTACGGAAGAAACAAGGCGAAGCTTGATCTCTCGCTCATAACCGATAACGCCGATAAGCCCGACGGAAAGCTTATACTCGTTACCGCGATTACGCCTACTCCCGCAGGAGAGGGAAAGACCACCACCACTATCGGTCTTGCCGACGGGCTCAAAAGAATAGGGAAGAGCGTTGCCGTAGCCCTGAGAGAGCCTTCTCTCGGTCCGGTATTCGGCATCAAGGGCGGCGCGGCAGGCGGCGGCTATGCGCAGGTTATCCCCATGGAGGATATAAATCTCCATTTCACAGGTGACTTCCACGCTATCGGCGCGGCGAACAACCTCCTCGCAGCTATGCTCGACAACCATATATATCAGGGCAACGCGCTCGGAATAGACCCGAGACGTATAACCTGGAAGAGATGCGTTGATATGAACGACCGTCAGCTCCGCTTCGTTACCGACGGCCTCGGCGGCAGGGTTAACGGCGTACCCCGTGAGGACGGATACGATATAACCGTTGCGTCTGAGATTATGGCGGTGCTTTGTCTTGCAAGCTCGCTTGCGGATCTCAAGGCGCGCCTCGCGAGAATTATAGTTGGTTATACCTACGACGAGCGCCCCGTAACCGCGGGTGACCTTAAGGCAGAGGGTGCTATGACCGCCCTGCTTAAGGACGCGCTCAAGCCTAACCTCGTGCAGACTCTCGAGGGAACCCCCGCCTTCGTTCACGGCGGCCCCTTCGCAAATATTGCGCACGGGTGCAACTCTGTAATAGCTACGAGAACCGCGATGAAGATGGCTGACTATGCAATAACCGAGGCGGGCTTCGGCGCAGATCTCGGCGCAGAGAAGTTTCTCGATATCAAGTGTCGTATGGCGGGGATTACTCCCTCTGCGGTGGTTATCGTAGCAACCGTCAGAGCGCTGAAAATGCACGGCGGTCTTGCAAAGACCGAGCTTGGCACCGAGAATATAGAAGCTCTCGAGAGCGGTATACCTAACCTTCTTCGCCACGTATCCAATATCAAGAACGTGTACAAGCTTCCCTCCGTCGTAGCGGTTAACAGATTCCCGACCGATACCGATGCCGAGATAGACTGCATTATAGCAAGGTGTCGCGAGCTTGGCGTAAACGTCGTGCTGTCCACCGTGTGGGCAGAGGGCGGCAAGGGCGGCGAGGCTCTCGCACGTGAGGTCGTCCGCCTGTGCGAGGAGGAGCGCGGTGACTTCACCTACAGCTACGAGCTTGACGCAACTATCGAGGAAAAGATAGAGGCTATTGTAAAGAAAATATACGGCGGCAGAGGCGTTGTAATAGCTCCCGCTGCTAAAAAGCAGATTGCCTCGCTCGTCGCCCTCGGACTTGATAAGCTTCCCATTTGCATTGCAAAGACCCAGTATTCCTTCTCCGACGATCCCACGAAGCTCGGCGCGCCCACCGATTTTGACGTCACTATAAAGAACGTGAAGGTGTCCTCCGGCGCCGGATTTATAGTTGTTCTCACCGGTGATATCATGACGATGCCCGGACTTCCGAAGTCGCCCGCGGCAGAGCGTATCGACGTTGACGAGAGCGGAAAAATCGTAGGATTGTTCTGACAAAACTAAAAGAATGGCGCACGCTTTTGCTGCGCCTCTCTTCTTGAAAAACGATATTTATGACAATGATAGTTTGCAAAAGAGGTAATAATGAAGCTCGTAATAGCATCTAATAACAAACATAAGATCTACGAGATAAAGAAAATTCTCGGCGACTGCTTCGATAGCATTGAATCCTTGCGCGAGGCGGGGATAGACCACGAAACGGTAGAGGACGGCACGACCTTTATGGAGAACGCCCTGAAGAAGGCGCGCGAGATATCCGAGCTTGCAGGCTGCGTCGCGCTTGCCGACGACAGCGGAATAACCGCACACGCCCTCGGGGATAGACCCGGAGTATACAGCGCACGCTTCTCGGGCGTACACGGTGACGACGAGGCGAATAACCGCCTGTTGCTCGAGCTACTCTCCGACAAGGAGGATAAGAGCGCGCACTACACCTGTGCTATGGCGCTCGCATACCCCGACGGCTCTGTAATCACCGCCGAGGGATATATGTACGGCTATATCACTCCCGATGCGCGCGGCGAGCATGGCTTCGGCTACGATCCTATCTTTATCGCGGACGGCGAGAGCCGCACGGTTGCAGAAATGTCGGACGAGGAAAAGAACGCCATCAGCCATAGAGGTAAGGCACTCGCACTTTTGCTCAAAAAGCTCGGCGAAGATGCTTGACGGCGAGATAAAATTGTGCGACTGTTACAATAATAAAATATTTTTTTGTGAAAAGTATTTACAAACACAAATTAATATGCTATAATTACATTCGGCCTATGACTGGGTTATGTGTATGACCCCTGCTCCGTATGCGGATTTACCCTTGCGTAGCTTTGGTATTCACCCGCACGTTACTCGGTTTTACGGCGAAGTAAAATAAGAAATAAGAAAGGTGAAAGAAAATGATTTCTAAGGAAACCAAGACCGCTCTTATTGAGCAGTACAAGATCAATGAGAGAGACACAGGCTCGCCCGAGGTTCAGATTGCTATTCTTACCAACAGAATCAACGAGCTTACCGAGCATATGAAGAAGAATCCTAAGGATTTCCACTCTCAGAGAGGTCTCTCTAAGATGGTTGGTCACAGAAAGCAGCTTCTTGCTTACCTCGCTAAGAAGGATATCGAGAGATACAGAGCGATCATCAAGAAGCTTGGTCTCAGAAAGTAATTCGTTACTTCCTCGGCCTATTTGCGAGATAAACGGGGACGAGCATTCGTTCCCGTTTTCAGCGAATAGACCAAATTCCAAACAGCGTACCCGAGGTGCGGAAGTAGCAGTTAAATATATACTCGCAGGGCGAGTGGATATTTAAGTGCTATGTTCGCTCCTCACAAATATAAAAATTATAGGAGAAACAAAATGGTAGAAAACTTCAAGACATTTGACAACTACAGGGTCTTCACCTACGAGCTTGCGGGCAGACCTCTTGTAGTAGAAACCGGCAAGATCGCAGGTCTTGCTAACGGCGCCGCACTCATCAAGTACGGCGAGACCACCGTCCTCGCTACTGCTACCGCTTCGGCAGCACCTCGTGAGGGCATCGATTTCCTTCCTCTCTCTGTTGATTACGATGAGAAGATGTATGCAGTAGGTAAGATCCCCGGCGGCTTCCTCAAGCGTGAGGGTAAGCCCTCCGAGAAGGCAGTTCTTGCAGGCCGTGTTATCGACCGTCCCGTAAGACCCCTCTTCCCGAAGGATCTTCGTAACGACATCTCCCTTCTTCTTACCATCATGTCGGTTGATCCCGACTGCTCGCCTGAGATCACCGCTATGATCGGTGCATCTATCGCTCTTTCCATCTCGGACATTCCCTGGAACGGTCCTATCGGCGGCGTATTCATGGGTCTTGTTGACGGTAAGCCCGTTATCAACCCCACTCTGGAGCAGCGTAAGGTATCCGACCTTGAGCTTACCGTAGCCGCTTCCAAGGAGAAGGTGGTTATGATCGAGGCAGGTGCTAACGAGGTATCCGATGAGGATATGTATAACGCTATTATGATCGCTCACGAGGAGATCAAGAAGCTCGTTGACTTCATCAACGGTATCGTTGCAGAGATCGGTAAGCCCAAGTTCGAGTATGCATCGGGTGAGCTTGACCACGATATGTTCGACGAGATCTTCGCATACTGCGAGGAGCGCGTTATGGAGGCTCTTGACACCGACGATAAGAACG
>CAYZZJ010000070.1:0-9626 GCA_964482885.1 uncultured Ruminococcus sp. | reverse complement strand
TGCTGCGGGCATCTCCGCGTTCCCGATGTCGGGCCGTATCGTACATAAGATGGGTCTTGAGGAGGACAATCAGAACTTCTTACTTATGCACTCCATCGGTGTTAACGTATCCGGTCAGATCGCCTCGGTTATCGCAGGCGCTCTGATACTTCAGTTCTTCGTACCCATGTTGTAAGGAGGTAAGCGTATATGAATTTCAATCCTATGGCTTTTGTTGAAAACCTCAAGTGGATGGGCATCGGCATGCTCGGCGTGCTTATGATCGTATCCATCATAATGGGTGCAACCTACCTCATCGGCTACCTCACCGCAAAGCTTGAGAAGAAAGCCGAGAAGAAGGACTAACTCAAGATAAGTAAACAAAAATAGACAAAACCGCTGCTCACCGAGCAGCGGTTTTTAATTTTATCATTTCAGCTCGCAAAGGAAGCGCAACGTGACGAAAGCATCGCTCTCACAATGAAATCCGCAAGCGGATTAAATCACTCCGTGATGAAGTCTGCACCAGGTGCAGATGAAGTCCTCGGCACAGCCGAGGGTTGTTGTAGGGCGGTGGCTCTGCTGCCGCCGAAACCCGAATTAGCGTCTAGGCAAGGACAGAGCCGCCTCACTTGCTGTAAAGCTCGTCCTCGCTCACGTGTATCTTGCCGTTTTTGCTCTCATACTCCTCAACGCAGCCCTGCGCAAGAAACTCAAGCTGTGCATTCAGCGAACGCTTATTTGCCTTAGCAACCTTGGAAATCTTGTATAAAAGCTCAGGCTCAAACCTTATACCCGTCTGAATTTTATTTGTAGCCATAATAACACCTCGAAAACATTGTGATAACATTATATCAATTCAGCGATTGACTTTATACAAACAAAGTGTTATAACGACAATCGAAAGTCGAAATCTTTGAATTTCGACTGCAAATCAAAGATTTGCAAGCAAATTTCTTAAGAAATTTGTCGATTTCTGTTCAAATGATGCAGAATTGCAAAAAGCATCTACGTGCTTTTTGCTCGGCTGAATTATCAGCCGCGAAAAGGCAAAGTGCCTTTTCGACATTCTGTAATCATTATTATATTGTTGGTATAAATAATATCTACGAGGTGCTTTATGGATAAGGTAGGAATTTTGAAAAGCTTTGACAAGCTTGGCAGAATAGTGATCCCAAAGGAGCTTCGTGAGCGCTACGCGCTGCATAACGAGGTTGAAATAATAGCCACCAAAGACGGTGTACTGATAAAAAATCCCGAATACACCCTGACAAAAGAAAAGGGCAAATAACGCAGACACGACCCGCACCTGGGCAAAGACAGAGGAAACCCGCTCGCCCGAGCGAGGGAGTTTGGTGTGGAAATCGTCGGCTGACGACCGAGAAGCGTACAGAAGTACGCTGAGGGAGGAAACGGCGATAGAAAAAGAAAATTCAATTAACGGAGGAAAGCGGAGCTTTCCAACCTTATTACCTTTTACACAGTACAACGAAAAGGACGAGGCACTATGCTTGCCTCGTCCATAATATTTTCTTTTTCGGTTACGCCCAAAATCCCCGCTCGGGTCACCAGATGCGGAAACCGTATATCTCCGCCATCAGAGTTAGGAACGCCGATGCCACAAACGAAAATACAAGCCCCACTATCGCCGCCGTAAGGCACATCTTCGACGCATTCGGTCTTGTATGCTTCCAGACGTACCAGAGTATAAGACCCACGATCGGCGTTCCAAAGCTGACCGATGCGAGCGCGCCGTTTGCAGCCGATGCCGCCTTACCGGGCTTGGTAAATCTCCAGTGGTAATAGAGTATAAGACCCACTATCGGGAAAACAAAGGACAGTATCGCTATCCATATGCTGCTGCCCGCGACCTCCACAGGCGAGCCGAAGCCGCCTCCGTAGCCGCCATAGCTGCTGTAATCGGGTATATAGCCGTACTTCGGATCATAGGATCCGCCCGAGCCGGTATTGCCCGTATTAGTATGCCCGTTATCCTTCTTTTTCTTTTCGTTATATCTTGAGCCGCAGTAAGGGCAGTAGATAGCACCCTCGTCTATTTCGGCTCCGCAGTTATTACAGTTTTTCACTTGACTCTCCCTCCATATAGGATTTCTTGTTACATCCTAAGAATATCACAAAAATCCGACGATGTCAAGACTCTGCCGCATTGCCGTTTTCTTCCACCTTGTCCGAAGCCTTAGCAGAGGTAACGCGTGAAAGCAGAGGTATAAGCGCAAAGCAAAGCAGCACAACCAGAGCGGCAACAAGGTAGATTTCAGGAGCGGGTATGTACTCGGTAGTCATCGCATCAGCGCCCGCGTCCTTAAGAGGTATGTTCATAGACTTGTTGATAGCGTTTCCGATAGCAGGACCTGCGAGCATGGGGATAAGAACGCTGAACACCATTCGCACACCCTGCAGCTTTCCTGCAGCCTCCGTGGGAGTGTAGTCGCGCACAAGCGAGCCGCAGAGCGCAGAAAGGAAAATAAATCCGCTTATCATAACGAAGCCCGACACACCGAAGGCAATCAGAGTACCAACCTTGCCGAAGCCCTTGGAGAAATACATAGCCAGAAGACCCGCAGCCATAACACCCGCAGCAATATACATAAGCTGAACCTTGTTCATTCTGTCGGACATACGGCCAAGATATACGTTAAGCGCGGCACCCGCAGCGATAGCGATACCGAACACGAGCGAATATTCTATGACCGAGAAGTCAAGATAAGCACGCATGTAGATGATAAGGTAGGGCATGAATATCTGAGTTGCAATGCTGTAAACGACGGTGATAAGCAGCGTTACGTACAGCGGCAGATGCGAGCGCACCACCGAAGGGCGGAAGCCGTAGAGAATATCGCGCCAGCCGCCGTTTTTCTCGAGCGTGTCCGCATCGCGTATAATGAATATTCCCGCAATACCCGTAGCCGAGATAAGAAGACCAAGCACGGCAAAGAGCCATGTGTATCCTATCATCTCCTTGATGATACCGAAGCCGCCCGCGACTATCAGCATCGAAATAAGCGGCAGGATAGACAGTACACCCTCTACCGTTCCGCGGAAGGCGGGACGGGTGTTATCGGTAACCCAGGCATTGAAGGCGGCATCGTTCGCCGTCGAGCCGAAGAGCGTCATAATACAGTCGCCAGCAACCACCGCGCCGAGAGTGACGGTAACCGCCTCGGCATAGCCGACGCCGAGCAGCGCCTCGGTAAGGTCGGTGGACAAAAGACCGAACAGCGCAACCGTAACTCCCCAGATAATATATCCAAAGGATATAACGCGGCGCCTGTCGCCTATCTTATCCGAGAAAACTCCGGCTATAAGCGTAGCTACCGTAGCGGTGATACCGCTGAGCTGAACCATAAGAGTAATTGCATCAAGGTCGGGCGCTATGGTCTCGAAGACGAATACGTTGAAATACATATTCTCAACGCTCCACGCCACCTGACCGAGCAGACCGAAGAGTATCAGCACCAGCCAGTTGCGGCGCGATAACGTCTTGTTTTCTTTCATCGTCTTATCCTCTGTAAAGCTCTCTGAATTCCTCGACCGCAGCACGGAACGCCTCGATAGCGGGGCGCACAACGTCGGGCGAGGTCATATCAATGCCCGCAACGAGCAGGCTGTCTACGGGAGATTTTGAATCTCCGCATTTGAGGAAATCTATATACTTCTTTACGTACTCCGCGCCCTCGCGCTCTATTCTATCGACTATTGCAGATGCCGCAGAGATGCAGGTCGCGTACTTATAAACGTAGAAGCAGGTGTAGAAATGAGGTATCCTCATCCACTCGTAGGCTATCTCCTTGTCGCATACGACGCGAGGACCGAAATATTCCTTGACGAGCGAATAGTAGATATCCGATATCACGTCCGCGGTAAGGGGCTTACCCTCCTCGCAGCTCTTGTGCGCCAGCTTTTCAAACTCCGCGAGCATGACCTGTCTGTAGAGCGTGCTTTTGTACAGCTCCATAAGCTGATTGAGCAGATATAGCCTTTCCTCGCGCCCCGAGCATTCGCGCAGTCTCTTACGAAGCATGAGAAGCTCGTTTACCGTAGATGCAACCTCGGCAACAAAGAGCGTGTACTGCGATACGTGCGCCTCGTTATACTTACGCGAGAAGTAGGAGTGCATCGAGTGCCCCGCCTCGTGTGCAAGGGTGGATATATCCTCGTACGTACCGTTGAAGTTCATGAGAATATAAGGCTCGGTCGATGCACAGCCCGCAGAGAACGCACCGCTGCGCTTGCCGCGCGAGGGATATACGTCAACCCAGCCGCGGTTATACAAGCCGTCGCGCAGAACGGCAGCATACTCGCCGCCAAAGATTTCGCCAAGCTCGGCAACCGCCTCTCTCGCCTCCTCGTAGGTGTAGGACGTCTCAAGCTCGCCGACAAGCGGCGTGTAAATATCGTACATATGGAAGCGTGATAAACCAAGCACCTCACGCTTCAAATCATAGTAATCAAAGAGATAATGCAAATTACTCTTTACGTTTTGTATAAGATTATCGTATATTTCAGGGGTGACCTCATCGCGGAAGGTGGACGCCGTACGCGAGTCCTCGTAGCCCCTGACGCGTGCAAGGGTGGTGTTCTCCTTGACGTGGTTATAATACATCGTCGCGAAGGTGTTCCCAAACTGATCGTAGGTCTTATAAAGGGTAGTAAACGCGGCGCGGCGAACTCTCCTCTCCCCCGACGTCATAAATGTGATATAGTTTGCATCGGTCAGCTCGACGAGCTTACCCTCTTCATTCTTGACCTTACCGAAGCGCAGGTCGGAGGAGGCGAATATGCTTCTCGTATCCGAGTGCAGATACAGACAGTCCTCAAGCCCCGAATAGAGCTTCTCGCACTCATCACTGAGGGTGTAGGGCTTCCCTCTCATTATCTTATCAATAGGACGGCGGTAGCTCTCGAGTGCAGGCAGCTCGGACATATACCTCTCAACAGTCGCAAAGTCGATCTTAAGTATATAGGGCGACACGAACCAGGTTGCCTCGCTCGCCGCCATAGCAAGATTTCTCACCCTCGAGTTCTTAGCCTGCGCCGCACCGTCGGAGGTGTCTACGTAAAAGCCGAGTGCCGCATAGGTCCAAAGCTTGTCAAGGCGCTTCTCTATCGCCGACATATCCGTAAGGGCTGCGTACAGCGCCTCGGCAGAAGAGGTTATGCTCTCTGCGTGCTTACCGTAGGCGGCAACGTCCTTCTCCACCTCGGCATATTCCCTGTCAAAATCCGCATCGGTCGGGTATATCTTCGTGAGGTCCCACTTGTATTCGGGACTTATATCCTTTCTGTCCTGCATTCCTTTTCTCCTTGCAATCCACACTTGTGTGCTGATTAGATTTTACCACAATACGACAAAAAAATAAAGCCATTTCGCCGAAAAAAATACCGCGCAACGCGAATATACTAAAAAAAGTCGCTCCGCGTACTATAAATGTTCATATTTTAGTGTTATTCTATATACGTAAAATACTACCGAAAGGCAAAACAATGCTTGAATTAAAAAACATTAAAAAGGATTATTCCACCTCCTCAGAGGTCGTGCATGCTCTGCGCGGAGTTACGCTCTCGTTCAGGAAGTCCGAGTTCGTGTCCATTCTCGGCCCCTCGGGCTGCGGTAAGACCACGCTGCTTAACATAATCGGCGGCCTTGACCACTACACGAGCGGAAACCTTATCATAGCGGGAAAAAGCACGCGCTCCTTCCGCGACCGCGACTGGGACGTGTACAGAAACCACAGAGTCGGCTTCATCTTCCAGAGCTATAACCTGATTCCCCACCAGACCGTCCTCGGCAACGTCGAGCTTGCCCTCACTATTGCAGGCGTGAGCAAGAGCGAGCGTGAGGAGCGCGCTAAGCGCGCGCTTGACCGCGTAGGTCTTTCCGAGCAGTACTATAAGAAGCCCAACCAGCTCTCGGGCGGTCAGTGCCAGAGGGTTGCTATCGCGCGCGCGCTCGTCAACGATCCCGAGATCCTTCTCGCGGACGAGCCGACGGGAGCTCTGGACACCGTCACCTCGGTGCAGATAATGAATCTCATCAAGGAGATATCCCAGGAGAGGCTCGTTATTATGGTAACGCACAACCCCGAGCTTGCACAGGCGTATTCCACGAGAATAATCAGACTGCTTGACGGTCAGGTTGTCGAGGATACCGATCCTATGACCAGGCGCGAGGAGGTGCTTGAGGAGCGCGAGAGAAGAAAGAACAAGAAAAAGAAGCGCTCGAGAAGAGAGCGCGCAAAGATGTCGCTCTTCACCGCTTTCCGCCTCTCCGCAAAGAACCTGCTCTCGAAGCGCGGCAGGACCGCCCTCGTTTCCTTCGCCGGCTCTATCGGTATTATCGGTATCGCCATGGTCCTCGCCTTCTCCGCAGGTATCAAGGGATATATCGCATCTATGCAGGACGATATGCTCTCGGGCAACCCGATTACAATAGGCGAAACGGCGTACGATCTTGATGCCTTCTCGGGAATGATAGACGAGGCGCAGAAGAACGAGATCATCAAGAACCCGAACCGGGTATACATCAACTCGCTTATCGAGTATATAGCCGAGACGAATAAGGATGTGCAGGATATCGTAGTTAAAAACGAGCTTACCGACGATTATCTCTCCTACCTCAAGGCTATGCCCGAGGAATACTACGCCGCCATGCTTCTCGGCTACGGCATGAGTATAAATCCCAACCTCTTTACCAATATCAAGACCGCAGAGGGCGAGCAGAAGCTCTCTATACAGAGGATCACCGACCTCTATACTCAGATCCTCTCGAAGACCGATTACGCCGATCTCTCCTTCCTTATCCCGATGCTCGCGCCAAGCATCAAGCAGGCGCCGAACAACGCGGACTACCTGCTCTCTCAGTACGAGCTTCTCGGCGAGAACAGCAAGATAGCAACGGGCAAGAACGAGATCATGCTTGTTGTCGATGCCGACGACGAGCTGTCCGACCTTCTTCTTGCAAGATACGGATATTATACGCAGGAGGAATTCCTTAAGATCATCGAGAAGGCAGCTGCCGAGGAGGGCGCGCCGCTGCCCGACGGCTATCGCGAGTCCTTCGGCTATGACGAGCTGATAGGCAAGGAATTCACCTACTACCCCACGAACACGGTATTCAGCAGCATCGCGGAGAACGGTCTGTCCCCCGAGGCTACCGAAACGCTTAAGAGTATGATCCCCGGTCAGGATCCGAACGCCGAGTTCACCTACGATCCCGCAAACCCTATGCACAAGATGATCGTCGACAAGCTCTTCCCCACGGGTTATGAGTATATCTCCAACGAGAACGGCATAAAGGGCGAGGGTATTACCCTTAAGGTTGTCGGTATTCTCTCCCCCAAGGACAATCTCCAGTTCGGCTCTATCTCCTCCGGCATCTACTACACCGAGGAGCTTACCAACTACGTCCTCGAGGCGAACAGCGACCACACGAACGGCTTCCTCTCCTTCCTTGCAAACGATGAGAACGTAGATAAGCTCGCTATCTCCTACAACGAGCAGAGCGTATACGGCGCTACCTATACGTTCAACTTCGTTTACGACCACGACTCCGACACTGCCACCGAGAATAAGCACAGCGGTGCAGGAATAGTTACCTATTCCTCGAGCGATATGAGCAGCATGGTAAGCAGCATGGTGGGCGGCGGCGAGAGCCTTACCTTCTCCGATCAGCGCGATATGCTCGTTCGCACACTCGGCGGTAACAGCCACGCAGACCGCATCACCATCTATCCCGTCAGCTTCGACGATATGTATCTCGTCACCGAGTACCTCGACGCATGGAACGAGGAGGGGGCGATTACCGTAGGAGATAAGGAAATCTCCGCAAAGGAACGCAACGACGTTACCTACACCAACACCCTTGAGCTGGTTATATCCCTCATCAACACGATGATAGACGTTATATCCTACGCCCTGATAGCCTTCACCTCCGTGTCGCTCGTCGTATCCACCGTAATGATAGGTATTATCACCTACGTATCGGTTGTCGAGCGTATCAAGGAGATCGGCGTTATCCGCTCGCTCGGCGGACGCAAGAAGGACGTAAGCCGCCTCTTTACCGCGGAGACCTTTATGATAGGCGGTATGTCGGGTCTTATCGGTGTCGTAGTCACCTATATAATCTCTATTGTGGTTAACCTCATTCTCGAGCCTCTGATCGGCTACGGAAGCATCGCAGCGCTACCTATCACCGACGCGCTTATGCTCCTTGGGCTGAGTATACTGCTGACGCTTATATCGGGTATAATCCCTGCGTCGAGTGCGGCGAAGAAGGATCCGGTGGTGGCACTGCGCACCGAGTAACCCCCTAAGGTCTGCCATATTGGGTGAGATCAAAAATGGAATAATTTTTGGGTGGGGTACATTGTACCTCACCCTTTTCCTTTGCATAATGCAAATATATTAAGGTTGGAAAGCTACGCTTTCCTCCATCAATTGAAATTCCATTTTTTATCTCCGTTTTCGCCCTCTCGCCGTACCATCGTACGCCTTCGGAGCGAAGAACGAAGATTCTCCCACCAATCTGCCTAGCCCTTAGGCTCTGTGCCCCTTTCCTTGCCCGGGTGCTAATCTAACCATTTTTTACAAAAGCCCTTGGCGTCAAGAAAAAATTTTCGTTATTTTATTCGGTTGTATAATCTCTCTTTTTCGGGCAAATAATGAAATACCACGAAAAAAGGAGAAAAACGCTATGACACTTTCCGCAAAAGAAACATCACTATTAAACGACTTAAAATCCCAGGAGCAGCTCTGCATTGAGAAGTACTCGAAGTACGCCACAATGGCGGAGGACCCCGCACTTAAGCAGCTGTTCAGCGACATATCGCGCGCCGAGCAAAGCCACCTCACAACGATAACGCAAATCCTCGGCGGCACCGAGGTATCCATGTCCTCGGAGTCGCCTTCGGCGACCGCCGCAAAGCTCACCCCCTCGCCCTCGCCCTGCGACGCCGACACCAAGCAGGAGGACGGCTACCTCTGCCGCGACGCGCTCTCTATGGAGAAGCACGTCTCGGCTGTCTACGACACCGCAGTCTTCGAGTTCACAAGCCCCGTCCTTCGCGACACCCTCGCCCATATCCAGAAGGAGGAGCAGAACCACGGCGAAGCCCTCTACAACTACCTCGCCACCAACGGAATGTACTCCTAGCGCGCAAAGCGCAGATTGCGCGCAATTCAGAATTAAGAATTCAGAATTCAGAATTAAAAGATAAGAACAGAGGCTCGGTGCTATTAGAGCCGCCCCTCAATCTTTCTTTTTTCAAAGCCCGACTAGCACTCAGGCAAGGACAGAGGATAAGCACGCTCCGACTCAGCACTAAGCACACGGTTCGTAGCGTGAATTAAGTTTCGGCAATTTTGAACCTTAATCCAAATTGATTTGCTATCGCAAATTTCCCTCAACTTCCGTGCAAAGACAGAGGCACCAAGCCTAGGGGCGAGGGAGTTTGGAGTGGAAATTTCCGTTCTTCCCGACGTGAGCCGTACAAAAGTACGGCAAGTCGGGAAAACGGAAATAGAAAATGGAAAATTAAAATGGAGGATAGCATAGCTTTCCAACCTTAATACCTTTTATATCGCAATATGAAAAGGGTAAGGCACAGTGTATGCCCTACCCTTATTTC
>CAYZZJ010000069.1:0-9883 GCA_964482885.1 uncultured Ruminococcus sp. | reverse complement strand
AACCGAATCTTTCGTGCAGAGCAACTCATCTACGGAGGATGACGTTGAAGAAAATATCGCAGAGGATTATTCTCCCAAGATGAGGTTGCTTTAAGAGCTTGTTCTCAAGAAATAGAGTGGCATCTATTAAGGTCAAATCCATTTTTGCCCGAAAACAAGAAAATGGATACGAAAGGCTTCTGAAAGCCCGAAAAAATATTCAAAAAAAGCCCGAACCCCCTTGAAAAATAAACGTTTTAGCAGAGGCATCTATTAAGTCCATAAAAGGCATAGAAAAAAGACCTCCCATCGTGGAGGTCTTTTTTTCTATACAACCTGGCTCGGTACGAACCCGGGCGTACGAGCAGAGTCTGCCTTCGCCAAAGGCGAACAATGTGCTAACAGCAGACGATGCATACCGCAAAGCGGTATATTGCCATAGCGCGAAGAAGATACTACGCCCCGTGAATAGCATTTCACATGCCACAAAGCACCCTCGCGCGGCAAACTCTGTATGTCTGGGTTCGAATCCTAGTTCCGCTGCCATAGAAAAAAGACCTCCCATCGTGGAGGTCTTTTTTCTATACAACCGGGCTCGGTACGAACCCGGGCATGCGAGCAGAGTCCGCCTTCGCCAGAGGCGAACTTGTGCTAACAGCAGACGATGCATTCCGCCTGCGGAATATTGCCATAGCGCGTTGATGCCACTACGACAAGAACAAAGCCCTTCGGCTCGCACCAAGCACCCTCGCGCGGCAAACTCTGTATGTATCACTGCTAGACCTCCCATCGTGGATGTCTTTTTTCTATCTGTGATAACGGAATCGCGGCTTCTAACCCCGCTCCGCAAGCAACGGCAACCACTCTAGCAAACGCACTCAAAACACGGCGGGAGGCAAGCCCCCGCCCTACGCCACGCTCGGGACGCAGTCGCTCGCGCCACTGAATCCAAGTCGTTTACTCCTCTCCTCACGTTTACCTTTTCTTTCTAGGTGGATTCTACCGTCAGCATGTTTTTATTGCTTTTTACGCGCGCATGAATTATAATGGAGATATAAAGCGATTAACCACGGAGGATATTATGGCAAGAAATTGCAAAAGCGACACCGTCGTATACCAGATTTATCCGCGCTCATATCTCGACACAGACGGAGACGGCTTCGGCGACCTGCCCGGTATCATATCCAAGCTCGACTATATAGCCGACCTCGGCGTGAATACGATCTGGCTTTCCCCGATATACAAAAGCCCAGACGATGACAACGGCTACGACATTTCCGACTACCGCTCCATTCAGCCGCGCTTCGGCACTATGGAGGACTTTGAGCGGCTTATCCGAGAGGCAAAGGCTCGCGGTATAGACATCGTTATGGACCTCGTTATCAACCACACCTCGGACGAGCATGAGTGGTTCCGCCGCGCGCTCGCAGGCGAGGAAAAATATCGCAACTACTACATAATCCGCGAGGGCAAGGACGGAAAGCTCCCGAACAACTGGGGTAATTTCTTTGCCGAGTGTCCGTGGACACGCTTCGGCGAGAGCGAGAACGAGTATTATCTCCACCTCTTCTCGAAGAAGCAGCCCGACCTCAACTGGCATAACCCCGACGTCATGCGAGAGGTCGAGGACATTATGCGCTTCTGGCTCGATAAGGGCGTTGCGGGCTTCCGCTGCGACGTAATAAACATCATATATAAGAACTCTCTTGAGAACGGCAAGCCGCGCTTCGTCCTCACAGGACAGGAGCATTACCTCTCCACAGAGGGCTGTCACGAGGTGCTTCGCACCCTTCGCGAGAGCTGCCTTGAGCCGTACGGCGCGTGGGCTGTCGGAGAGACCGTTTTCGTCACCACCGACGAGGCTCGTAAGCTCACCGACGAGGCGCGCGGCGAGCTTGATATGGCATTCTCCTTCGAGCATATGGAGTGCGACCAGATTATCGTAAAGTGGTTCAAAACCAAGCTGAAGCCGAAGAAGCTGATGCGCACCATCACAAAGTGGCAAGAGGGGCTTGACTGGAATGCAATCTACTTCGAGAACCACGATCAGCCGAGATTTATCAGCCGCCTTGTCGGCGCGGATAAGTACCGCGAGGAGGCATCGAAGATGATGGCAGGCTTAATAATGACCCTGCGCGGCACGCCCTTCGTATTCGAGGGTCAGGAGATAGGAATGACGAACGGTGACTTTAAGGACCTCTCCGAGGTCGAGGACATCGAGAGCCACAACGTCTACGGCATGGCAACGAAATCCCTCCACCTTCCGAAGCGCACCGCATGGAGAATGATACAGCGCACCTCGCGCGACAACGCGCGCACGCCTATGCAGTGGACCGCGGGTGAGCATGCAGGCTTCACCACGGGTAAGCCCTGGCTGAAGGTAAACGGTAACCACACCGAGATAAACGTAGAGCGCGAGCTTGCGCGCGAGGGTGGCGTCCTCGCCTTCTGGAGGAAGATGATAGCTCTGCGCAAGGAGCTTGCGGCGCTCAAGGACGGCAGCTTCACCTCGCTTTACGAATCTAACAGCATCTATGCCTACGCGCGTGAGTGCGGTGACGAAAAGCTCGCCGCTATATTCAATATGACAGGCAAGGTGCAGAAGCTGCCGAAGGCATTACAGCTCGACGGTGAGGTTATCATCTCGAATTATGACGAGGTGTGCGACGGTCTTATGCCATTTGAATTTGAGCTTATAAGGATCGGAGGTTAACCCCTTGATTACAGAAAAGGACGGTGTATTCAAGCTCGACACCGAAAATACGAGCTACGTCCTCCGTATCACGGACAGAGGGCACCCCGAGCATATCTACTACGGCAGGCGGCTCCCCGATGCCGATGCCGACGCCCTAGCACTCAAGAATACGATAATGCTGGGCACGACCGTGGCATACGACAAGGACGACCCCGCATACTCGCTGGATACCCTGCTGCTCGAATACTCGGGGATTGGCAAGGGCGACTTCCGTCACAGCCCAATCGAGATTATTATGCCCGATGGCAGCTTTGTCACCGATTTCGCATTTGAGAAGTCCGAGATTATAAAGGGCGGCGCGAAAAACGAAGGCGCTTTACCCGCTCCGCGTGGCGCGGAAAGCACGCTTTTGATAACCTTAGTTGACAAAAAGTATAGCGATATACGCCTCATGCTCGAATACTCGGTATTTCCCAAGTGCGACGTTATCGCAAGGCGCGCCACTCTGGTAAACGGCACGGGCGAGCCGATATTCATAAGAAAGCTCATGAGCTTTATGCTCGACCTCGCTACGTCGGATTACGAGCTGATAACGCTTGACGGCGGCTGGATAAAGGAGGCTCATATAACCTCCCGCCCCCTCACCGTCGGCATATACGTAAACGATTCCACCACCGGCGACTCCTCTAACAAGCACAACCCCGCGTTCCTCTTGAAGTCGCGCGAGACTACCGAGGAGCATGGCGAGGTCATCGGCTTCAACCTTATGTACAGCGGAAACCACTATTCAGCCGCAGAGGTCGGCAGCCACGGCACAACGCGCGTTATGTCGGGTATCAATCCGCACTGCTTCTTATGGAAGCTCGCCTCAGGCAAGAGCTTTGATACGCCCGTCGCGGTAATGAGTTATTCCCTCGGCGGAACGAACGGCATGAGCCGCGGAATGCACGATTTCGTCAACTCGCACGTCACACCCGAGAAGTGGAGATACTCCGAGCGCCCCGTTGTTATAAATAACTGGGAAGCCACCTTCTTCAATTTTAACCGCCGCAAGCTCCTAGCCCTTGCACGGCGCGCGAAAAGGCTAGGCGTCGAGATGTTCGTTCTCGACGACGGGTGGTTCGGCAAGCGAAGCGACGATACGCGCGGGCTTGGCGATTGGGTAGAAAACCGAAAGAAGCTCGGCGGCACTCTTGCGAGCCTCAGTAATAAGATACACAAAATGGGCATGCGCTTCGGGCTGTGGTTCGAGCCTGAGTGCGTGAACGAGGACAGCGACCTCTACCGCGCGCACCCCGACTGGGCAATCACCGTCCCAGGCAGAAGCCCCTCCTACGGCAGAAATCAGCTAGTCCTCGACCTGACGCGCGCCGACGTGCGCGACTACATAGTAGACTCGGTCGACAAGATTCTCACCGAGGCGAATATCGACTACGTCAAGTGGGATTACAACCGCCATATCAGCGACGCATACTCCCGCTCTCTTAAAAACCAGGGCGAGTTCTACCACAGATACACCCTCGGTCTTTACGACGTGCTGAGGCGTATATTCTTGGAAAAGCACCCGGATATTCTCTTTGAAAGCTGCTCCTCGGGCGGCAACCGCTTTGACCTTGGCATGCTCTCCTTCTCGCCGCAGATATGGACCTCCGATGACACCGACGCGCGCGAGCGCATGGACATACAGCGCGGCATCTACCTGTTCTATCCGCAATCCGCGGTATCCGCACACGTGTCGATGACACCCAATCAGCAAACGCTCCGCTCAGCACCGCTCTCTACACGCTTTAACGTAGCGGCATTCGGCGCGCTCGGCTACGAGCTTGACTTCGGCGAGCTTACCCCCGACGAGCTGAAGCAGATAAAGGAGCAGATAGCCTTCTACAAGGCGCACAGACGCACGCTCCAATACGGCAGACTGTACCGCTACTTCCCAAGGCGCGGCGAGCGCGAGAGCTGGCAGGTGCTTGGCGAGGGCGGCGAGATAATAGCCTCTATAATGAACCTCTCCTACTCGGCAAGCCCCGAGCGCGACTACCTGAGGATTTTGGGAGCTGCCGAGGGCAAGCGCTACCGAATGACCTCGGTCAAGCAGCACCTTAAGATCAGCCGCTTCGGCGGTCTTATCAACCACATCAGCCCGATAAGGCTGAGAGCCGACGGCTTTATCCTCCGCACTGTAAACAAGTACTTCTCGCTTACCGAGGGTACAGAGGATTACAGCATATCGGGCGAGGGGCTTCTCTCGGGCATACCCCTTGCTATGCAGTACAGCGGCACGGGCTATAACGGCGATATCAGAGTGACAGGCGACTTCGGCTCAAGCCTGTATCTGATAGAGCCGATTGAGTGTGCCCCCGACGTGCTGTAAACGGCACGCACTACCAATATGTAGATATAAGTTGTCATTTTTTACATTAACGGCGCAATATTCATCTGTAATAAACTCAAGCAACAAGCGAAAGGAAAAAACGAAATGGACAAGCGACAGAAAATCAATATGTTCTGCTTCGGTCTCGGCACGATCGGCCGCGACGCTCTTTACTCCCTTGTCAGCATGTACCTTATGGTAAACCTCACCGAGGTTATCACCTTCTCCGACAGCGGTCTTGCCGCGCTCGGAATAATGCTGACCCTCTTCGGTATTTTCGATGCCGTCATCGACCCCTTCATCGGCGCGATAGTCGACAACACCAAGACCAAGTGGGGCAAATACAAGCCGTGGATCGTTGTGGGAATGATCGGAAACGCCGTTCTCTCAACCCTTATGTTCCACAACTTCAAGCTTGACGAAGTCACCCACATAGTTCTCCTCGGCATCACCTATCTGCTCTTCAGCATCTTCTTCTCGCTCAACGACATAGCGTACTGGTCGCTCATGCCCGCGCTCTCAAAGGACCCGAAGGTCCGTGAGGGTGTCGGCTCGTTTGCGAGAATTTGTGCAAACGTCGGTATGTTCGCCATGGTTCTTCTCTACCCTGCCGTCAAGGACGCACTACTTGTCATAGGCTTTGAGGAGGCACGCACCGGCATCTTTGTATTCGCGGCGATTGCAGCCGTCGTAATGTGCCTCTTCCAGCTCATCACCGTCTTCGGCGTCAAGGAGGACCGCACCCAGAATCTCCACGTCGAGCGCACAGGCTTAAAGGATCTCTTCCGCGCCCTGTTCAAAAACGATCAGCTTCTCGTGGCTGCAATATCCATGGCGCTCTTTATGATCGGGTATTGCTCGACCACCGCATTCGGCACCTACTACTTCAAGTACGCGTACAAGGACGAGGGCGTATACATGGTGTTCGCGGCAGTGCTTGCGGTAGCACAGCTGTCGGCGCTGTCGGTGTTCCCGCTTCTTAGAAAGAAATTCACAAGAAAGCAGCTTTATATAGGCTCGATGATCTCCGTCACCGCGGCGTATCTGATATTTTTCTTCTCCTTCGAGTGGCTGCCACTCATAGTTATCGCGGGTCTTGCGCTCTTCTTCGCGCAGGCGATAATTCAGCTTCTGATGCTGCTCTTCCTCGCCGACTCTATCGAGTACGGTGAGTGGAAGCTCGGCAAGAGAAGCGAGGCGGCGTCCTTCGCCGTACAGCCCTTCGTCAATCAGATAGGAAGCGCAATAAGCAAGGGCGTCTTGACAGTAACGCTTATAGTCTCGGGTCTTAATGCCGTTGCCAATCAGATAGAGGAATCCTTCATCGAGGGCAACGCCGAATATAACGCCGCGAAGTCCGCCGAGATAATCGCAGCCATACCTGACGGCTCTATCTGGATCATGAAGCTCGGCATGATGATCTTCCCTCTCATCTGTATCCTCGTCGGCTTCGTGCTGTATATGAAAAAGTTTAAGATTGATGAGAAGCTCTACTCCGAGATCATAGCAGATCTCGAAAAGAGAAACGCCCCCTCACAAGAGGAAGCGTGCGAGCCTATGGAAGCTACAGAGCCTGTTGGCGAGGTATCCATAGATGAAGTTCAGGCTTAAGACGGGGCTTCTCCTTGGAACTGCCACCGCAGGCGCGCAGATTGAGGGCGGCGACCCAAATACCAACTGGGCGCGCTTTTCCGAGGAGGGAAAGATATACGACGGCACTAGCATCCTGCGTGCATCGGGGCATTGGGACAGATGGCGCGAGGACAGCGACCTTATGGCGGATATGGGTATCGAGATATACCGCCTCGGCATCGAGTGGTCGCGCATTGAGCCTCGCCGCGGCGAGTTTGACGCCGCCGTGACCGAGCGCTACCGCGAGGAAATAAAATACTTAAAGGAGCGCGACATCAAGCCCCTCTTAACCCTGCACCACTTCACCCACCCCCTCTGGTTCGAGGATATGGGCGGCTTCACAGCGAAGGAGTCCGTGGATATATTCATGGACTACGTGAGATATGCCATAGATGCCTTCGGCGACCTCGTCAGCGAGTATATCACGATAAACGAGCCGAACGTCTACTGCACGAACAGCCTCTTTTACGGCACCTGGCCTCCCGAGAAGAAATCGCTCGGCGCACTTGTCGCGGCATTCTCCAACATGACCGCCTGCCACGTTAAAGCCTACGAATACATACATGAAAGGCGCCGCGAGATGGGCTACACCGACACGCGCGTCAGCTTCGCAAATCATCTGCGCGTATTCGAGCCGAAGAACCCGAAGAATCCCTGGCACAGGCTCTGCGCCCGGCTTACCGATTGGCTCTTCCAGGGCGCGATAACCGAGGCTATGATGACGGGCGTCTGCCGCTTCCCCGTTAAGAAAAGGAAAGGCGTTAAGCGCGGCAGGTACTACGACTTCATAGGCATCAACTACTACTCCCGCTCTACCGTTTCGGGCATAGCCGACGGTGTGCGCGAGGGCTGTTATAAGAACGACCTCGGCTGGGAGCTGTACCCCGAGGGGCTGATATCCCTCTCGAATAAGCTTTACGCGCGCTACGGCGCACCCGTATGGGTGACCGAGAACGGCACCTGCGACAACACCGATGCCTTCCGCGCGCGCTTCATCTACGACCAGCTTAAGCTCATATCCGAGACGGAAAACCCCATCGAGCGCTACTACCATTGGAGCTTCGTTGACAACTTCGAGTGGCGCGAGGGCGAGAGCGCACGCTTCGGTATAGTCCACGTCGACTACGAAACCGCCGAGCGCACCGTCAAGAACAGCGGCAGCTTCTATTCGGATATTATAGCGAATGGCGGCGTCACCGACGAGGCATATGAGAAGTACGTAGAAGGCACGGAATATCATAAGTAAATTCAGAATTCAGAATTAAGAATTAGCTTGACTGTCCGTAGCCACTTCACTTCCGCTCCTGCGAAAACTTCACCAACAAAAAGAGCAAACACACAAGATAAAGCTTGTATGTCTGCTCTTTTTTATTTCGAATTATACTCTGTTAACCGTGAAAATATGATCGTATCTGCTCACGGAGGGAATACCGGGAGTGCCGGGAGTGCCGTCTATAACGTGGTGTCCGTCATACGCCGACCTGAAGGGCAGAAGCTCCTCCTCAAGCTCCTCGAGCTTATCAACCTTGCCGTCGAGATATGCCTTTACTCTCCTTGCGACGGCGTCAAGACGGAGAATGAGTCCGCCGTAGCGAGCATCGTGAACCTCGAAGCCGTGGGGCTTGTTTTCCTTGTGCCACTGAATGCTTGCGGCGGTATGCAAGCCGCGAACGCGGCGCGCACATTCCTCAAGCTCGGGCAGCATTGCGGCGAGAGTATCGCGCTCACCCGCCTTGTATGCGCGGCGCAGCCTTACGCCGAGGTCGTACTTGATCTCCATAACGTCGCAAATACGCATCGCGGTCTCGTAAAGATACGCGCGATTCGCGCTCGCCCTCATATGCTCTGCGAGCGTTCTCTTATGCTCGGCATACTCAAGCGCAACCGCCTCACCGTCCTTGACCGTCACGTCGGCAAAGCCGAAGAGCGGATCCGAGAACAGCATTACCTTATATACGTTTCCGGGAGAGCGGCGATCGTTACCCGCGACGATATTCGGCAGCTCAAGGTCGAGCATAGCGTCGTAATCCTCGCCGGTCAGCTCGTAGAACTCGCGGCGGATAGCCTCCATGTCCGTAACACCGTCGTAAAATTTCTTGATATTGAAGAGCGCGGGGAGCATAGCGTGGAGCGAGCATTCCGAGCCGTTATCTCCCCACATGGTGAACATTATATTGTCAACGCCCTCGTCACGGCAGGCGCTCATTGCCTCACGCATAGCGTCTATGGAGAAGGTAGACAAGGGGGCAAGACCGACCCATGACCAAACACCTCCCGCGAACCATACCTCACGGCCGAAGCGGTTGTGCGCGGCGAGCATTCCGTCATAGAATTCCTTTTTATTGTGATAATAATCCCAATACACAAGTCCGACCCCGTCGGGGCAGGCGGCAATAACCTCGTCATTGATATTCGACCAGTCGTAGTACTCGCCGCCGTTGGCAATGCGGAAGAACATATCCGACCACATAATAGGCTTGAAGCCATACCTCTCGGCTATTGCAATAACGCGCTTAAGGTGGCGCGATAGCAGCTCGAAGCGATCGTGATAGCCGTTTTTGTCGAGGTACTTTCCGAGGCCGAGCATATGCGCCTCGTCCATACCGATATGAATGATATCGGTGGTGAAGCACTCGCGTATCGAGCGGAACATATTTTCAACAAGCGCGTAGGTGCGCTCGTCATCAACGAGAAGAATATTGGCTGTATCGTTCATAGCCTTATATTTATCCCACATAAATATCGCCTCGAGGTGCGCGAGCGTCTGTATGCAGGGTATAACCTCCACGCCGAGCGTAGCCGCGTAGGCGACGACGTCCTTTAACTCCTCCTTAGTATATCTGCCGCGCAGATAACCGAAGTAGGGCTCTCCGTCAACCTCGTAGGTGTCCTCGGTATAAAGCTGAACCATGTTGTAGCCGAAGGATGCGAGAATTTTGATGTAATTTTTAAGCTCGTCGGGGCGCATAACAGCGTTGCGCGACATATCGAGCATAACTCCAAATCTTGACATAGCTATATTCCTTTTTTTATTTAGGTTAGTAATTTAATGCACCCTCTTTGCGCAGAAGATATTATCCGGCAGCACGAGAGCTTCTTAACCTCCCCTTTGGGTAGCGCAAGGCGGCGTAGGGCAGGGCGTTGACACCCTATTTGTAGGGCGGGGGGGGGGTCGCGGCGGGAGAGGGCGGGGATGACAACGCTAA
>CAYZZJ010000068.1:0-10071 GCA_964482885.1 uncultured Ruminococcus sp. | reverse complement strand
TATGAACCCCACTCCTCACGATGAGAAGCTTCTCGCCTTCGGCTGGAACGTTATCACTATCGACGCGCACGATTTTGATCAGATCGAGGCAGCCCTCGCTGAGGCTAAGGCTACCAAGGGTAAGCCCACTGTGATTATCGCTAAGTCTACCAAGGGTAAGGGCGTTTCCTACATGGAGAACAAGTGCGAGTGGCACGGTCAGGCTCCTAAGGAGGATCTGTATAAGGTTGCGATTGCCGATCTTGAGAAAATCGCGAATGAACTTTGAGAGGTGAATGATAATGGAAAAGAAGGCAACCAGAGAGAGCTACGGCGCAGCGCTCGTCGAGCTCGCAGATAAGTATGATTTCCTCGTTTTCGATGCTGACCTTGCGGCAGCTACCAAGACGGGTATGTTCAAGAAGGCTCATCCCGAGCGCTTCTTCGATTGCGGTATAGCAGAGGGCAACATGGTGAGTGCGGCTGCCGGAGTGGCAACAACGGGCAAGACTGTTTTCGTATCCTCCTTTGCGATGTTTGCGGCAGGCAGAGCATTCGAGCAGGTTCGTAACTCCATCGGCTATCCCCACCTTAACGTTAAGATAGGCGCAACTCACGCGGGCATTACCGTCGGTGAGGACGGCGCAACCCACCAGTGCAACGAGGATATGGCGCTCATGCGTACCATTCCCGGCATGACCGTTATCTGCCCCGCTGATGCAAGCGAGTCCTACGCGGCAGTTGAGGCGGCTATCAATCACTACGGTCCCGTATATATGCGATTCGGCAGATTTGCCGTTCCGAACCTCACCTCCGAGATCCCGAACTACAAGTTTGAGATTGGTCGCGGCGTTACCTACAGAGAGGGAAGTGACGTTACTATCGTTGCTACCGGATTTATGGTACATCTTGCCGTTGAGGCTGCAGAGCTTCTCGCGGCAGAGGGAATATCCGCCGAGGTTATTAACCTTCACACCATCAAGCCCATCGATGAGGATATCCTCGTTAAGGCTGCACGTAAGACCGGCGCTATCGTTACTGCAGAGGAGCATAGCATTATCGGCGGTCTGGGTGCCGCGGTATGTGAGGTCGTTTCCGCGGCTTGTCCCGTTCCTGTGCTTCGCGTCGGCGTAGAGGATAAGTTCGGTAAGAGCGGTAGTGTGCCTGCGCTTCTCGAGGAGTACGGTCTTACCGCGGCTAATATCGCAGCTAAGGCTAAGGCGGCTATCGCAATAAAGTGCGGTAAGTAATGAGGTACGGTCGAGGACGGACAGTAGTATGAAGAGAATTTTACTTAAGCTCTCGGGCGAGGCGCTCGCCAACGGAGCGGACGGGCTTTACGACAACGAGTTTGTCGATAAGGTTGCGGCATCGCTCTCAGATGCGGTTAAAGAGGGATATCAGATTGCCGTTGTTGTCGGCGCGGGTAATATCTGGCGTGGCAGAGCAGGCGGTGAGATGGACAGAACCGCGGCAGACCGAATGGGTATGCTCGCTACTGTTATGAACGCGATATGCCTCAAGGACGCTGTAACCCGCGCGGGCACTCCTGCGGCGGTTATGACCGCTGTTCCTATGTCCCCCTTTGCGCTTCCTTATTCCGCGGAGGATGCCGTAGCAAGGCTTGAGGCTGGAGAGATAGTTATCTTCGGCGCAGGTCTCGGCATTCCCTTCCTCTCGACGGACACCACCGGTGCCGTAAGAGCGGCGGAGATTTCGGCAGACGCTATGTTTATGGCTAAGAACGTTGATTACATATACACCGCGGATCCGAGGAAGGATCCCACGGCAGAGAAGCTTGAGCGCGTCAGCGCGTCCTTCGTGCTTGCGAAGAACCTCAAGGCTATCGATGCCACCGCTACGGCGTTCTGTCTCTCTACGGGTATGCCTATACACGTCTTCGGACTTAAAAATCCCGAGGATATAACCAAGGCTATCAGAGGCGAGATCGTCGGAACTGTAATCACCGCAGATTAATCCAAATAAATTTGAAATAACAGGAGAAAATATATGAAGCTCGATACCAGAGATTTTGAAAGCAGAATGAAGAAGACTATCGCCTCCTACAGCGATAATCTCTCTACTATAAGAGCGGGCAGGGCAAGCGCTGACGTGCTTAAGAAGATCAGCGTTGACTACTACGGCTCGCCCACACCCATCTCCTCTATCGCTGAGATAAAGGTTGTCGATGCAAGAACCATTACCATCACCGCTTGGGATAAGTCGATCATGAGAGGTATTGAGAAGGCTATTCTCACCTCCGACCTCGGCATCAATCCTCAGAATGACGGCTCGGTTATCCGCCTTGCCTTCCCCCCCACAACCGAGGAGCGCCGTCGCGAGCTTTCCAAGCAGGTATCCAGAATGGGTGAGGATGCCAAGGTTGCTATCCGTAACATCCGCCGTGATGCTACCGATACCATCAAGACCATGAAGAAGAATTCCGAGATGACTGAGGACGAGGCTAAGTCTAGCGAGAAGAGCGTTCAGGAACTCACCGATAAGTACGTCAAGGAGGTTGACGCGGTTACCGCTGCGAAGACCAAGGAGATAATGGAAATCTGATAACGGAGGTCTCCGTATTGAAAACTACGATAGAGCTGCCGCACGTTGATTCCCGCCTTAATTCCATAGGTATTATTATGGACGGCAACGGCAGATGGGCGAAGCGCCGTATGCTGCCGCGCAGCGCTGGGCACGTAGCGGGAGCTAAGATAATAGAGAAGGTGTTGACCGACCTTCGCGAAATGGGTATCCATCACGTTACTCTCTACGCCTTTTCCACCGAAAATTGGAAGAGGTCCGAGGAGGAGGTAAGCGGCCTTATGAATCTGATTTACAAATACCTTGACGAGGTTGTTGTGGAGAAGATGAATAAGGATCCGTCGTTCTGCATGCGCTTCCTCGGCGATAAGGCTGCGTTGCCCGAGAGGCTGAGGAATAAGTGCATCGAGATAGAGAATATGCTCTCTAGGCGTGAGTTTATCTGTAATCTGGCGCTTAATTACGGCGGCAGAGATGAGATTATCAACGCCGCGAACGCCGCCTTCGCCGAGTGCGGCGGACCTATAACGGCAGAGGATCTTGCCCGTTACCTTTACACCTCGGAATCTCCCGACCCCGATCTTATCATAAGAACGGGAGGAGAGTGCAGAGTGTCGAACTTCCTGTTGTGGCAGGGTGCATATTCCGAGCTGCATATCACCGATACGCTCTGGCCGGACTTTGGCAGAGCCGATATAGTGAAGGCGGTCGAGGACTTTTACTCCAGGCAAAGACGCTACGGCGGCGTAATAGAAGAATAGCCGCAACCTTTATTACTGAATTTTGCATTCCGTTTTTAGAGCTTGAAAGGGAAAAATGAAAACTAGAATTATAACAGCATTGATTTTTGCTGCAATAGGTATTCCTATATTAATATTGTCTGAATACATCGTCTTCCCGCTTGCAATGTCCTTATTCTCCTTCTTATCGGTTATGGAGTTTTTGCGAGTGTTCGGCGTACACAAATCATATATTGTTGCCGTTCCGTCATACGTTTTGGCAATACTTCTGCCCTTCCTTGCGTACAAGGACTTTTCATGGATGTACGTCGGCTTTCTCGGCGACGGATATTCGCTTTCGTACGTAACCTTTATTGCTATAATATTCTTTCTTTTCCTTTTATACATGGCGTTTGCAGCCGTATTCGTCAGAGGAAAGCTTGACGTGCGTGAGATAGCTATCGCATTTATGTCGGTTGTGTACATCGTCAGCTCCTTTGTTTCCTATACGCTGCTCCGATATATGGAGTGCGGCTTCTACCTCTTTATCTTACCCCTTATTATTGCGTGGGGGTGTGATATATCTGCGTACTTTGTCGGCACCCTGTGCGGAAAGCATAAGCTTATCCCCGAGGTGAGCCCGAAGAAGACGGTCGAGGGCTCTATCGGCGGAGTTATAGCGTCGGTGGGACTTACGCTGCTTTACGGACTTATCGTTTCGCTTCTCGATAAGAGCGTTGAGCCGAATTACATATCCCTTGCGGTTATGGGTCTTGTGCTGTCCTTAATATCTCAGCTTGGTGACCTTTGGGCATCTATGATTAAAAGGCAGTGCGGTGTTAAGGATTACGGTAACCTCTTCCCCGGGCACGGCGGCGCAATAGACAGATTTGATTCCGTGCTTTCTATATGCACGCTGCTGATGCTTTTTGCTCTTATCTTCCCGCCATTCGTTGCGGTAGGATAATTCCGAGCCTTACCTTAACTAAAAAGTGAAAACCGTCGCAAATCTGCGGCGGTTTTCATGCAAGGGGAGTAATTTTATACCGCCGCAAGTGCGGAATATGGAGATTGTTATGCAAAGAAAAACTATTGCCGTCCTCGGTGCAACAGGCTCGGTCGGAACGCAGGCGCTCGACGTAGCTCGCGACCGCGGCTACCGCGTCGACCTTCTTTCGGCGAGGGGTGACGTGTCCGGCATGGAGGCGCTGGCCAGGGAGTTCTCGCCGCGCTTTGTCGTAATGACTGATGCGGAGGCTGCAAGCATGCTCGCGACCGCTCTCGCGGATACCGATATTTCCATCAGCTCAGGAGCTGATGCGCTCGATGCGGCAATTCACGCTACCTCAGCCGAGGTCGTGGTTAACGCAGTTTCGGGCTTTGCAGGGCTTGCACCCACACTTAGCATCATTGATTCGGGGCGCAGGCTTGCTCTCGCTAACAAGGAATCACTCGTTGTCGCAGGAGAGATAGTTATGAGGCGCGCTTACGATAAGGGCGTTGAGATAATCCCCGTGGACAGCGAGCATTCGGCTATTTTTCAGTCGCTGAAATCGGGTAGGCACGGTGAGATAAAGCGTATTTTGCTTACCGCATCGGGCGGTCCCTTCCGCGATAAGAGTGTAGAGGAGCTTCGCTCGGTAACTCTCGCGGATACCCTCGCTCACCCCACCTGGAAAATGGGAGCGAGGATAACCGTCGACTCGGCAACTCTTATGAATAAGGGCTTCGAGCTTATCGAGGCGGTGCATCTTTTCGACATCTCGCCTTCAGCGGTCGAGGTTCTTATACACCGCGAGAGCATACTTCATTCGGCGGTCGAATACATTGATAACAGCATCATAGGCGAGCTTTCCCTTCCCGATATGCGTATGTGCGTGCAGTATGCCGTGGACTACCCCGAAAGGTGCGTATCCGCAGGCGAGCCGCTCGACCTTACAAAAATAGGCACACTCAGCTTTGAGCGTCCGAGATACGATGCCTTTCCGCTTTTGTCACTCGCAAGCCGTGCAATTTCGGACGGCGGAGCAATGCCCGCCGTAATGAACGCGGCTGACGAGGTTGCGGTTGCAGCGTTTCTCAGCGAGAAGATTGGCTTTACGGACATAGCGGAGTGCGTCGAGGAGTGCTATGCACGACTTTCGGCGGCATCGGGTATATACGAGCTTGACGGCATTATCGAGAGCGACAGAGAGGCGCGTGCCGTGACGCGCGAGATCATACACGGCATAACACGTTAGTTTTTTTGGAGAATCTTAATGGATATACTGATTACAGTCCTCATCTCACTGTTAGTTTTCGGCTTTTTGATATTTATACATGAATTCGGTCATTTTATCACCGCCAGAATTTTCGGTGTAACCATAACCGAGTTTTCAATCGGAATGGGACCAAAGCTTATGTGGTACGACTCTAAAAAGAGCGGTACCCGATATAGCCTTGCTATGCTTCCTATAGGTGGATTTGTGGCTATGGTTGGAGAGGACGAGGAATCCGACGATCCCAATGCGTTTAACAAGAAGCCTGCCTGGCAGAGATTTATAATTACGGCTGCGGGCGCGTTTGTCAATATCGTATTCGGACTTATAGCGATGTTTATTATCGTCGGAGTTCTCAGAATAGGCGGCACCGAGGTTGCCGCATTTGCAACCGACGAGGAGATGTCGGATATGGGCGGCGAGATAGATCTCTCTGTCCGCTCGGACAGCTTCTTGAAGGTGGGAGATGAAATCATCAGCATAAACGGCAACCGCGTCGTTCTGGCAGATGAGCTTTCGTATGAGATAATGCGTCACGGCAACGAGCCGGTCGACGTGGTCGTTATACGCGACGGTGTCGAACAGACCCTCAAGGACGTGCAATTCCCGCGCATGACCGACCAGGGTCAGGTCTTCGGCATTATGGACTTTAAGATATATGCAATAGAGAAGGACTTCTTCAGCTTCTTCTCAATCACCTTCCGTAAAACGGGGCTTGTGCTTCGCATGTGCTGGGAGTCCATATTTGACCTTATAACAGGCAGGTACACCGTTGCCGCCGTTTCGGGGCCTGTAGGTATTTCGGGTGCTATCGGTGATGCCGTGTCCTCGGGATTTATTTCGGTGCTCAATCTTGTAGTTATAATCAGCATAAATCTCGGCTTTATGAACCTTTTGCCGATACCCGCGCTCGACGGGGGCAGGCTTATCGTTCTGCTTGTTGAGATGATAACAAAGAAGAAACTTCCCGCTAAGGTGGAGGCAGCGATAAATGCGACGGGATTGATGCTCCTATTAGGACTGTCGCTTATCATAATGGTGAAGGATATTTTCACGCTATTCTAGCATAATGTAAAGATATATTTGCAAAGGAGGTATAGCTATGTACGAAAGAAGACGCTCAAGGAGCGTTAAGGTTGGCAATATTGTTATTGGCGGCGGCGCTCCCGTAAGCGTTCAGTCTATGACTAACACCGATACTCTCGATATAGAAGCGACCTATATGCAGGCTATGCGCCTTTGCGAGGCGGGCTGCGATATTATACGCATTACCGCCCCGAGCGTCGACTCGGTCAGAACCTTCGAGGTGTTAAAATCGCGCGGTATTACGGCTCCGCTCGTTGCCGACGTTCATTTTGATTATAAGATCGCGCTTGCTCTTGCCGAGATAGGCGTGGATAAGATACGCATAAACCCCGGTAACATAGGTGGCGAGAGCCGTGTGCGCGCCGTTGCAGAGGCGTGCAAGAGAGGAAGTATACCTATTCGCATAGGAGTAAATTCCGGCTCTGTCGATAGGCATATCTTAGCCAGGCACGGCGGACCTACACCGGGGGCACTCGTTGAGAGTGCGCTTTATCACGCCTCTTTGCTTGAAAAATACGATTTTCAGGATATCGTCCTTTCGGTTAAGGCGTCTACCGTACCCGATATGATAGCGGCAAACAGATTGCTTGCAGAAAAAACCGATTACCCGATACACCTCGGCGTTACCGAGGCGGGCGGCGGCGGCAGCGCGCTTATCAAGTCAGCCATAGGTATCGGAACGGTGCTTGCCGAGGGTATAGGAGATACGATCAGAGTGTCGCTCACCGACGATCCCACAGAGGAAATCGGTGCTGCACGCGAGATACTTAATTCCTTAGGGCTTAATTCGTCCCCGCACATGGATATCGTATCCTGCCCAACCTGCGGAAGGACAAAAATCGACCTTATCTCGCTCCTCCGTGAGTTCAAGGAGCGTGCCGCAAGCGAGGGGCTTACCTCCTTGCCCGTACGGGTCGCGCTTATGGGCTGTGTTGTAAACGGCCCCGGTGAGGCAAGAGAGTGCGACCTCGGAATTGCGGGCGGCAACGGTGAGGGGCTACTCTTCAAAAAAGGAGAAATAATAAGAAAAGTACCTGAGGACAAGCTCATAGATGCGCTTATCGGCGAGCTTGCTCTCATTAAGAAGGAATATGAGAGAGAAGCATAGGAAAGGAAGGACGCATGGCGGCAAGAAAAACCTTCTTTGATGTCTTTACCAGATATCAGCCGACAGAAGAAAAAAGAGCGCTGTTGCTTCGAGCAACGGACGCCAGATTCAGATATAAAAAAGAACCGGTAATGCAGGTCGAGGTCGAGCTGTATTTCCCCTTCCACGAGGATGCCGAGCTTATATACGAAATAGAGGACGAGTGCCGTTTGCTTTACGGTGCCGCAACCTTCAAGATTATACCGCATTTCCCCGAGAGCGAATTCAATATCTCGCGCTTTGCCGAGGTTACCTATGAGGCGGCGCAATGCGGTGCTATTACGCACGGATTTTTCGCTAACGCAAGGTATACCGATGACGGTGAGAATATCCGGATTGCTATACCCTTCGGGGAGCTTGGTATAGACTTCGTCAATAACGCAGGAACACAGCAGATACTTGCAAATATTCTGCACAGCAGATATGGTATTAAAAGAACTGTCACCGTCTGTGAGTCCGAGGGCAAGGAGGCATTCCGCGCATCTATGGACGCCTGGCGTGCCGACGTTCTCGTAGAGGCTGAGCGGGAGGGAATAGAGCGCGCACGTATGGAGCGCGCCGAGGCTGCGCGCCGCCGCCAGGAGGAGGCAGAGCAGGATCCGCACTACGGCTTCGAGGCAAAGGTCGGTATCTCGCCTCTTGCAGGCAAGAATTCTGTTATATCCGACGGCGTATACAAAATGGGCGCATCTATCTATAAGGTTGAGGAAACGGAGCTTATTCTCGGTAATGATTTTGAGGTTATCGAGCCTACCCCTCTCTCCGAGCTTGGTAAAAATACGGCAACGTCGGTCTATCTCGGCACGGTTTACTCGGTAGAAACCAAGGAAACGAGAAACGGCGATAAGATCAGCTGCACCATAGGTATATCCGACGGTGCGTGCGGCGTTTATTTAAGAAAAATGGAAACGCCAGACACGCTTGGCTGGATTAAAGGCATCAAGCCGGGAACTCACTTAGCCGTTCTCGGTCGCCCGAGGCGCGATAAGTTTGACAACGAATTCGTGCTTGATCTTCGCGCGGCTAAGACGATAAAGAAGCTTGAGCGCCGTGACGATGCCGAGGAAAAGAGAGTAGAGCTTCATCTGCATACGAATATGTCGCAGATGGATGCTATAATCACTCCTAAGGATCTCGTTGATACCGCAATACGCTGGGGTCATAAGGCTATTGCCGTTACCGACCACGGAAACGTTCAGTCCTTCCCCGAGGTTATGCTCGCCGTCGAAAAGGCGGAAAAGGCGGGAAAGGGCCCTCTTAAGATCCTCTACGGAATGGAGGCATACTTCGTCAACGATACGGCGAAATGTATGTTCGGTAAGGCGCGCCCCTCATTTGACGACGAGATGGTTGTATTCGATATCGAAACCACGGGCTTGTCGAATAAAACCTCTAAGATAATAGAAATCGGTGCTGTCAAGATAAAGGCGGGCGAGATTATCGACCGTATGGATATATTCGTCGACCCCGAGTGTCATATCTCGGAGGAAATAACCGCTCTTACCTCGATTACCGATGAGATGGTAAAGGGCGCGCCCAAGGAGCGCGAGGCTCTTGAGATCTTCCTCTCCTTCGTGGGTGACGATATGCTGATAGCTCATAACGCTAACTTCGATATCGGCTTTATCCGCGTTGCGGCAGAGCGCCAAGGCTTGCCGTTTGGCAATACCTATCTTGACACGGTAGGCCTCTCAAGGTACGTAAACCCCGAGTTAAATAAGCATAAGCTCAACATTATAGCCGAGCATTACGGAATTGTTCAAGAGCATCACCACAGAGCAGATGACGATGCCGAGGTGCTTGCGCGCATATTTTTCGTTATGCTTGAGAGGTTGCGCTCCGAGGGCGTCAGCACCTTTGAGGCTATGCTCGATACAATGAGTGAGAACACCGACCCCCTTAAGCTTCGCCCCTACCACATGATTATATTTGCGAAGAATAAGGACGGTCTTAAAAATCTCTATAAGCTTATTTCAGCGAGCTACTTAGACTACTATCACCGCTTCCCGAGAATACCTAAAACCGTGCTTGAGCAGTACCGGGAGGGACTTATTATCGGCTCTGCCTGCGAGGCGGGAGAGCTGTATCGCGCTATCCTCGACGGCAGAAGCGCGCAGGAGATCGAGGAGATTGCCGAGTTTTACGATTATCTTGAGATCCAGCCTCTCGGCAACAACCGTTTCCTTATCGAGGACGCAAAGGTTGAGAACGTCCGCTCCGACGATGACCTTATAGAAATCAATAAGCATATCTGCGAGCTTGGTAAAAAGCTCGGAAAGCCCGTTTGCGCGACCTGTGACGCCCACTTCATAAACGAGGAGGACGAGATATACAGACG